>JBJTUC010000001.1:0-35366 GCA_046080505.1 Planctomycetota bacterium
CCGTTGTGCGTGCAGCGGGAGGTCCTGCGGCGCTGACGATTCAGTGGCTCGGCCGGCGGATCCGCGACCGCGAGCGGGTGATTCACTCGGCGTGGACCGGCACGCCTCGACTGACTCGTCGGCGTGCGGCTGCAACGGATGGCCGCATCATCGCCTCGGGCGATGCACTTGGCTATGTCGAGCCCTTCACGGGCGAGGGGATCGGCTGGGCGCTGGCATCGGGTATCGCCGCAGCGAATCATGCGGATCTCGTGCTGAGCGGGCGCGCATCCGTGGATGCATGGGAACGCACTGCACGAAGAATGTCGGCGTGGTCGCACGCGCGGTGTGCATCGATGGCGCTGCTCGTTCGTGCGCCACGCATCCTCGCTGCGGTCTTGCGCGTGGGGCAGCACGCGCCAATGTGCGCCGCATACATGGGCAGGGCATGGGGTGTGCAGCGGACGAACGCGCTGCTCGGGAGCGCTGCGCGATGAGTGCGAGCATTCTTGGATTTGGACACGCGCATCCCCCGCAGCGGATGGACACGACTCGCTGGCTCGCGCTTGCAACGGCGATTGCGCCACCACGCGTTGACCGCGCGCTGCTGCAGCGACTCGCGGATCGAAGCGGGATTGCGCAGCGGTGGTGTGCCGCGGCAACGGACAATCATCCTGCCGGTTTCTATGCGCCACAGGATGCCTCCTCGGCGGGCCCAGCCCCTGTGGGCACGGCAGCTCGCATGCGACTCTGGGCTTCTGCCGTTCGTCCGATGGCGTTTGCAGCATGCCGTGATGCGATGCGAGCGAGCGCGATGAATCCAGAGTCGATCACACATCTCGTGACCGCATCATGCACTGGATTCGCCGCACCTGGAATGGATCAGTGGTTGATTCATGATCTAGGTCTTGCCCTGTCGGTGCGCCGCACAAACATTGGATTCATGGGCTGCCATGCCGCCATCAATGCTGTCGCCGCGGCACGCGACATGGTGCGGGCAGATCCGACTGCGTGCGTGTTGGTGTGCTGTGGCGAAGTCTGCTCGGCGCATCTTCACTACGGCGAGCGAGTCGATCAGTGGATCGCGAACACCTTGTTTGGCGATGGTGCAGCGGCGGTCGTCGTGGCTGCCTCTGCGGAGGACCAGCACTCGCCCGCGCGAGCAGCGACACAGATCATCGACACGCATTCACTGGTACTCGAGGGATCGGAACATGCGATGACTTGGGAGGTCGGCGACAACGGGTTCATGATGGGGTTGTCCGCTGAGGTGCCAGCACTGATCGAGCGCGCGCTCCCGTCATGGATCGATGCTCGCCTTGCGGCATCTGGTCTTTGCCGCGCATCCGTCGCTGGATGGGCGATTCACCCCGGTGGGCCGCGCGTGATCGACTCGGTGGTGGCTGCACTTGGTTTACCCGCCGATGCGGGTGATGCCAGTCGAGGCGTTCTCCGTGATTTCGGCAACATGAGCAGCGCCACACTGCTTTTCATTCTCGAGCGGCTGGTTTGCAGCGGAGCATCGGGCCCCGTCGTTGCGTTGGCGTTCGGACCTGGGCTGTCCGCCGAGATGCTGCTCGTTAGCGCTTCGACTCGATCGCGAAAAAGCTGACCGTCCCGCTGAACTCATTGCATAGGACGAGCAGCGGCTCGCCAGTCGGACTGCTTGCCGCGGGGATCACACACAAGCCCTCGGGCGCCAAGTCGCCCGCGCCGGCGCCGCCCACACTTGGATCGCGGCGATTGCAGTAGGCCGCAAGCGCGGGCGCGGCGGGATCTGAGAGGTCCCACACCATCGCGCCACCGGGGCGCTCAAGTCCAACACACAGCAGTCGCCGTCCGCCGTGTTCGACAATCGTGAGCCCCTCGGGTTCCGGACCACGCTTCGCACTGCGCTTGTCCACTGATGGGCTCTCTTCACTATCGGCATTGAACGCACTCGGCATGCGCGCCAACACTTCATGTTCCATACTGCTGCCCGAATCCCACACGTGTGAGAGTGTCGGCGCGGAGTCAGTGCCGCCCACCTTCCACAGTGTTACAGACCTGCCGCCGAAGCAAACAAGGCGGTCGTAGTCGCCGTCGCCATCGTCATCGCCAAGCAGCGGACAAACTTCAAGCCTTCCGAGTCCGTCGCTGGCCAGAACGGTACGCGAATGGCGTAGCCCAGCCGCCGGATCGTTTGGAAACGCAGTTGAATCGAGTGCGGGTTGAGCGCGGTCCACGCGATGAACAAGGTCCTTCACACGGACCGCATTCCCGGTGAGCGACTCGCCTTCATTCGCCGTCACGAGATACACGCTCTCGCCAGAGGAGAAGCAGCCGATGGAGTCGGGTTGGAGAAGTCCCTCGACCGGCCATGGTTGGATCTTCGCGGCACCGTCCTTGTCGCTTGGATCGAGTCCGGTCTTCGAGAACATTTGCGTACCGAGAGGGAGCACATCGAGGACTCGAAGGGCGTTCAGATCAATCACAGCAATGGCATTGTTCTCCTGCAGCGTGACAAACGCGCGTGAACCCGACGGTTCGACTGCGATGTATTCAGGTTCGAGTTGCCGATCGGCGCTGCGGTCGCTGTGCGGCATCACAATGCCTCGGGTGCGGAGCGCATCAACCTCGAAACGCGCACCGTCAAACTTCACATCCGTGCAGCGAGCTTTCGCCACACCGTTCGACAGATCGATGACCGAAATGCTGCCAGGCGGGTCGCTGCCCCCGGCAACGGGCTCGCCTTCATTTGCAACAAGCAGGCGCGAGCCATCGGGGGTGAAGCACAGCATGTCGGGTCCATACCCAACAGGCACGCGACCGAGAAGTTTCAGATCAAGATCGAGCAGGAGCACCTCGCCGACTGCTCCTTGCTCTTGTCCGCCGTGACACACCGCGATGAGTTCGCCATGACTGGCAACCGAAGTGATGCGATCTGCCGCATATCGGCGATCAACTTTCGGGGCGCGGACATCGGTGCAGTCGAGGCGAAGAACGCCCGATGGCCCTCCACACACAAAGAGGCGTCTTGCAAGCGGATTCCACACGGCGATTTCTGTGCTCGAACAAGCGGGGTTGCCGCTATCGAATGTGCCCCGCCAGTGCAGCGAAGCGGCGTCCTCGGGAGCACTGACTGGCGGCGGGTCCGCCGTACTCGTCGATGCAGCGGCAAGAAGGATGGCAAGAGCAACGGGCATAGAGCGAGCAGAAGACCCTCTGCTCGTTCAGAGAGTATTCAGAATTGGTACAGAGAGGGCATTTCTGCACCTGTTCCAAACATGATCTGAACTGTTGTGCGGCATCCTTTCGGGTCGTTCGGCACACCACGATCTCTGGAGGAGTCCCCAATGCTCGCCCTTGCTTCTCGGTCCGTCAAAGTGCTTGTCTCCCGCGGCGCCTTGTGTGCCGCATTTCTTTGTGGCGCGGGGTTGACCTTGAGCAACCAAGCCACCGCAGCCGATCTGATTTTGAACGAGTGGAATTGTGTCGGTAGTCAGAAGTGGCTTGGCAATCCTGGCTCGGCCACCGCCGGGTGTCCGCAGCCCGACGGACCGAATGGCGAGAGTTGCTCCAACAACGAGGACGTGTTCTTCGGACGGCGCCTCGGCAACGTTGGCGACTGGATCGAGCTCGTTGTCATCAAAGACCACGCCGACATTCGGGGCTGGCGAGTGCAGTGGATTGAGACAGGAGCAACGGATGCGGACGGTACGGACATTTGGTACGGCAACGGTCAGACGCCGCAAGGTCAGATCACCTTTTCAAACGCGGCGGTATGGAGCGATCTGCGGGCTGGCACCATCATCACGGTTGTGGAGTCGAGCACCGCACTTGGCGGCTTGGACACAGATTTGTCATTTGATCCTTGCGCAGGCGACTGGTGGATCAACGTCAATTGTTTCGATGCAGCGCTCGTGACCTGCAACGCGAACGTCTATGACCCAACCAATCCCACCTATGACGATCCGATGGACGTCGGCAACGATAACTGGGCGGCGCGAATCGTCAATGCTGCGGGCGGGGTGGTGATCGGGTTGGTCGGTGAAGGTCAATCTTCCTGGGGGGCTACTGGCGTGAGTAGTCGAGAGGCCTGTCGCCTCAAGGCCGATCCATCGCAGTCGATCACTCCCTTCTCCACTTACTCGGGTGGCGACAGCTCATCGTGCGGTCAGCCGAACAGTTGGACCGATCTGGTGACGCAGTGCAAGACGTATCAGAACTTCGCTGCGCTACGAAACGTGGTCGTTGCCGAAGTCTGCACGACATGCCGACCCTTCGCCCTGAACGAATACAACGCGGTTTTGGCGACAAGCTTTCTCGGTGGTGGAACGCAGACCGCGGACGCTGCGGGCGGACAGGCATCCGACTCGTTCTTCGGGCGGCGACTTGGCAATGGTGGCAACTGGATGGAGTTCGTTGTTGTTGCCTCTCACCTCGACTTGAGAGGTTGGACGCTGCGTTGGCGGGACACGACTGCTTCCGGTGTTCTGACGCTTTCGAGCGCGGCGTTCTGGGGCGATCTGCCAAGCGGCATGATCATCACATTCATCGAGTCAACGACTGCGCAGGGTGGGTTGAACACAGATCTGTCGTTCAACTCAGCGAGCGGTGATCGCTCTGTGAACATCAACTCCTTCGACACCGCACTCATCACGGGCACCACGAGCACCAAGCCAGGCCACTTGTCAGGGCAGTTCTCAACTTCCAACGATCGATGGGCCGTGTCGCTTTGGAACGCGAGCGGTCAGCAAGTTGTCGAATGGCAGGGAGAGGGCTCGCAGAACTACCGCGGTGGATCCGTCGGTTCCGCAGATGTCTGCCGACTTCGTGAAGCCGTGACGGGGCGCAACAATGCGGCGAATTTCTACGACGACTCGACCGTCTCGAGCACCTTCGGGCTGCCGAACACATGGATCTCGTGCCCGGGGACCGCTACGGTGACGCAGTCCTTTGCAGGTCTGCCCGAGGCTGGTTGTTCCTTCTCCGCTCCCAACCCGGCTGATGTGAATGGCGATGGTCAGATCAATGGTTCTGATCTTGCGGCCGTTCTCTCCGCCTGGGGCACGAACGATGCGGCGGCTGACATCAATGACAGCGGCACCGTGGATGCAACGGACCTCTCCGCGGTGTTAGCATCTTGGGGGTCGTGACCGAGAAAGCGCTCAAATCAACTGGGCTGCGGTGTCCAGGCGCTTTCACGCTGGTGGAGTTGCTTGTCGTCGTTGGCATCATCGTCGTACTCATCGGTCTTCTTGTGCCTGGTGTTGGGATGGTGCGACGATCAGGCTTCGCGGCGAAGAGTCAGTCCAACTTGAAGCAGTGGGGAACGGGCACCGTGATGTGGGCGAATGCCAACAAGGAGTGCCTGCCGTGGGAGGGCTTGAAGGACGCGAACTCGATGCCGATCAATCTGGCGCAGCGCGCGTACTGGGCGAACGCGATCCCGCCGATGGTGGATCAGCGTCCCTACTCGGAGATCAATGAGGCGGCGTTTGTCGCGCAGCAGAATGTTCCCTTCGGTGGCGAGGGCGAGTCGATCTTTGTGGATCCAGGTGCGCAGCCAGAGTCGGCGGCGCCATGGGGGTATGGGTCTCCAGGGCCCGATGAAGTTCAGCGTCAGTTCTATTTCAACTATGTGCCGAACAGCCAGTTGAACAACACGCTTCTTGCAAACTCGGGCGATCCCCAGTTTTCACCCAATCGGCTAATGCGGTTCGTGCAGATTCCGCGCTCCGACGCCACGGTCATGATGGTCGAGATGCGTGCGAATCCGAAGGAGTTGCCGACATCGGATGTGCACTTTGGCCGCGATTTGAAGCGGCACCGCTCCGACTGGAAGCGATTTGCCGCGCGACACTTCGATGGCGGTCACATTGCGTTCGTGGACGGGCATGTCGGGTGGGTACTCAATACGGAAGCGACGACGAACTCAGTGGGCAGCCGTGATCCGAGCACGCCACAAGGTGACTGGAATACCCGCAAACTTGTGTGGGATCCGCTCGGTCCAGCCCTCGACGAGAACTGACGAAGCCCGGTTCGTCGTTCCATCTGCGCTCTAGACTCTGCGGTCACCCTCTGGTCCCGCAAAGGAGCGCCCATGACAACGACTTCAACAGCCACTCGCCGCGAATCCGATGCGATGGGGCAGATCGATGTACCCGCCGACCGTTACTGGGGGGCGCAGACGGAACGCAGCTTGCATCATTTCCCCTTTGGCGAGGCGATGCCGCGACAGGCAGTGATCGCCATGGCGATGCTCAAGCGTGCGTGTGCGGTGGCGAATCATGCGTTTGGAAAACTGTCCGAAGAGAAGCGCGATCTCATCCTGGCGGCTGCCGATGAGGTGATTGCCGGCAAGCTCGATGCGCACTTCCCGCTCAAGGTCTGGCAAACGGGGTCTGGCACGCAGACCAACATGAATGTGAACGAGGTCATTTCCAATCGCGCGATCGAGATTGCGGGTGGCGTGCTCGGCAGCAAGAAACCGGTTCACCCAAACGACGATGTGAACATGAGCCAGTCGTCGAATGACACATTCCCGACCGCCCTGCACATCGCCTGTTCGCTCGAGGTCGAGCGCAGCCTGCTGCCAGCGGTCGGCAGGCTCCGCGACGTGCTCGACGCGAAGTCGAAGGAGTTCGCGCACATCGTGAAGATCGGGAGAACTCACCTGCAGGATGCGGTGCCGCTCACGGTTGGGCAGGTGTTCAGCGGATGGGTTGCCCAACTCGACACAGCATCCACCGCGATCCGCGCGACGCTGCCGCTCATCCAACAGCTCGCGATCGGTGGCACCGCGGTCGGCACTGGTCTGAACGCACCCATCGGATTCGGTGAATGTGTCAGTGCGGAACTTGCAACGCGCACGGGGATTCCATTCACGAGCGCACCGAACAAGTTTCAGGCGCTTGCGGGTCATGAGAACGTGGCTGCGGTGCACGGCTGCATCGCATCGCTCGCTGCTGGACTGATGAAGATCGCCAACGATGTGCGCTGGTTGTCGAGTGGTCCGCGCTGCGGCATCGGCGAACTGGTGATCCCTGAAAATGAGCCAGGTAGCAGCATCATGCCGGGGAAGGTGAACCCGACGCAATCAGAGAGCATGACGATGGTGTGCGTTCAGGTGATGGCCCACAACCAGGCGGTCCTGACCGCCGCCAGTCAGGGCAATTTCGAGCTGAACGTCTTCAAGCCGGTGATCGCACTCGACTTCATTCGGTCGTGTGAACTGCTCACGGGAACCTGCGATGCGTTCCGCGAATTCTGTGCGGTGGGAATCGAGGTGGATACACGGCGGGTCGCGGATCTGCTGCACAAGTCGTTGATGCTCGTGACTGCTCTTGCGCCGCACATCGGCTACGACAAGGCGAGTGCCATCGCGAAGCATGCCCACCATCAGGGGCTGACCCTGAAGGAAGCGGCGCTTACGCTTGGTCATGTGGATGCCCCGACCTACGATCGTGTCGTGCAGGCGGACAAGATGGTGCAGCCAGGCTGAACTCGATCGTCACCGCGCAGGGGTTGGTCGCACTTCGATGTCGGCGGGTTGGATGAAGAAAAGGCGCATCAGTGGGGTACGGACAGCAGTGGGTACGGTACGAAGCAGGATGCAGAGCTTCTCGAAGTACGAGAAGCGAAGCAAGACGAGTGAAATGCCCGTGTAAAGCAGTGCGCTCACGAGTAGTTGGATCGCATGCGTTGATCGGCCGGTGATGCCCAATCCTTCTATTGTCGGTGTAAGACTTGTGACGAGACCATGAACTCCAACTGCGGCGAGAACTGAGTAGAGCGGAGTGATGTACAACTCGAAGTCGACGAGCGAGCGGTCGACACCCGCATTGACGAGCGACTTGCGCATCGCAAGAGCACACGCGAGTGAACTCAGGACTCCAACACTCAAAACGAGAACGATCGCCGCGGTTTCGGGCGGAAGTCCTGCTGTCAGAACGATGATGACGCCGATCATGCTGCCGATGAGACGCGAACCGACCCGCAAGGTCATCAATCGAAGAACGTCGCGCCATCTGCGAAGTCCAATGAGTGGTCCTTCCAGAATCGTCAGAACCGTCGGATAGAGGACCAGTGTGCAGGAGAGCGCGACCGGCCAGACGGTTGCTTCCCACTTGTCTCCCCATAGCAGACGCGAAGCGCTTGGGTAGCACGTTGGCACCGACATCACGACAAGGGGCATGAAGACGATTCCAGACAGGAATGTGGATTGAATGGACTCTGCGGATGCCTTCGGGTCGGCGCGTGTCTGTGCCGTATGAGGTGCGAGTACCGATTGGATGGTGCCAGCGAGTAGGCGAAACGGCTGCGCTGTCAACTGTGTTGCAAAGTAGTAGATACCAAGCACTGAGACTGGCACGAACCAACTTGCGACGAAGGTGTCGCCCTGTTCTGAAAGGCTTGTGACTACCGCGATCGCGAGCGGTAGTGGCAGCAAGGATGCCATGGTGCCAATCCACTGGGGCGGTGCGGTGAAGTCCGCGACTTGGACTCTCGCGAGCAGGAAAAGAAGTAGCGCCTTGAGAGACTCACCTGAGAGTTGGGCGATGGCGAAGGTGAGTGCGCCCATGCCACTGCGCGCACACCAAAGTGCTGTGCCAAACTTGAGCATGGCGGCCGCCGTCTCCACCCATGCAACCGAAACAAACTTCAGCCCCGAAAGCATCTTTCCGCGGGGAAACGAGCTCACCATTCCAATCAGGTTGGAGAGGCTCAGCGTCAGCAGTATCCATCCAAGTTGCTCTTGCTGATAGATGATCCGCACAGGCAGCGCTGCACCAAGTGTGAGCAGGCAGCCAAAGATCGAGAACACGATCGAGACGCGCAGCAAACTCCCACCGAGATCCTTGAACTCGCTTGGCTGCATCGTTTGCAGGAACACGCCTGTTCCGCCGCCTCGCATGATGAAGGTCACTGCTGCGATCGACAGACCGATGGCATACACCCCGAAGTCGGCGGGGGTCAGATACCACGCTGTGACAATCTGAGTCAGCAGACCGCTCGTGCGTACGGCCAGAGAGGCAGCCGAGGCGGCAATGATGTTGATAATGCGCGTGTGTCGAAGGGGCATGGGCGAAGCGCCCCGCGAAGGGGATACCCCCCGGACCCCGACAGAATAGCGGGCTTCAACTTGCGTTGGCCTGTTTCGGAGGCAACAATGGGCAGATGCAGATCGCACGCGGAACTGCTTTCTTGACGGTTGCTTTGCTGTTCTTCGCTGCGGCGATGGGGCGAGCGGACGATCTCTCGCTCGCTGGGCCAAAGACGCCATCACGCCGTGATGTCACCGTGGTGCGTTCAGACGGTTCCACCTTCGTGGCCACGGTGCACTATCCCGGCACCTCGAGCGCGGTGAATGCACCAGTCGATTCGAGCAGCGGACCGCTCCCTGTGCTTGCGTTCGGCCATGGCTTCTTGTCGCCCGTGAATCTGTATCTGTCGACGGGCGCTCATCTCGCATCGTGGGGAATGGTCGTCATCTTGCCGCAATCACAAGGTGGACTTTTGCCGAACCACTCGGCGTTCGCGCTCGACCTTGTTGCTTCAATGGATTGGCTCGCAGCGCAGGCCACGGTAGCGGGATCACCGTGGCAGGGGGCAATCGATGGTGAACGCAGAGCTGTGGCAGGGCACTCGATGGGCGGTGGCTGCGCGCTCTTGGCGGCAAAGAGTGACCCGCGTATCCGCGCAGTGATCGGACAGGCGGCAGCGAACACAAATCCATCCTCGATTGCAGCAGCTGCGGACGTGCGATGTGCGACGCGGCTCATCGTCGGCAGCCAAGACACGATCGTTCCACCGTCTTCCACGAGCACCATGTACCCAAACCTTCCGGGTCCAGCGCAGTCGATCACCATCACGGGTGGGTTCCACTGTGGATTCATCGACAGCGCGATCGCATTCTGTGATTCCGGGTCGATCTCCCGTGCGCAGCAGTTGGCGGTGACGAGGCGTGAGATGACCGAGTTCCTGCTGCTGTATCTCGTGGGTGATCGCGCCCGATGCAGTGAAGTTTGGAGCAATCCGCCCGCAGGCGATGGGGTTGTTCAGCAGTCGAGACGTACGCCGGATCTTGACGGCAACGGCCGCGTGGATGGGGCAGATCTCACGCTCCTGCTTTCGGCATTCGGCGGTGATGGCTGTACGGATGTGAACGGCGACGGCATCGTGGATGGCGCGGACCTCACGCTGCTGCTCGCCGCCTGGTCCGTCTAGACGATCGGCAGTCGTCTGCTACCTTTCGCGAGCCGACAGGGCCGAGCCATGCGAAGCACCGCAGCTTTGCAAGTTCGGCGCGAGCCGTGAGGAGACAACGACCCTATGGCGCTTCCCCATCTGACCGATGAACAGATCCGCGACATGTCGCGGGAGGAAAAGGACCGCTGGTGGCTGAAGAGTGTGTTCCGCGGTGACATGCCGCAGCTGACACTACGGTCGGCGGTCACGGGGTTCTTGCTTGGCGGCGTGCTCAGCGCAACAAATCTGTATGTGGGAGCAAAGACGGGCTGGACGCTCGGTGTCGGCGTGACGAGCGTGATCCTCAGCTTCGTCATCTTTCGCGCCATGGCGCGCTCGGGATTCGTGAAGGACTTGACCATCCTCGAGAACAATGCAGTGCAGTCGATCGCGACCGCTGCGGGATACATGACCGGGCCGCTGATCAGCGGTCTGATGGCCTACATGTTCATCGAAAACCGCGCGTTGCCATGGTTCCAGATCATGGTGTGGAACATCCTCGCGAGCATTCTTGGCGTGCTCGTGGCGTTCCCGATGAAGCGGCGTTTCATCAACGATGAGCAGCAGCCGTTTCCAGAAGGTCGCGCCGCCGCTGTCGTCATGGATTCGCTTTATCCCTCCGCTCCGCGCGGCGGCACGGATCACATGGTGAACAATCTGCCCGTGGAACGCAGCGATGTGGCGGGCGACGACGAGGGTGCGCGTGCCGGCGTTTTCAAGGCCAAGGCGCTGGCGGCGGCGGCGGCCATCGGAGCGATCGTGCAGATGCTGCTGACTGTCGGATGGATGTCGCTGCTGCAGATCAAGGTGCTTGGCACATCGAAAAGTCAGGAGACGATCTGGCACCTCACTGAACGGCTGGACCAGTGGTACTACGACTATGCCGTGAAGGCGCAGGCTTGGGTGCCGCGCGTGCAGGGCGTAACCGTCGAGCAGCTTGGTGTGACCGTCGGCATCGAGCTGGCGATGTTCGGTGCCGGCGGACTGATGGGGCTTCGTTTGACCAACAGCCTGATGATTGGCATGGCGCTGAACTATCTGCTGATCGCACCGCTGATGATCGCGAGCGGCGAGATTCTGCCGAAGAACTATGCAGCGATCGTTCAGGCGGATGGATCGTTCGACCTCTCAAAGGCGATCTTCGGGCAGCGTCACATCATGAACTCATGGAGTTTGTGGTGGGGAGTCTCGATGATGGTGACGGCGAGCCTCGCTGGGCTGCTCGCGAAGCCGAAGGTGATCGTGAGCGCGTTCACAGGGCTGTTCCGTCGCGGGAACAATCACAACGACTGTTTGCGTCATATCGAGTTCCCGATGTGGATCACGCTCGTGGGTGTGCCGGTGATGGTTGGAGTGACCGTGCTGATGAACTGGCTTTGGTTCGGCGTCAATCCGTGGCTCGGGTTCCTGTCGATTCCGCTGATCGTGCTGTTGACTTTGATTGCGGCGAACGCCACTGCGCTGACGAGCATCACGCCAACGGGCGCGCTGTCCAAGATCACGCAGTTCACCTTTGGTGCAGCGAATCCAACGCACGCAGGAACCAACCTGATCACAGCTGGCATGACCACTGAAGTGGCGAGCAACGCGAGCAATCTGCTGATGGACATCAAGCCTGGATACATGCTCGGTGCGAAGCCGAGGCAGCAGGCGTGGGGACATGTCATCGGCATCTTTGCTGGCGCGATCGCGAGCACGCCCCTCTTCTTCATTCTGTTCTTGAGTGATTGGACACCGGAGACAGGGCAGACCCTTCGCGATGCGGCGACGCAGAAGTACGACATGATTGGTGCCGTGCAGTGGGCTGCCATCGCGGAGGTGATCCGCGGCATGGGTTCAGGCAGTGGTGACACGATTCAGGTGGTCGACGGTATTCGCAAGTACTGGGGGGTTCTGCCAGTGAGTGCCGCGATCGCCATGGCATTCGGTGCGCTTGCTGCGATCGTGTTCGAAGCACTGAAGGTCTTCACGCGCGGCAAGTTCCCGCTGAGTGCCGTGGGCATAGGGCTTGGTGTCGTGCTCGGACCTGAGTCGACGATCATGATGTGGGTGGGTGCGCTGGTCTTTTCGTTCTTGGAGATGATCAATCGCAGTCGAGTCGGGTCGTTCGGTCATCGGCTGTGGGTGGATGGACGCGAGGCTGTTTGTGCCGGAGTGATCGCTGGATGGGCGCTCTTTGGAGTAGGCGATGGCGTGATCCTTGCGTTCGTTGAAGTACCCAAGACCGAAGCGCAGGTCGCGCAGATGGAGAAGCAGGCGATCGAGGACGCGAAGGCAGCGGAAGCAACTGTGATTGGGCAGCCCGCACCCGCGCCCGCGCCGAAGCCGTAATCCATGAATTGCCGTGAGGGGCTACCGTGCTGCATGTCGCATGGTTCGTGGCCGCTCCATCAAACTGCCGTGGCGCGCATGATGCTGGCGCTGCACCGAGTATTGGCATCATGTACCTGATGATCACTTTGGGTGCCGCATTCGGCTTTACGGCGTTGGGGCGCGTGCCGCTTCTTTTCCAGCGCGTGGAGTGGTTGCTCGATGATGGGTTATGGCTGATTGACCCGCTTGAGCGACCGCTGGTGGATGGCGTGTCAATGATCGTTGGAAGTGGAGGTGTCTGGTGATTCGCAAGGCTGACCCCTGTGTGCTCGTGATCTTTGGTGCGTCAGGCGATCTGACCGCGCGCAAACTGATCCCTGCGCTCTATGAGATGCATTCGCTGGGCAATCTGCCTGAAGCCTTCCGCGTCCTGGGTGTGTCGCGCCGAGCGAAGAGCGATGCGCAGTGGCGAGACGAGTTGGCGGCTTCGGTGCAGGAGCATGCCACGCGCTGGGATGCCGTGCGGTGGCGGGCGTTCTCGCAGTGCATCGAGTACTTCGCGGGCGATGCGGCGCAGGGCGAGATGTATCCAGCGCTCGCAGATCGAATGGCAAAGATGGATGCATCCGCTGGCACGCGCGGCAATCGGCTCTTCTACTTGTCCGTGGCTCCGGAACTCTATGAGTCGATCGTGCAGCGCATCGACGAGGCCGCGCTCGTCACGGAGGGCAGGCGTTGGTGCTCGATCGATGCACAGTCGCGTTCATGGCAGCGCATCGTCGTGGAGAAGCCGTTCGGTCACGATGAGGAAAGTGCGGCGAGCCTGAACCGTGCGCTCGGTCGGGTCTTTGAGGAAGAGGACATCTATCGCATCGATCACTACCTCGGCAAAGAGGTGGTGCAGGCGATGCTGGTGCTCCGCTTCGCCAACACGATGTTCGAACCGGTTTGGAACCATCGCTACATCGATCATGTGCAGATCACTGCGTCGGAGAAGGTCGGCGTCGGAAATCGAACGGCGTTCTATGACCAGACCGGTGCGATCCGCGACATGATCCAATCGCATCTGTTGCAGATCTTCGCATTCGCAGCGATGGAGCCACCCACGAGCATCACGGCTGAAGAAATCCGCGCGGAGAAGATCAAGGTGGTTCGTGCGCTGCGGCCGACGACTGACGCGGATGTGCTGTCGCATGGCGCGCTCGGGCAGTATGCGGCGTCGGCTGATGAGGGGGCATTTGTGGATCTGCCAGGTGTTGCCAAGGGAAGCACGACGGAGACCTTCGCTGCGCTCAAGCTTCACATCGACAATTGGCGTTGGGCTGGAACGCCGTTCTATCTGCGGACGGGAAAGCGCATGGCCGCGAAGCGGACGGAAGTCGTCGTGCAGTTCAAGCGTCCCGCTGCGGATCTGTTTCACGACATTCCGCATGCGGTGGGAGGTGTGCGAGGGAATCGCTTGGTGATCGAGATCGCGCCGATGCAGCGCACACTCCTGCGATTCGAAACGAAGGTTCCTGGAACGCCCCTTCGGATGGACAGCGTCGAGATGCAGGCGGATCTGGAAAAGCAGTTTGGGGTCGCGGCGGTCGAGGCGTATGGGCCGCTGCTTGTTGATGCAATGCGCGGCGATCAGTCGCTCTACAAGCACCGCATCGAGGTGGAGAGTGGCTGGGCGGCGGTGATGCCATTTATGGATGAGCGTTCGACCGAGTTACGGCGTGGGATGGCGAGCAATTACGCGCAGGGTTCTTGGGGGCCGGCTGCCGCGGATGATCTGATGCGGCGCGATGGTCGTGCGTGGCATGACGAGTGATGGCTACTGAGGGGGCAGTACGCTGATTCAATGATCATTGTGATTCTGCTGGGGCGGCGGCTCAGAAATCTTGGGTCAGGTGCGGCGATCGCTGTGGCTGTTGCTGTCGCGATGTGGGCGTGTGTTGCCGTTGGCGCGAGCGCCGCCGACACGCGACGACAGGATGCGAAGCAGGCGGCGGGGGACCCGGCCTTGGAACGAGTGAAGGCGATGCCAATTGTCGCAGCACCACTTGACGAGGCGACGCTTCGTAACTGCATGCGAGCGGTCGGCCTGCGCGCGCGCGGTGGTGATGGGGCGAAGGCGATCGATGCTGCGATCGGGAAGGCGTTCGATGCTGCAAAGGAGCAGCGTGCGGCGTTTGATGAGGGTGCGCTCGTTGCCGCAGAGAAGTCGATCGCGCAACAGATCGGTGAGAGTGGGGCGTTCAATGGTGCCGCACTGAAGACCGTGGCACAGGCGCGCCGTACTGCATCGGAGATCGATTTGCAGGTGGTGACCATTGTGGCCAGTGCAGTGGAGGATGCGAGTGATCCGAGTCGTGCGCGACTTGAGGATGCGCTTCGGCAGATGATTCGCATTGATGCGGCGATGAGCACCCTCGAGCGCATGCCGTTGGTGCCTGTGTCGTTTATCTCCGTTGGGCCTGCGCTGCAGACGGTCAACCTGTCGACCGATCGAGGCATACTGACGCGGGATCTGTTGATTGCGGATCTTGAACGGCGTGCCGAGGCAGCAGAGGGATTGTCGTTGGCATCACTGGAGGTCTCGGCGGCGGACGCTCAGTCGATGAACTCGACGATTCAGATGAGCTTGACGAGTTTGTTGGCGCAGGAGGTTGCGGTCGATCCCGAGTTGTTGCGTGTGCTGTCTGTGCTGATGATCGGTCGACCGGCGGTGAAGCCTGCGGCCGAGTTGGCGAAGCTCGATGCCGAGCTTGTGCAAGCGCTCGCGGCGGCGCTAGCGCCTGGCGAGGCGGCTGATGTGCTGATAGCGCTGGATCCGCGCGCGATGCGGCGCGGCGTGGGGGCGCTCGATATCAGGCGGCTGTGCGCCGAGGCAGCGCTGCTGAAGGGTGTGACGCCCGAGCAGTCGACCAAGGTTCAATCGGTACTCGAGAGTTGGCAGAAGGCGCAGTTGGCGGCATTTCAGGGGGTTCTCGATGTGGATGCGCGGTGGCTGCGCGAGACGCAGCCGCTCGCGGAGCGCCTGAAGGCGGACGACCCATCGACCTGGCAGATGAACCCGCCGTCGCCGCTGCTTCAGCAAGTCGCGCAGGAGATGTCGAAGCGCCGCGATCAATCGAAGGCGGCGAAGGACGCGTCCGAGCGCGCCCGCGATCAGCTGAAGGAAGCCATCGGCAACGAGATGTGGCTGCAGCTTGTGCCTGCGGAGGCGAAGCCGGCGTGAGGAGACCAACGCGCATCCTGTCAGCGTTCGGATGGCTCCATCGCAAGGCTGCGTCCCGACGCACGTTTGAGTCCTTCGCGCAAGCGAGCCGTGCGGCAGCAGCACTTGGCCACGCTTACAGCGACCGCGAGATGGCCGAGTTGGTGGTCGAAAAGACTGTGAGGTTCAGGGATCAAGGCGCTGCCGAACCAACGGTAGTTTCAGCGGTCACGCTTCGCCGCCTCTGGGCACTGCAGCGGCTGCTCCCGCGCCAACATCTTCGGGTACTCGATTTTGGGGGCGCTGCAGGCCAGCACTTCTTCGAAGCAAAGCACTATCTCAAGTCACTTGGAAGCGATGAAGCACTGGGGCAGGGCTCGAGTCCCAACTTCACATGGCATGTTGTCGAAACTGACGCAATGGTCGATGCCGCGAGTGCACTCTCCTGTGAAGCGCTTCGCTTTTACCCATCCATCGAAGCCGCCGTGGATGGATTCTTGCCAGATATTGTGCTTTCTTCGGGCACGTTGCAGTGCTTGCCGAATCCGCTCGAAACCCTTCAGTCTCTCATGGCGATTGGCGCGCAAAACCTATTCCTGACTCGCCTTTCATGTTCGTCGGCGGATATCACGGGTTTCATCGTTGAGGAGGGGTTCATTCATGATCAAGGTCCGCCTGTCCCATGGCCGCGATCGCCACGCCGCGCTGCCTATCCACTCTGCATTGCGCCGCTGAAGCGATTCGAGAGCCTCTTGACGACTCGATATTCGATCGAAACTGTGCTTGACGAGTCGGAACTTGCAGCAAACAAGGTGGGAGAGACAAAGTCAATCAGACGAGGCTATTTCTGTCGTCTCTTGTGAATGAGCAACTCGCATGGCTTGGGCCGAGAGGCGAGCGATAGGATCGGAACGGTAACAATGCGGCAACTCAATCGGATCGCCTCTGGTTCTTACTTGATGTTCGACGCACTTCTTGAAGCGGTCCGCTATCCCCGCGGCGCTCATGTGCTGGTGGCGTGCATGCCGAAGTCTGCGTCGACATCACTCACCAATGCGATTGCCGCCTATGCAGGCTTCCGAAAGGTGGCGCTTGCTGCCGCCTATGGTTCGAGAGAACAGGAACTTTGTCAGATTCGCTTATCGCGTTATAACCATCGTGGTCCCTACGTTGCACAACAGCATTTGCGGAACAGTGACTTCACACAAAGGCTCATCGAGCAGTATCGACTCTCCCCGGTTGTGCTCGTGCGTGATCTCCCAGACATTGTGCTCAGCATTCGAGATCACTTGCATCGTGAGTCACGGGAGTCACCGGTTGCGCTCTTCACACAGGAACATTTGCGGCAGTCACCACCAGAACTTGAGGAGACAATTGTGCGGATTGCAATGCCGTGGTATCTCAGTTTCTATCTTGGATGGCGAAGCGATCATCGCGCACATTTTGTTACCTATGAAGATCTTGTCCGCAATCCAAAGAGCGTGATCGAGGGAATCCTGCGCTTCTCGGGGGTTGAGCCACGGGAGGAGAAGATGCCGAAAGCTCTAGAGGCGTTCCGTGGACCAAACAATCGCATCAATATCGGCGTGAGTGGGCGCGGACGCAAACTCGGATCCCGTGCCGCTGAGGCGCTGGGGCGTCTACTGGATCAGTACCCAGAGTGTGAAGTTGATCCGTACTTCCGTCGAATGCGCACTGCACTCGGCGCTGCGATCAGTTCGACCTGAAGTGCACTTGGTCGGTCGGTCTCGGGCGCAGCCATGCGCGGACGCGGTGAAAGTGTTTGACCAGACTGCGAAGGCGCTTCGTGACTCTCAGTGAGCGGCGATCGAGTCGATCGTGAAGTAGCCAGGACACCAAAGGACGCCAGCGTCGCATCGAGGTGCCCTTCGGATGCATCAGATCGAAGTCTGAAAGATATGCCTCGATTGTGGCTGCAAAGTTCGGTAGGGAGTTGCGCTTACCGGTGATTCGCTGCATGGACGTTTCCTCACGGAGCGATTCATCAAAGTGACGGAGGCGATACAAGTGTCCAGGTTGGGCGATGAAGGGCCCGTACAGTGCCATGTTGGCAAGCAGAATGTGGTCAGCAGCCACGACCTGCCGAGATGCCAGTTTCGGAAGTAGCGTTCGTCGGAAGAGCGCATGCATGGGGCCGAGATCACTGCCGATGGCGATGGACCACAGATAACGACATAACGCTCCGCGCTGGGGAGTCGCAACACCGATATCCCCATCGCGTTGGATCGTTCGATCGTTGGAGTCGATCCACTCGAAGTAGGTGAACGACCCCACAGCGTCTGATCGTTGCCGCAGTGCAGACAGATGCACGGCGAGAAAGTCTGCATGCAGCAGATCGTGCGCACCGACCCAGCCAAAGTAGGGGCTTTCGCTCGCATCTCGTGCGAAGTCAAAGTTGAACGCAGCACCCCTGTTCGAGTCATGACGGATATGAAAGAACCGTGAATCACGGCGAGCCACATCAGCACAGATGTCAGATGTTCCATCCGATGATGCGTTGTCAGCCATCAGGACTGCAAAGTCTCGATGTGACTGCGCTTGAATGGACGCGATCGTCCGACTGATCCAGCGAACCTCGTTGTAGGCAGGCACACCCAAGACCACGGTCCCGTGTCGTACGCGGATGCCGTCACTCATGCCGAAGGGTCCAGAGGCAAGAGATAGCGATCCGCGTAGCAGTCATTTGCTGGCTTGAAAACGGGGCGGCCACCTTCTCCCATGACGACCAAGCAGTTGCCTGGAGTATCGGTGTTTACAAGATTCACACCTGGCGCGATAGCGGTATTGGCACGAACATGGCAGGCGCCCAAGATCGAACTGTTTGGATACATGACCACGCCTTCCTCTAACAGTGGCCGACGGTCACCGTCGCGGCCCACCGTGCATCCCTGATGGAAGACGCAGCGTGGTCCGTAGGTGGCCTTGGCGAACACCATGCCCACCGTGTGGCCGATGGCAAAGACGGGGTGCATTTCCACCTCGTGGAAAAGGTCGATGCCGTGCAGCGCCTTGTTGGTGAGGAATACGCGGGCGGCGTCTTGCTGCAGACCGACGGCGGCTAGTTCGCAGGACACGAAGTACAGCAGCGTGGCGTGATGACCGCCCATGAGTGGGTCGAAGCGTCCCATAGGACCCTTGAAGTGCCTGACGCAACGGATGGTGCGGTCCATCGCTCGCCGAGTCAGCTCGAGATCGATGCGCCATCCCTCCACGAAGTTGGGATGCAGCGACTGGACCTGATGCGTCACGAGGCGGGACAGGAACTGCGCGTCTCGTGGATCAGTTGGATGCGGGGGCATGCAATCTCCAGTCGACGGATTGTGATACCAAGAGGTCACGGACAGAGGGTCCGCAGCAGGCGATGGCATCCAGGATGGTCACATAGGGCGTAAAATCACCATGCAGTTGTGCATAGGGGCGGCGCTCGTAGCGCATGTACCGCACTTGCACGCCTTTCGACTCGAACAATGCGTGGTCGAGGTAATGAAATGCGCCGTGGCCCGTGACATATCGAGTCGCCCCTAGGTGTTTGCACAGATCTAGCAGCCGCTGCGAGCTCGATCCGGGAAGACCCATCACCGATGAGCGGGAAAATCGCGCCTGAAGCCCGAGCCAGCGCGCCACCGTCTCGGTAGCCGCGATGTTGAACTCGGCCAAATTGTCGGTTGGCGTTGCGTAGATGAGTTCGATCAGATTCAAGGCGTCTTCCGCGTACGGAGTTCGCGCGAGCGCCTGTTGGAGGGTCTTTAGGTGCTTCGACCGCCAAGTGTTGGCGGGTCCCAGCCTTGTCTCGCGGATCGTTCGACCGCTCCGCGCGTGGTCCACAGGCGCAGTCAACCACTTGACCCCTTGCGCCGTCTTCAGCTGCACACGCGTCATGAAGCTGCGACCCTGTGGCAATTGCACGTCGTCGTAGTGCACGAACTCATCAGCCAGATGGATTTGCTCAAAGAGCCCCAACCATGGGATGAACATCGGCTGCGAGATGACCACCGTCCGTTCAGCCATGGAAGGTAACGCTGGGGCAGTGGGTGTCCACCCATTTCGCGAAGGCGTCCGACAGCGCGCGGTCCGGCAGCGCCGGACAGGCGCTAGCCGCCATCGGCAGGCCATGGGGCGCGGAGCGCGCGTGATGCAGTTCCAGACGCGCCAGTTCCGCGGCCATCAGCGTCAGGTAGACGGTGTGCGCGTATCGGATGTGCAGCATGTCCCGTTCAACGGCACCCACGGGCACCAACGAGGCCACCTGCGCCAGCAGCGCCTGCGCGGCGTCGAACGAGGAGCCTCCGCTAGAGGCGATGACGCCGATCGTTCCCATGTCGCCCTTACGCCGAGACTCCCGTCCGTCCCACCGCACCAAACACCTCATCGCGGTAGAGGTACAGCGTGTAGTCGTAGGCTCGGTAGCTGTGATCGAGTTGCACACAGGGAGTCACCTCCTCCATGCACCACGCGAGGAACTCAATCGGGTTCTTGTAGTACAGATGCGGCTGCATGAAGTTCACCCGCGTCGTCATCAGGTTGAAAGCAATTCCGAAACGGCATGCGGCAAACATCGTTTGAACGAGCGTCCGTGCATAGCAGTCCATGTCTGGGAACGGCACATCCAGCTTCTGTGTGAGCACACCGTTGCTGACGAGATAGTCGAAGCTTCTCGGCTTCACGAAGCCAAACAGATCGCCGACATGCCACGTCGCAGTCGGGTGGCTTGCACGGGCACTCGAGATCATGTCCGAACACAGATCGATGCCGTGAAAGTCGAGGGCGATCGACAGGTCGCATGCAGTCGCATAGAGGTGGCCATACCCACATCCGACGTCCAAGAGCGAAGGCCGCGCTGGAGCGAGTGGCTCTCCACTTCGTACAACCTTCAGCATGCGTCTTTGGCTCGCGAGGTGCCGTTCCCTGTCAAGGCCCCAATCAACGCCTTGCACAGTCGCACCATGGGTTTCAAAGCACGCTGAGTAGTGTGCCTGAAGTTTCCTGCTGATCTGAGAGTTTTTCACGAGGAGCGATCCTTGAACCCACCATCTGCACAGCACCGCCAATTGCTGCACGGAGATGGTAGTGAAGTGTCGCTGCTACCCTCGCCTTGTTAGAGGCTGCATCGAATCACCGCGGCTACCCGATCCATGTCAGCTTCCGTCAGGTCGTGGTAGCTCGGTAGGTTGATTGCCCGACGAGGGATGTCCCATGCGTTGCGATTCTCGGGTCGCGGTGTGAACATTGGCAGCCCCGACAGCGGCCAGAAGAACACGCGGGCGTCGATGTTCTCGGCGGCGAAGGTGGTCTGCAGCCGTTCGCGGGTCACGCCCGTCTCCGGCGCGAACACCGCGGTGGGCATCCACGCGCCGTTCACGCCGTGGGGCGGCTCTGGGTTCAGGGTCACGCCGCGCAGGCCGGCAAGGCGTTCGCGGTATCCCGCCAGGATGGCGCGCTTGCGCTGGACGAGGGACTCCACGCGTTCCAGCTGCGCGCAGCCGATGGCCGCCTGCACGTTGGACATCTTGTACTTGAAGCCCACCATGTCGGGCCAGAACTGCCGCGTCTGGCCCGGAGCGCGGCCGTGGTTGCTCAGGGTGAGCACCCGCTCGAACAGCGCGTCGTCGCTGGTGACGAACATGCCGCCCTCGCCGGTGGTGAGCGTCTTGGTGCCGTGGAAGCTGAACGCACCGAACGCACCGAGCGAGCCCGCACGACGACCTCGATGCTGCGAACCGATCGCCTCCGCCGCATCCTCAATCACAGGCAGTCCGTGCCGCGCCCCGATGTCCAGCAGCGCGTCCATGTCGCAGACGTTTCCGTACAGGTGCACCGCCAGAATGGCCTTGGTGCGGGGCGTAATGGCGCGCTCCACTAGCGCCGGATTGAGGCACCAGGAGTCGGGCAGGATGTCCATGAATACGGGCGTGGCGCCCAGATGCACAATAGGGGCCGCCGAGGCGATCCAGTTGGTATCCGCCATGATCACTTCATCGTCCGCTCCGATGCCCAAGCCCGCCATGCCCAGATGCAAGGCACCGGTGCAACTGGAGGTGGCGATGGCGTTCTTCGCCCCCAAGTGCGCGGCGAAGCCCTTCTCGAACCGCGTCAGGTACTCGTAGCAGCGCTCGCCCCAGCCGTGCGCCGCCGCGTCGGCGGCGTAGCGCGTCTCCAGCTCGGTGATCGAGGGCTTGGTGTACAGGATGCGGGACTTCAGCACGTCCGGACTTCCGGAATCGCCGTCACGAAGCGGGTTCCCTGACGATACATCACGGCGTTCTGCTGTCGCACCTCGGGAAGAATGTTCCATGGCAGCACCAGAAGATAGTCAGGACGATGCCGATCAAGCACGTCGCGTCCCACGATCGGGATGCGGCTGCCGGGCATGAACTTGCCCTGCTTGGCGGGGTTCAGGTCGACCACGCAGCGCACCAGATCCGCGTCCACGCCGGCGAAGTTGAGCAGTGTGTTGCCCTTCGCCGCGGCGCCGTAAGCGATCACGGTGCGCCCCTCCGCCTTCGCCTGACGCAGGAACGCCAGCAGGTCGTCGCGTATGCGCTCCGCGCGCGGCTGCAGTCCGCGGTAGTAGGCGGTGGTGCGCATGCCGGCATCGGTTTCACGGAGCAGCATGCGATCCACGGCCGGAGCCACCGCATGCGTGGTCGCGTCCGCTCGCTGCGCGAACACGCGCAGGCTTCCGCCATGGGTGGGAATCTCCTGAACGTCGAACACCTGAAGTCCGGCACGCTCGAACACCGCCCTCACCGCGGTGAGCGACAAGTACGAGAAGTGCTCGTGATAGATCGTGTCGAACTGCGCATGCGCGATCAGTTGCAGCAGATGCGGGAACTCGAAGGTGGCCACGCCGCTCGGCTTCAGCAGCGTGGCGAAGCCCGCGGCGAAGTCGTTGATGTCGGGTACATGGGCGAGCACGTTGTTAGCCGTCATCAGATCGGCCCGCAGCCCGCGGCCCGCCATCGCCTCCGCAAGCCGACGCCCAAAGAAGTCCTGCACGATATCGATGCCCTTCGCGCGCGCCGCCGCTGCAGTGCTGGCGGTCGGTTCCACGCCGATGCACGGGATGCCGCGCGCCTTCACCCATTGCAGCAGGTAGCTGTCGTTGGCGGCCACCTCCACCACACGACTCTCGGCGTGCAGTCCGAAGCGATCCACCATCTCGGCCACGTAGCGCTCTGCGTGCGCCAACCATGAGGTGGAAACACCGCTGAAGTAGGCGTAGTCGGCGTCGAACAGCTCGTGTGCATCGGTGAAGTCCTCGGTCTGCACCAGCCAGCAGCGTTCGCACACCAGCACCCGCAGCGGAAATCGGCGCTCGGGGTGCCGCAGCGCCTCGGCGGTCAGGTACGCGTTCGACGGCGGCGCCGTCCCAAGGTCGATCATGGGCAGCACAAGATCCGCCGCGCAGTGTCTGCACTTCATGGTTCGACACCCTTGAAGGATGGCTCGATGCATGGATGGGACTGATCGCGCGTCGATCGTTCGGTCACGGGCAGGGGCCACGAGATGGCCAGTCGAGGATCCAGCGCGTCCACACCGCCTTCGCTGTCTGGCTTGTGAGCGGCCGTGTGCAGGTAGAGCATCTCGCAGTCGTCGCACAGCGTCTGGAAGCCGTGCGCAAAGCCGCGTGGCACGAGCAGGGAACGGTTGTTCTCGCCGGTAAGCACCTCGGCATGCCACTGCAGGAAGGTTGGAGATCCGCGCCGAATGTCCACGGCCACGTCCAGCACCTCGCCGCGAAGGCACTGGATCAGCTTGTCCTCGCCGTGCGGCGTGTGCTGAAAGTGCAACCCGCGCACCGTCCCGCGCGTGGCGGTGCGCGTGCGGTTAACGGCCTGTATGCGCGCCTCACCCAGCAGCGGCCGCAGTTCCTCTGCGCAGTAGAGACGCTCCAGAAATCCGCGCGCGTCGCCGATGGGCTTCCGCTGCAGCGCCACCAGGCCCGCGATGGGTGTGGGAATCACGTCGAATCGCGCACTCATGCCGTGGCCTCGTAGGCCCGAAGTTGTGCCAGGCAGTTGGCCTGCATGCGGGAACCGCTCCGCCACGCCAGATGCCACTCCAGCGTGCGCGCCAGCGCCTCCTCGATGGACCATCGCGGCTTCCACCCCAGCCGCTCCCGCGCCCTCGTGTTGTCCAGCGACAGCATGTGTGCCTCGTGCGGCTGCGGCGTGCTAGACACGCTCCAGCGCGATCCCGGCACACCGTCGCACAGCCGCTGCACGATCCATCGCACGGGCTTGGCGTCCGAAAGCGGCGGACCGAAGTTCCACGCGCCGTCGAAGGCTTCGCCGCCTTCGCACAGCCGCTCCGCCAACTGCAGGTAGCCCGACACGGGTTCCAGCACGTGCTGCCACGGGCGCGTGGACTCGGGCGACCGGATCACCAGCTCCTGACCCGCGTCGATGGCGCGCAGGAAGTCGGGCACCAGGCGGTCCTGCGCCCAGTCGCCACCGCCGATCACGTTGCCGGCGCGGCCCGTGGCTACCCGCACGCCGCGTTCCGCAAGGAACGATCGTCGGTACGCCGCGGTCACCAGCTCTGCGCACCCCTTGCTGCTGGAATACGGATCGTGGCCGCCCATCGGGTCACCCTCGCGGTAGGGCTGCGTACGGTCGTCGTTCTCGTAGCACTTGTCGGTGGTCACATTCACAACCGCGCGCACGCCGTCCGCCGCGCGCACCGCCTCGAGCAGGTGCACCACGCCCATCACATTGGTGGCGTAGGTCTCCACGGGTTCGCGATAGCTCTGGCGAACCAGCGGCTGTGCGGCCAGATGGAACACCACATCCGGTCGCGCTGCGCGCACGGCGGCGGTCAGAGCTTTGGCGTCGCCTACATCGGCGATCACGCTTGAGGCCATGCGACCACCGACGTCGGCCACCAGGAACAAGCTGGGCGTGGTGGGCGGCTGCAGCGCGTAGCCGTGCACCTGCGCGCCCATCTCCGTGAGCCATAGCGCGAGCCAACCGCCCTTGAATCCCGTGTGGCCAGTGAGAAAGACGCGCTTACCGCGCCAGAACGCGGGGTTCACGCCCACTTCTTCCACGGAGCACTGCGCGACTGCCAGAGATCCTCCAACTGTCGTTTGTCGCGAAGCGTGTCCATCGCTTGCCAAAAGCCGTTGTGCTCGAATGCCTCAAGTTGGTTGGAGTCCGCAAGTGTCGTCAGCGGTTCACCTTCCCACGATGTGTCGTCTCCCTTGATCAAATCGATGCATTTCGGCGAGAGAACGAAGAACCCGCCATTGATCAATCCGCCATCGCCGCGCGGCTTTTCTGAGAAACCACGAACACGACTACCAGCGATTTCAAGTGCGCCGTAGCGTCCAGGTGGGCGCACCGCAAGGACGGTCGCAAGCTTTCCGTGGCGCCGGTGGAAGGCAAGCTCGGCGGCAAGATCGGCGTCGCAGAGCCCATCTCCATAGGTGAAGAAGAACGCCTCCTCGTGGCGTACGTGATCGGCCACGCGCTTCAGTCGGCCGCCAGTGAGCGTCTCCTCGCCGGTGTCCACCAGCGTGACGCGCCAAGGCTCGCTCTTGCGATGGTGGACCTCCATTTGGTTGTGCTGCATGTCGAAGGTGACATCCGACATGTGGAGGAAGTAATTCGCGAAGTACTCCTTGATCACATAGCCGCGGTAGCCGCAGCAGATGACGAAGTCGTTCACGCCGTGCGCCGAGTACAGCTTCAGTATGTGCCACAGAATCGGACGCCCGCCGATCTCAATCATCGGCTTTGGCTTCAGATGCGTTTCTTCTGAGATACGCGTGCCGAGCCCACCCGCGAGTATCACCGCCTTCATGTGACCGCAATGTAGCACTCAGGCGGACTTTGTTGCGCATCGGAGTCCGTGTTCAGTGCGCGTGAGGCGCTGTGCCACGGTTGCCGCGAACAGGTCTTGACTTTGCCGCGAGATGACAGGACTCCCCTCGCGGTGCCAAAGGTGCAGCACTGCAGTGCTGGCGGGGGCTCGCAGAAGCCGCAGTCCCGCATGCTGGGCGCGGACACAGAATTCGCTGTCTTCAAGCCCCCAACCAACGAAGCGTTCGTCGAAGCCACCGAGACTCTCAAGGCAGCTGCGGTGAAGCGCCAGATTGCAAGTGCGAACACTCTTCCATCGGTCGAGTCGTGCAGCCGTCCAGACGCTTCGGAAGCCATCGAAAAGTCCACCGATCAACGGGATGATCTGATTCATCTGCCCCTGTCGCCGAAGCCGCCAAAGCGCTCGAGTTGTCAGCCTGTGCAGGGGAACCCTGTCAGCGAGTGCATCTTTCGTGAGTTGCTCACTCAAAAGCACACGACTGCCGCGAGAGAGACGCCGCCCCTTGGCACAGGATGCGTGTCCTCGCACAAATCCCACCCGCGGAATGCAATCGCCATCGAGAAAAATGATCCAAGGTGCTCGCGCCTTTTCCGCGGCTCGGTTGCGAATTGCCGCCGCGCGAAAGCCCTTGTCCTCATGCCAGACCCATTGAAGGCGCGTGATCCCTGCCGCCGCGAAGCGCTGCTGAAACGACTCAACAAGCGCCGCAGTCTCGGGTCCGCTGCCGTCATCTGCGACGATGCACTCGAAGTCGCGGCGATCTTGTGTGAGCAACCCCTCGAGCACGCATCGAAGGGCATCGGGTCGGTTGTAGGTTGTGATGATCACCGACACGGCGGCTTTCGACATGCGCTGCCACGATAGCCCCTTCACGCGTCTGATGCGGCTGAGTTGTTCCCCAATCACGCGTGCATCAGCGCAAGAAGCGCACCTGCATCCGCATGGCCTCGCGTACCCTTTGCCGCCAATGACGAATGACGCGCCGATCCCACTTGCCCCTGATGGTCCGTCGCCCTCTGTTCCGCCTCTGTGGGGGCGCGTACAGGTTTCAGCAGATCCGCATGAAGCCGCTGAAGCGCTCGGCAGCGATTTGATCGAGCAGGCGCATGCGTGCGTGGCGAACATGGGCGACTTTCATCTCGCACTATCAGGCGGATCGACGCCGTTTCCGTTCTACCAGTCACTGATGACGGATCCGATGTACCGGCGGCTACCGTGGGATCGCACGCATCTGTGGATCGTCGACGAGCGGCGCGTTCCATTCGACCATCCCAAGAGCAATTGGCGACAGATTCACGAGATCATCGTCGACCACTCCGGTATTCCGCCGGCGCAGGCGCATGCCATCGAGGCGATGGAGCAAGACGCCGCGGTGCGTTATGAACGCGCACTGCGCACGGCGTTCAGCCGTCGAGCCGTCACCGAGCAGCGCCTCGACTTCGTCTTGCTTGGCATGGGCGACAATGGACATACGGCGAGCCTTTTCCCGCAGACTGCGGCACTGCGCGAGAGAAAGCTTCTGGTCTGCGACTGCGATGGTCCGACGGTGACACCGCCTGCTCGTGTGACCATGACCTATCCGCTGCTGAACGCAGCTCGCTTTGTTGCAGTGCTTGCACTGGGAAGCGAGAAGGCCCCAATGATTCACCGCGTGGCGACAGGCAGCGACGACTTCACCGTGCTGCCGATCAAGAACATTCGGCCCTCTGGCACGCTGGTGTGGCATCTCGACCGCGCTTCTGCGGCGCCGCCCAATGGGTGAACGCCTCACCCGCGCTGAGCGAGGAAGTCCTTGAGCAGTTCACACGCTGCGAGTGCGTCACGGATTCGCCGCTTCTGCGCGTGTGTCCGTCCGCTGCGGTTGAGCGACGCTTCCGCGGCATGGCTCGTCAGGCGTTCATCCTGGAAGTGCACGGGCAGTCGGAAGCGTTCCTCGCATCTGACAGCGAAGTGGCGCGTCATCTTGGCGCGTGGCCCTTCGGAGCCGTCCATGTTCAGCGGCAATCCGATCACGAGCGCGTCGGGAGCGTAGGAGTCGATGGCGCGAGCGAGCGACTGCAACAGCAGTTCGTGCGTGGATGCCTCAATCACTTCGATGGGAGCAGGGATGCGCAGCACATCATCGGCGCACGCAAGGCCCGTCCGTCGATCGCCGAGGTCGATGGCGAGGAAGCGCATGTCTGCATCAGCGCCGATCGGCGGGGAGCAGTGCCACCAGTTCCTTCACTCGCTCCGCATCGCCCGCGCTGCACACGAGTGTCGCGTCGGCGGTTCGCACCACAATGACCCTCTCCATGCCGATAGTGGCGATGAGGTGCGACGGATCGTCGCTGATGCAGACCACATTGGTGGATGAAAGATGCTTTGCCTCCGATGAGGCGCGGTTGCCCGCCGCATCGCTTGGCAACAGATCGGCATAGGCGGGCCAGCTGCCGACATCTCGCCAGGCCACGGGCATCGGCACTGCGCAGATTGAAAGCCCAGCATCACGGGATGCAGGTTCCATCAGTCCGTAGTCGACGCTGATCTTGGTGAGCGACGGATAGACCTCATCAACAACCGCCTGCGCATCCGCCGTTCCCCACGCGGCGCCGATGCGGCGCAGTCCAGGACCGCACGCTGGCTGGAATCGGTCGATTGCACCGAGCACGGTCGCCGCATGAAAGATGAACATCCCGCTGTTCCACCCGAAGGTGCCCGCAGCGATGAACTGCGTCGCGCGTTCAAGATCTGGTTTTTCCACGAAGCGCTTCGCAGCGAAAGCACCAGGGAATCCTGCGATCGCATCTCCTTGCTCCACATAGCCGTAGCCAGTGGCAGGAAACGTCGGCGTGATGGCGAAGGTCACCAGTCGGTTCGGATCTGCTTCGACGAGTCGGAAGCCGAGATCGAGTTTGTGCGCGAACACATCCTGCGGTTCGATGACATGATCGCTTGTGAGTACGGCAAGCGTGGCGTTTGGATCGCGCGCTGCAGCGACTGCCGCAGCGAAGCCAACGGCGTTCAAGGTGTCTCTCCCCATCGGTTCGCCGAGAAAACGATCGTGTTGGAGGCCAGGGACCGCCGCAACGATGTCGGTGGCATAGGAACGCGAGGCGCAGATGAATTGGCGCGCCGTGGGCACCACGCCCGTCAGGCGCGCAGCGGCAGTTTGCAGCAATGTGCCGCCGTTTGGCATGGGCATCAGTTGCTTCGGGCGCGCGGCACGGCTCATCGGCCAGAGTCGTGTGCCTGATCCGCCTGCCATGATGACAGCGTGACGGTGCGTCACCTCGCCACCCCCTTGAGCGAAAGTGCCGCGGCAACGAGTGCGTCGGCGCCGGCGATATCTGGCTCGCGCTCGAGCGCTGAATCGATGAGCGACCTCGCATCAAGTCGGTTTTCACCCAGTTGCACGAGCACCTGAACTGCATCAAGAACGGCACTCGCGCTGATGGTCGGCGTTCCTGTTGGCTGTGCAGGCGGAGTCGAAGTTGACGCGGCTGTCGCTGAACGCCCGCCTTTGCTGGCGGTCGCACGCGCGCGTGGAGTGGCGCTCGGCGCAGTAGCGGGCGCACCGCCGCTGCGCAGGGCATGGCGTTCGACCTTGTCTCGGAGTTCAAGCACCATGGTTTCAGCGGTCTTGCGCCCGATCTCAGGAAGCGCCACAAGCGTGCCGAGATCCTTCCGCACGATCGCCTCCGCCACACGCGGGAATGGGATCGTCAGCGCCCGAAGAGCCCGTCGCACGCCAATACCCTTCACGCTCGTGATCAGTTCGAAGAACTCGCGGTCCACTTCGGTCTGAAAACCGATCAGGCGCGGCCAGAAACTCGATCCCTGCCCCTGCGACTCGAGGTAGTGCAGCGTGTGCAGTATGACCACTTCGCCGACCCGTTCTTGCAAACGCTGGACATCTGCCGCTGGGATGGACACTTCGTATCCAACCGCCCCGACCGAGAGGAGTACGCGGTCCTCCCCGACCCGCTCGAGAGTCCCTTCGATGCGGCTGATCATCCTGCCGAGGATATCCGCACGGCAGGCGTGCTTCGAATCTCGCGCGCACGAGGTGGGAACCATCGGCTCGATCCGCTATCCTCTCGCCCGTTTGGACTGAGCGCGCCGCGCGTGCGGCACTCTGCACCAACGCGAGCATACGCATGCCACGCCGAAGCGATATTCACACGATCCTCATCATCGGTTCAGGACCGATCGTCATCGGACAGGGCTGCGAGTTCGATTACTCAGGAACGCAAGCGTGCAAGGCACTGCGTGAGGACGGATACCGAGTGGTGCTGATCAACTCGAACCCTGCGACGATCATGACCGATCCCGCGATGAGTGATCGCACCTATATAGAGCCGATCACGCCCGATGCGGTCGAGCGGGTGATCATGCGCGAGCGCGAACTCGGACATCCGATCGACGCGGTGCTGCCGACACTTGGTGGGCAGACGGCACTGAACTGCGCGTGTGCACTTCACGACGGGGGTGTGTTCAAGCGACACGGCGTCGAGATGATCGGCGCGTCGCGCGAGTCCATCCGACGCGCCGAGGACCGCGAGGCATTCCGAGTGATCGTGCAGTCGCTCGGGCTTTCGCAGCCGCACTCGAGAACGGTGACGAATCTCGATGATGCAAAGGCATTTCTCGAAGAGATCGGATTGCCCGCGATCATCCGGCCCGCATTCACTCTCGGTGGAACGGGCGGCGGGATCGCTTACAACCTCGAGGAGTTCGAGGACATTGTTCGCCGCGGGCTGTCGGCGAGCATGATCGGGCAGGTCCTGATCGACCAGAGTGCGCTCGGCTGGAAGGAGTACGAGCTCGAAGTCGTACGCGACCGCAATGACAACTGCATCATCGTCTGTGGCATCGAGAACATCGACGCGATGGGCGTGCATACAGGCGATTCGATCACGGTCGCTCCGATCCAGACGCTGACAGACCGCGAGTATCAGCGCATGCGCGACGCGGCGTTCGCGATCATGCGTTCGGTGGGCGTCGACACAGGCGGCTCGAATGTGCAGTTCGCGATCAATCCGAAGGATGGGCGCATGGTGGTCGTCGAGATGAACCCGCGTGTCTCGCGGTCGTCGGCGCTCGCATCGAAGGCGACGGGGTTTCCGATCGCCCGCATCGCCGCAAAGCTTGCTGTTGGCTACACGCTCGACGAACTGCGCAACGACATCACGGGAACGACAAGCGCCTGCTTTGAACCATCCATCGACTATGTCGTCGTGAAGATGCCGAGGTGGACATTCGAGAAGTTCCCCGAAGCAGATGAGACGCTGACGACGCAGATGAAGAGCGTCGGCGAGGCGATGTCGATCGGGCGCACCTTCAAGGAGGCGCTGCAGAAGGCGATTCGATCGATGGAGGTCAAGCGTTTCGGGCTAGGACTGGATGCGAACGACAAGTGGCTCGCGGACCAGCGCCGATCCGCGAAGGAACTTGCAGACGGATCCACGGCGGTGTGGCCGATTCCCGAAGAGTTGCTTCGTCGCAAGCTGAGCGTTCCAAGCCAAGGGCGACTGTTCTTCGTGCGCTATGCGCTGAAGATGGGTTGGAGCATCGATGATGTCGCGCGCTCGACTGGGTACGACCCGTGGTTCCTCGACCAGATCGCGCAGCTCTGTGAGTTCGAGTCGAAGCTCTGCGCGGTTGGGCGACTTGAGGATCTCCCCGCAGCGACGCTTCGTGAGGCGAAGGTGCTCGGCTACAGCGATGCGCAGCTGGCGTTCGTGTATCTCGGCGCGATCACCACCAAGAACATCCTCGCCGTGCGGGCGCACCGCAAGCGGCTCGGTATCGAGCCCGTCTACAAGCTCGTCGACACCTGCGCGGCAGAGTTCGAGGCGAAGACGCCGTACTACTACTCCACCTACGAGCGCCCGGTGCGGATCGAGGGCAAGGCGGTGGTCGAAGATGAGATCCGCATTTCACCTCACCGCAAGATCATCGTGCTCGGCGGTGGTCCGAACCGGATTGGGCAGGGGATCGAGTTCGATTACTGCTGCTGTCAGGCGGCGTTCGCCTGCGCAGACATGGGCTTTGAGAGTGTGATGATCAACTCGAACCCCGAGACCGTCTCGACCGACTATGACACGAGTGATCTTCTCTTCTTCGAGCCGCTCACGCTTGAGGATGTGCTGAATGTCGTCGAACGTCTGAACGGCGGCGGCATTGATGTGGCGAATCGCACGGGCGCGGTCGCAGGTGTGATCGTGCAGTTCGGTGGTCAAACGCCGCTGAATCTCGCACATGGTCTCGATGCGGCGGGCGTTCCGCTGATTGGCACGGGCAACGACTCGATCGATCTTGCGGAAGACCGCGATCGGTTCAAGGCGATGATTGATGAACTGGGTCTTCGTCAGCCCGAAAGCGGCATTGCGCGCAGTCTTGATCAGTCGGTGGAGATCGCTGCACGCGTTGGATACCCAGTGCTTGTGCGTCCTTCGTATGTGCTTGGCGGTCGTGGCATGGAGACATGCTTTGACGAAGCGAGTCTGCGGCGCTACATGTCGACTGCGGTGGATGTGAGCGAGCTTGCGGATCGCCCCGTGCTCATCGATCGATTCCTCGGCGACGCGATCGAGATCGATGTGGATGTGGTCGCGGACTTCGAGCCGGCGAGCGGGAATCACCGACCTGACCTGAAGTATGAAAGCGGCACGCCTCGCGCTGTCGTTTGCGGCGTGATGGAGCACATCGAAGAGGCGGGCATCCACTCAGGCGATTCGACCTGCACGGTGCCTCCCTATTCGCTGCCCGCCGCCACGGTCGAAAGGATTCGCGCACAAGCGAGACAACTTGCTCAGCGGCTGCGGGTGCGTGGACTCATGAACGTTCAGATGGCATGCAAGGACGACGTGCTGTACATCCTTGAGGTGAATCCGCGTGCCTCGCGTACCGCGCCCTTCGTGAGCAAGGCGAAGGGCGTGTCCTGGCCGCGCGTGGCGGCGCAGGTGATGATGGGTGCATCGCTCGACCGCCTGCAGGTCCAGGAGATCGATGACACGGGTTTCTACGCGGTGAAGGAGTCGGTCTTCCCATTCTCGAAGTTCCCTGGCGTTGATGTGGTGCTCGGACCCGAGATGCGTTCCACGGGCGAAGTGATGGGCGCTGATCAATCGCTCGCGGTTGCCTTTGCCAAAGCGCAGATGGCGGCGGGCGTGATGCTCCCGACTGCGGGCAAAGTGTTCCTGTCGGTTCGTGAGAGTGACAAGGCTGCCGCCGTGGATGTCGCGCGCAGTTTGAAGAGCGCAGGATTCTCTGTTGTCTGTTCGCGAGGCACACATGAGGCACTCGCGCGCGCGGGCATCGAGAGCGAACTGCTCCCAAAAATCGCGGAGGGACAACGACCGAATGTGATCGACCTCATCCGATCCGGCGAGATCAAACTGATCATCAACACGCCGACTCGCAAGGGGTCCAACACGGATGAGGGACGCATTCGCGCCGCATCCGTGCGTGCAAGCGTGCCCTTGATGACGACTGTTGCGGGTGCTCGCGCGGCGGTGCAGGCGATCCGTGCCTTGCAGATTGGCGCATGGGATGTGCGGGCGATCCAGGACCACTTCCCGCACCTTGCGCGAGCGCCCGTGGAAGCGCGCGCGCTAGACTTCGCAGCCCATGCTTGACTCGATTCCCTTGATCCCCGTCACGGGTGGCCTTCCGCAGTTGATCGCGAATGCGGTGGTGCTAGTGCTCATGCTGCATGTCATTCTCGGCGGGTGCGCCTACGGTGTCATGCTTGAACGCAAACTGAGTGCGTGGATGCAGGACCGTGTGGGTCCCAACCGCGTGGGGCCGAAGGGTCTGCTGCAACCGATCGCCGACGGACTGAAGTTCATCTTCAAGGAAGAGCACACGCCGCGTGGTGCGGACGCGATCCTCTTCACGCTCGGGCCCGGGCTCAGCATCGTTCCCGCCATGATGGCGTTCATCATCATCCCGTGGGGCGGCATCCTTGATCTCTCGACGATCTCCGCGAAACTGGTCGAGTGGTTTGGCGCGAGCGCGAGCATCGGGGATTCGCTCGTACGCATCACCGGAGCGAACGTCAATGTCGGCATCATCTATCTGATCGCGGCGGCAAGCCTCGGCGTGTACGGGGTCGCGCTCGGTGGATGGGCAAGCAACAGCAAGTTCTCGTTCCTCGGCGGACTGCGAGCGAGCGCACAGATGATCTCCTACGAGATTCCGATGGGGCTCTGTCTGCTGTGCGTCGTGCTTCTCGCGGGTTCGCTCGATCCTTACGCGATCATCGCGCATCAGCAGCAGCAAGGCTGGAACATCCTTCAGCAGCCGCTCGCGGCAATCGTGTTCTACACCTGCCTGCTCGCTGAAGCCAACCGAGCACCATTTGATCTTGCGGAGGCGGAGAGCGAGTTGGTCGGTGGATTCCATACCGAGTACTCCTCCATGCGCTTCGCCATGTTCTTCCTTGCCGAGTACTTCCATGTCATCACAGGATCCGCGTTCTTCGCGCTTCTGTTCCTCGGTGGTTGGAGCATCAATCCTGTTGGTGGCCTGACTCCTTCGCAGTGGAATTGGGATTTCCCTGTCGTGGGCGGTCTTGGCGTGGTGCTGCTTCAGATGGGCGTGATGATCGGCAAGACCGCATTCATGCTGGCGTTCGCCATGGCGATTCGTTGGACACTGCCGCGCTTCCGATTCGATCAACTCATGAAGTTGGCCTGGCAGGGCATGATCCCCGTGTCGATCCTTCTGCTCGCGGCTGCGGCGACAGTCACCTACTTCGGCGTCGATCAGTACATGTGGATCGCGTCGATCGGATGTGCGGTCATCATCTGGGCGGTCTATCCACTGATGCCGAAGCAGGACACAGTGAACCGCAGGATTCCGCTGATCGGCAGCCGTTTCTCGCCGCTGCCGAATGAGCGTGCGGCGGCAGTTTCCTCGCATCCTGTGGCACTCGATGATGCGGCGATTCCCGATCGGCGGCAGGGTCCACTGTCGGTGCACTGAAGCGATGCAGCGACTGACGATGCTGGCAGTGGTGCGAGGCTCGCTTGCGCTCGTTGCCCTTGCCCTTCAGTCGCGAGGGAAAATGCGCAGTCGTTACTGGCAGTGGCGAAACGAAACCGCGTTCGGCAACGGAAAGTGGCCAGTCTCGCGGGCTCAGCGGCTCCATGCGCTCCTCGAGTACGGCGACTGGGTCTGGCGCATGCGCTCACTCACGCGCGGCTGATCCGCAGTGTCCCGACAACTCGCGCATGCGTTACGCTTGTACCTGCACCGCGGCGCAGTGTGCACCACGGCGCAGTGTGTATCGCGGCGCAGTGCATCATGGGCGACTTTCTCACCATCTCAGGCATGAAGCGATCGGATCTCGTTCGCCTGCTACAGGCCACGCGCCGAAATCTGTCGTTGGCGGAGGGCACCGAGCCAAGCCGCACATCGCTTCAGGGGCGTGTGATCGCCAATCTGTTCTTCGAGGACTCGACGCGCACACGCTGCAGTTTCGAAACGGCGGTTCATCGGCTCGGTGGACAAGTGTTCAATCTCACGCCAAGCGGTTCAAGCATGAGCAAGGGCGAGTCGCTTGTGGATACCGCTCGCAATATTGAGTGCATGGGGGTGACCGCCATTGTGGTGCGATGCGGTGTCTCGGGGGGCGCGCAGATGATTGCGGATGGAGTGAAGTGTCCCGTCATCAATGCCGGAGATGGCCGTCATGAACATCCGACCCAAGCGCTGCTCGATGTGTCGACACTGATGGAGGAGTTCGGCTCCGTGGAGGGTCGGACCGTCTCGATCGTTGGGGACATCACCAACAGCCGTG
>JBJTUC010000002.1:0-48428 GCA_046080505.1 Planctomycetota bacterium
CGCTCGCGGTCGCGGATCCGCCGGCCGAGCCACTGAAGCGTCAGCGCCGCAGGACCTCCCGCTGCACGCACAACGGCAGGCTCTGCTGCGGCAGCCACATCAACGATGCCGCCGCCGATCGCGACAGCGCCGATGTAACCACCTGCGCGAACACACATGAGCAGCTCCCCCGCTTGGATGTCGATCGCTTCGTGTGCAAGCAACGCACCGAAACCGATCCGCGAGCGCGGCAGCGTTCTCCATCGCAACCGCTCAGACGAGCGCAGCGAAGATCCGCCGATCCCATCCGCGGCGATGACGAGTCCGGCGTTCAACTGCTGCGCCATTCCTCCTTTGCGGAGCGTCACGATGCCAGATGGCTGCGCTTCGGCGACGACCCCCGTCATCACACTTGCGCCGGCCGCTGCAGCCATGTGGAGCAGTTCCGAATCCAAGCGGGCGCGAGAAAGTGCGACACCACTGCGCTGCCACTTCGTGAGCATTCCGAGGCAGTCCACCTGTACGGTGTGCAGTTGCTCTCCATGCGCGGCGATCGCGGACACTCCAAGCGCGTTCAGTCGCTCGATTGCCATAGGCGATAGACAGCAGCCGCAGACCTTCGGGCGAGGATGTTCGCTTCGATCCGCGATCAGTGTTCGAAGGCCGTGCCGTGCAGCTGTGATTGCTGCTGCCGCGCCCGCCGGCCCACCACCGATGACCACGAGATCCCACGAGGATGAACATTCGTTCACATTACGCGCGGGGATTGTCTGAAGCGGCGCCTTCACCGAGTCACCTCGGACGTCCGCCGCCACCACAGCACCCAGCGATACGGCCACGCCGCGCGCACCTGCGCTTCGCGCAACCCTGCGCGCACCGCAAGATTCCGCGCTTCATTCTGGGTGAACGCCCCACGCACACTCAAAGCAGCGTCGGTGTGGACAACCGCAGAGCGTGTCAGCACGCGCGACGCGATCTGTGCCAACAGAAGCCCGCCCCGCGAGCGATCGAGATCCGCAGCGCCGATGCCGATGGCGGCCGAGTCTGACATACGGCGCAGCGCAGTGACAGCATCATCGTCATCGAGGTGATGGAGAAAGAGCGAGCACGTCACAAGATCCGCTCCGCGTGGCAAATGATCGCGAAGCAGATCGACCTGCTCCACCGTGATGGGTATCTCTGCTCGGTGTGCGGCGCGGCGCGCAGCATCAAGTGCGATGGCGCTCCGATCGCAAAGCAGCCAATCGATCGGCAGACCGATCGAACGCGCGCGGCGGGCCATCGTGAGCGGTCCATCGCCTGATCCTGTCGCGACATCCATCACGCGAATGCGCTCGCCACGTGCGGCGAACTCATGCGCCGCCGCCGCAATCTGCGGCCACAAAAGTCGCCAGCTTCTGCTGCAGGCGTTCAGCCGCTGCAAACCTCGCAGCGCCGCCTGATGTACATCGGCCGCGATACCCGGATCGTCCATCCACTCATCCTGCCGCCGCCGTTGCGCCAGCGAACCGCAGATCACCCCTGCGCCTGTGAGTGGTGCATCAAGCTTTCGGCGCAACTCCACAGGGAGTCTCCTTGGTGACAGACACATTTGATCGAACCCGCGGTCCGTCGACTGCAGACAGCACATGTTATGCGTCGATGCGACGGCAGACTCACGGAAGTTTTGTGCGATACGCTGCCGTCATGCAACACACGACCGAGTCACAAAGCGTTTCCACGATTCGTGATGCGCACCAGTGGCTGCGCTGGATGACCACTCGAACGCTCACCGCTGCGCGCACGCTCGATCAGTCAGAGCTGCACCGTGCATTCCCCATCGGGATCGGAAGCGTCTTCGAGACGATGGTGCATCTGTGCGGTGCGGAGTTCATCTGGGTACGAGTCGTCACCAACCGAGCCGATGGCATCACGATGCCGACCACCGCGCAGTGTCCCGATCTCGATTCGGTGGAACGGCTCTGGAAGCAGACGCGCCTCGAGTGGGATGCGTTTCTGCATGCACTAACCCCCGAAGAGTGTGAACGCATTGTGCAGCGAACACGCGATGGTCGCACCTACTCCCAGCGTGTATCTGATGCCTGCATGCAGGTTCCAACGCACGCGCTCTACCACAATGCGCAGATCAGCTTCATGTTCCGCAGCATGGGCAAGACGCTTCCGGATTCGAGTTGGATTGGCTGGGCACGAGAGCGCTGCGGCTCGCCGATGGGCTGAACGCCTCGAAGCCCACACAGAGGTCGCCGAACCCGCTGCTACACTCCTCCGCGCCTCACGGGGCGTAGCTCAGCTTGGCTAGAGCGCCTGCTTTGGGAGCAGGAAGTCGTCGGTTCAAATCCGGCCGCCCCGATTCACTCCCCCGCGCGTCTGCAGCGTGGCGGGATTCCCGCCCCTCACTCGCCAAGGGAGTGTGGGGGCGAAGTGGACAACCTCACGGCCCTGTCGCCCACTAGACTCCGCCCCGAATGGGCGATACTGCCTCCTACCTGCCAGTCATCCTGATCATCGCGATGGCGATCGGGTTTGCCATCGTGAATGTTGTCGCGAGCATGCTGCTTGGGCCGCGCGTCGAGGGCGCAGTGAAGGGGCTCGCGTACGAGTCAGGTATGGATGCGATCGGCACATCACGGAAGCGGTTCAATGTCCGCTTCTACATCTTGGCGATGACATTCCTCGTCTTCGATGTCGAGATCATCTTCCTTTATCCGTGGGCCGTCACCTTCGCACAGTTGGAACCGCGCAGCGCGGAGGCGCTTCTGTTCCTCGCCCGCATCGGATTTTTCGTGGGCACCAGCGTGATTGCCTATGTGTACGCATGGCGCAAGGGTGTATTCCGCTGGGATTGAACGCGCGGCACCGACCGCAGCCAGAACACCTCAACGTGCGGCGGCAAAACGGTAGCTGCCAGCGAGCCCCGCAGGTGCAATCTGAACCCAGTCGCCACTGCGCTTGCAGTCAACCGATGCGTTGTCGGCAATCCGCGTGACGATCGGGGGAGGCGCATCGGCGGGCCACGCGACGCGCAGCGGCTCTTGCCCAGATGCGCGGATCACTGCGAACAGCAGTCGATGCTCCGCCCACATCAGATCAATCTCCGCCGCACCGCGCGCGCGAAGTCCGCGCACAGAACCCCGCGACCACTCAGGAGGAAGCGCGGGAAGCAGCGCGATCACATGCCCAAACCCGCTGTCCTTCGAGGTGGAGTCGCCCTCCACTTCCCGATGCGACTGCACGAGCATCTCTGCGATACCCGCAGCGCCACCGAAGTTGCCGTCAATCTGAAATGGCGGATGATCATCGAAGAGATTCGGCAGCGTGCTGCGCGCGAAGAGTTGCTGCAGGTTTTCGAACGCACGCTGGCCATCTTGCAGCCTCGCAAAGAAGAGGATCAGCCACGCACGGCTCCACCCGGTGTGACCGCCACCTTTGCGAAGGCGCTCATCGAGTGACTTTCGTGCCGCCGCAGCCAGATGCGGTTGATCCTGCGGCGTGATCTGCCGCCCAGGATGCAAGGCGAACAGATGACTCATGTGCCGATGCCCCGGCTCCGCTTCGGGCCATGGCTCCGCCCACTCGAGCAGCCTGCCATCCGCACCAACCTGCGGTGGACGGAGTCGCTTCAGCGCGCTCTCCGCTCGATTCACGAGCGGATCATCGGATGCGACGATACCGAGCGCGCGCGCCTCATCTAGAAAGTTGCGCAGCACATCGAAGGCGATCATCTGATCCATCGTGTTGCCCATCGCTGTATCCGCCGCCGATCCATCAGGCAGAAGGAACGCGTTCTCAGGCGACGCACTCGGACCTCCAACGAGATCGTGACGGTCCGGATCCTCACAGAGCCAATCGAGGTAGAACGCCGCACAGCCGCGCAACAACGGGAACGCCTGCTCGCGTAGGTAGCGACGATCACGACCGAAATCCCAGTGGTCATGAATGGTCTGTGCAATCCACCCACCACCATGCGGCCACAGGGACCACACTGTTGTGCGATGACTCGGAACCGTCCACGCCCACGCGTCGGTGCAGTGATGCGCCATCCAACCCGATGCGCCGTACATGCGGCGTGCCGTCACCGCGCCATCGAGTGCGAGGCGTTCCACAAAGTCCGTCAGCGGCGCCACCGTCGAGGGCAGATTCAAGACCTCTGCTGGCCAATAGTTCATCTGCAAGTTGATGTTCAGGTGATAGTCCGCATTCCACGGCGCATGCAGATGCTCGCTCCAGATTCCCTGAAGATTCGCGGGCAGTCCTCCATCCACGCTCGACGCAAGCAGCAGCATGCGCGCATACTGCGCATACAGCGCAGCAAGACCTGGATCGATGGCGCCCTCTCCCACGCGGCGCAGGCGTTTGTCGGTCGGCAGCTGCTCAAGTTCCACTGCAGGCGGGCCAATCTCAAGCTCGAACCTGTTGAAGTCGCGCTTCCAAGCCATCTCATGATCAGTCTGCAGTTTGCCGAACGGCATGGCACTTGCGGCAACCGATGCCGCGATCAGCGACTCCGGATCGGGGCGTACAGGATCCGTTCCTGCTCGCAGCGACTGCATCGCCTCGGTTGCACCAGCGCCAACAAATGGGAAGTCCGTCGCGGCAACGATCGTGATCGTCAGCGCGTTCGCTGCACGGACCGCGATTCCATCACCATCGACTGCGATCGATCCGCCTTCCGATTGGATGATCGCATCGGCGGCAAAGCGAACACCATTTCCCGCATCGGCCTCGGTCGTGCCGCGCAGACGAATCCGGGCGCGCCCACCTTCAACGGTTGCAGCAGCTGTCAGCAGGCATCCATCGCAGGAGCGCTCCCGCCGAAGCGAGACACGAACAAAGAGACCACTCGGTTCCTCCGTCTGCTGCCGCACGATCAGCGCAGGTGCCGCGCGCGAGGCGAACACAGTGCGCGTGCATCGGAATCCGCGGTCCACCCAACTGGTCACCGAAGTGCACGTGGCGATATCGAGACCGCGCCGATACTCGCTCGCGTCAGTGGAAAGCGGCGATTCGATCAAGAGATCGCCAAGCGTCTGATAGGAGTCTTCGATCGCATCGCACAGAAGTTCGCGCGACGCAGCGGTCTGCCCCTCCTGGTACCGACCTTCAAACAGCATGCGGCGAATCGAGGCGAGAGCCGAAGCGGAGTCGGGCACCGACCTGCTTCCACGGCGCCCTTGCCAGATCGAACACTCGTTCAACTGAATGCGCTCGCGAACAACGCCACCGAACACCATGGCACCAATCCGTCCGTTGCCAACCGGGAGCGCTTCCGTCCAGCGCGATGCGGGCTGTTCGTACCAAAGCACGAGACCGCTCGGCGCCGGATCAACGGACGGCGCGATCGTGCAGCGAACAGGCGCGGGCGTTTCTGCGACCACATCCGTTGGAGACTGTGCTGACGATGATTCAACCGAACCAGCAACGCCGAGCAGGACACACAAAAGCGTTCGGTACGGTGCCAAGCGCAACACGGCGGTGCGCCTCTGCATCTTCATCACTCGGACTTCGCCGCCCGCAGCGTGACCTGGACATCCATTGTGGCATCGCCGCGCTTCAGCGTGATCTTCACCTCGTCGCCGGGCTTGTGTTCGCGCAGGCGTTCCATCATGTCCGCTGGACCGTTCAGTTGCGTGCCGTTCCAACCGACCAACACATCCCCCTCCTGGATTCCCGCATCGGCCGCAGCGGTTTCCGCGCTTACACCATCCACGCGCACACCCTCGCCGCCCGCATCGCCGTACCCGGGCATCACGCCCAAACGCACGCGTGCGCCCGATCGGCGACCGCCCGTGGCAACATTGTCGGTCGACTGAAACTCGAGCTTCTCGTTTCGCGACGCAAGCCCCAGCGCGAGTGACTCAGTCAGTGCAACCACGCGCGCTGCGCCGCGCGGATTCACGGTGTAGCCACGATCCGATGGCTTGTGATAGTCGTCGTGTGTCCCAGTGAAAAGGAAGAGCACTGGAATCCCCGCGCGGTAGAAGCTCGCGTGATCGCTTGGCCCGCGTCCCGACGGATCCGCACGAATCGTCAGGCCACTCTCCATGAAAACTGGATTGAGAAACGCCATGAAGTCCTTCGCGCTACCCGTTCCGCCAACCGCCAGTTCATCGCCGCGCATGCGTCCGACCATGTCGAGGTTGATCATCGCTTGCACTTGCTCGTTGCGCAGCGTGGGATTGCGAGTCCAATGCACACTGCCATCAAGCCCGACTTCTTCCGCACTGAACGCCATGAAGAGAATCGATCGAAGATCCGCCGGCGCGTCTTCGTCGCGGTAACGATCAGCAAGTGCCTTGGCGGCACAAAGCATCGCGGCCGTCCCCGACGCATTGTCGTCCGCGCCGGGGTGCAACTTGCCGCGGTTCGACGGATCGGCGCCGTAGTCACCGAAACCGACATGGTCGTAGTGCGCGCCGATGATCACCCACTGATCCGCGAGTGCGCCCTTCCCTCGCAGGACTCCTCCGATGTTGTCCGTATGGATCACGCCATCGCTCATCTGCGTCTCGACAGTCAGCGTGACATCGTCACGCAGCATCATCGGCTTGAGTGAGCCCTCATCGCACAACTTGCGGAGGTCGAGCAGCGAGCGCCCCTGCGGATCCGCGGCCTGCACGATCTGCTCCGCTTCTTCGGTCGAAATCTGAATCACCGGCACATCGAGACGCGGACCAAATCGGCTTGACTCGCTGTTTTCAAGTTGGCGGCGTCCATCGCGCGCGCCCGGCGGATTGACCATCACGATGGCTGCCGGCTTGCGCGCGATCAGCGACTCCATTTTTGGCGCGACCGCGGCGTACGGACTGAAGCGCCGATCCGCCCATCGACTTCGGCCATCATCGTCGAGCGGCTCGTAACGAAAGAAGAAAACGATCCTGCCCGTGAAATCCTCCATCTGCTCGCCGAACGATGAGTATTCGTCGCGTCCCTCCTCGATCGCATAGCCCGCAAAGGCAAGTGGTGCAGTGATCTTGCCAGATCCACTGTTGCCAAGCGCCGCGAAACCCGATCGCACTTTGAGTTGTTGTGCAGGCTTCTCGGTGGCGTTCCAAGAAGCGGACGCGGAGAGGACTTTCGCTCCGCCACCTGCGACATCAAACGGCTGACGCCAATGTGTCCACTCAGGGTGTGGCGATGGTGACGCCGGCGGCTGGCGTGCGCCTTCACTGGACGCAGCAACAATTGTTGGATCGAGCCCCTTGGTGTCCGCGGGTGCGGGGAACGCTGGCTCGAGACCGGACTGCTTGAAGTAGAACTCGATGTACTCGCCGGCGATGATGCTGCCACGCGATGCTGGCAGGCGTCCCTCGAAGAATGGGTTCGAGAGCGTCAGAACATGCTGGTACCACTCGGTCGCGACGGGACCAAGTCCCTCGAATATCTTGCGAAGATCGATCTGTGATCCATCGTCCTCGGGTTGATACGAGTAGGGATCGACACGCCCTTCGACAACCTTGCCCTGATTGGGGGCCGCGACGGGAGGTGCGGCGGGAGTTGATGGAGCCGTCGTGGTCGGAGCCTCCACAGGCGGCACCTTCGATTGCGCGCAGGCAATGACCAGCACTGAAAAGGAGACGCCCGCCGCAAAGGCGAGCCTCGTCGACAGGAGGCGAGTGAGCATCGCGTCAAGAGTAGTCCTTCACAGCACCGTCGACGAAACGGTCGTTTGGCGAGGGTGCGTCCTATACTTATGAGTTCCATGTCCATGCTGCAGAAGCCGCACACAAACATCCCCGCTGCAACGCCCGTCGAAGCCCTCGCGCCCACGGACACGTTCATCCGTCGTCACATCGGCCCATCCGATGGCGATGTATTGGCCATGCTCGCTGAGATCGGCGTTCCATCCATGAACGCACTCATCGCGTCGGCCGTTCCTGAATCGATTCGCCTTCAAGCACCGCTTCGTGTGAAGGACGCATCGAACGAGCACGGCTACGCCATTCGCGGCGAAGCGGAGACGCTTGTGTCGCTGCGGCGCATTGCCGCGCGCAATGTGCTCCACCGATCGTTCATCGGGATGGGCTATGTGGACACGCTCGTGCCTGGAGTGATTCAGCGGAACATTCTCGAGAACCCAGCTTGGTACACGGCGTACACGCCGTATCAAGCCGAGGTGGCGCAGGGTCGTCTCGAAGCGCTGCTGAACTTTCAGACGATGATCAGTGATCTCACTGGTTTGCCCGTCGCTGGTTCTTCCTTGCTCGATGAGGGCACTGCAGCAGCCGAAGCGATGCACATGTGTGTCTCCGCGGCGGATGGCGACCGCTTGGCTTTCTTTGTCGCTGAAGATTGTCATCCACAGACTCTCGCGGTCGTGGAAACTCGCGCGAAGTGGCTTGGCGTGCGACTCGAGGTTGGCAACCCCTCGACCTTCACACCGACCAAGGACTTCTGCGGCGCTCTTGTGCAGTACCCGACCACGGATGGACGCATCGAGTGCTACCGCGACTTTGCGAAGCGAATGCATGATGCCGGAGCGCTCCTCGTGGCCGCGTGCGATCCACTCGCGCTCACGATGCTCGCCCCGCCCGCGTCGTGGGGTGCGGACATTGCTGTCGGCAGCGCGCAGCGATTCGGCGTTCCGATGGGCTTTGGCGGTCCGCATGCCGCATTCATTGCCACAGGCGAAGCGCATGTTCGAAAGTTGCCGGGGCGCATCATCGGCGTATCGCGAGACGCGCACGGCAACCGCGCCCTCCGCATGGCGATCCAGACTCGCGAGCAACACATCAAGCGCGACCGCGCCACGAGCAACATCTGCACCGCGCAGGTGCTGCTTGCGGTGATGGCGGGCATGTACGGCGTTTATCACGGGCCCGATGGACTTCGCCGCATTGCGGAGCGGATACACGCGCTCACGGCTGGGCTCGCGCGAGGCCTTGGCGCGCTCGGTCACGATGTAGGCAGCGGCGCCTTTTTCGACACGCTGCGCGTTCGGCTCGGCGCCGATCGCAGTGCCTCCGATGTGCATACGGCGGCGGCCGCCGCGGGGATCAACCTGCGTCACTACGCGGACGGCTCCATCGGTATCACGCTCGACGAGGCGACATCACAGTCCGATGTGAACGGCCTCCTGCGGCTCTTCGCGGGCGCGCAGTCAAAGAGCGTTCCGACCGTGACTGCGGGCGCATCCTGCATCCCACCCGTCTTCGTGCGCTCGACAGCGTTCATGACAAATCCCGTGTTCAACTGCTACCACGGCGAGCATGAATTGTTGCGGTACATCCACCGCCTCGTCTCGAAGGACCTGAGCCTCGTGCACTCGATGATCACGCTTGGGTCTTGCACGATGAAGTTGAACGCCACCAGTGAAATGGTGCCCGTCACCTGGCCGGAGTTCGGTCAGTTGCATCCCTTTGCGCCCGCTGAGCAGTGGCGCGGTTATGCGGAACTCTTCCGCTCGCTCGAGTCGTGGCTCTGCGAAATCACGGGCTTCGCAGCGATCAGCCTGCAACCCAACGCTGGATCACAGGGCGAGTACGCCGGGCTGCTTGTCATCCGCGCCTACCACGAACACCGAGGCGAGTCGCACCGCGATGTTTGCCTCATTCCCGTCTCCGCGCACGGAACGAATCCTGCGTCCGCTGTCGTTGCCGGCATGAAGGTTGTGCCAATCGGATGCGATGCGGAAGGCAACATCGATGTGCAGGATCTCGAGGCCAAGGCGACCGCACATTCCTCGGCGCTCGCGGCGTGCATGATCACCTACCCGTCCACCCACGGCGTGTTCGAGGAGGGCATCCGCAAGGTCTGCGACATCGTTCACAAGCACGGCGGGCAGGTCTACATGGATGGCGCGAACATGAACGCACAGGTTGGGCTCACAAGCCCCGGCCACATCGGTGCGGATGTCTGCCACCTGAATCTGCACAAGACCTTCTGTATTCCGCACGGTGGCGGCGGACCCGGCATGGGACCGATCGGCGTGGCCGAACACTTGCGCGACTTCCTGCCGAGCCACCCCGTGGTGCGCCCGGACTCAGCGGGTCGCCATGCGATCGGGCCGATCTCCGCAGCGCCGTATGGCAGCGCGTCGATCCTCGTCATTTCATGGATGTACATCGCGATGATGGGTGCGGACGGACTTCGCCGCGCCACCGAAGTGGCGATCCTGAACGCCAACTACATGGCCACTCGGCTCGCGCCGCACTACACGATCCTCTACACGAACGCGCACGGTCGATGCGCCCACGAATTCATCGTGGACTGCAGACCCTTCGAGAAATCAGCTGGTATCCGCATCGATGATGTGGCGAAGCGAATGATGGACTATGGCTTTCACGCGCCGACCATGAGTTGGCCTGTCCCTGGAACGCTGATGATCGAGCCGACCGAGTCCGAGTCACGCGCTGAACTCGATCGATTCTGCGATGCGATGATCGCCATTCGTGCCGAGATCAAGGCGATCGAGGAAGGTCGATCGGACCGCAACGACAACCCGCTGCGAAATGCCCCCCACACGGCCGCGGCGGTGAGCACCGACACATGGACACACGCCTACTCGCGAGAGCAGGCCGCCTACCCCGCCCCATGGCTGCGCGAGTCGAAGTTCTGGCCCTCGGTCGGTCGCGTCGACAACCCCTACGGTGACCGCAATCTTGTCTGCACCTGCGATGGGATGGATGCGCACCGCTGAACGCAGTCAGAACGCAAACACGAGCTGCAAGTCAAAGACATACTGGCCCTGCTTGTTCGGCTCGCCGGTCGGGGGTGGGCCTGACTCGTCGGTGTAACTGAACTGCGTCTTGACGGTCAGCGTGCGATCGACGCGCCAACCCAAGCACGCATCGATGCGCCAGACATCGTTGTCCCATGAGTCACTGCTTCCGGGCTTGTCGCCGTAGAGCTGCTGATTCCAACGCCCCGCCAACCACCACTGCGCATCGAAACGCCAACGCGTTTCCATGAAGTAACTCACGACGCCGACCGTTCCTGCCTGCGCCAACGGACTCGATCGGATGTCGAAACTCGACCAGTGCGCCTCGCCCCACAACTCCAGATCGCCGTGCGCCCACGAGACATCGACGCCGACATTGTTCTGCAGATAGTTCTGCCATCCTTGAAATGAGTTGGGCACGACATACGAACCCGTACTCCCACTTGCGCCGATGTTCCACTCGGTTGTTGGACGCCAGCCGAGTCGCCCCGTGTATGTCAGCGCGCTTCCATCAAGCGGGTTCTCCCAGAGTTGCCAAAACGGTACGGCGGAACTCAGGGCATCATTCTTGAACTCGAATGCCCAGTCGATGCGGTCGATCGTCCCATTGAACTGTCCGCCGCTGGTGTAACTCGGTCCCCAGATGATCGGCAGCCATGTGCTGCGGTTCGCAGGCGCTGTCTTCGGCGTGATGCGCGCCGTATCGCCACGAATGCCCATGAACCACTCGTAGGCGAGCGGAGCGTTCACCAACGGATTCTGCCAGCTGAAGTGGCGGTTCACCCATTGACCGTAGCTCGTCGGAATCGCGCCGAACTTGCCTTGCAGAATGCCGCCGAACGGACTGATCTTCGCGTAGTACACGTCGGGGCGAATCTGAATGGATCCGTCGGTCGGATCGAATCCGCGGTCCACATCGCCGAGCGCAAAGATGGAGAGCCACTCCTGCACCTGCAGCGTGCCAAGCATGCTCAGCCGCGGTGAGTTGAGGTAGTTCTGGTCCGTCACCATGATGCCGGGTGGTGGCTGCGAGATCACCCAGTTGTCGACCGTTGCGTAGAAGTCGAAGTCAAGCGAAACATCGCCCTTCTCATTCTGGAATGAAGTGAAGTCGCGGATCTGATCGACGACATCGTCAAGCGGGTCCCCTGCGCACGCGGCGGCACACACCAACCACGCAGCGGACGCTCGGATCGCGACAAGTGCGCATGCATTTCGGCTTGCTGAATTCATCCGTTACCCCGCGCGACCTGCAGCACCTGTCGATCACCGATAGCCATCAACTCGAAAGCGCGAATCGGTTCGGAGAACCCCTTCGCGTCCAGCGGGGGCAGTTCTTGCACGGATGCTGACTCGATTCGGTCCATCACGCCAGCATCAATGTAAACGGACATCGCTGGCGCCTTCGAGCAGAGGCGTGCGGCCAGATTGACTCGCGCACCAAGCACCGTGTAATCGAGCCGCTGGGTGCTTCCCATGCAGCCGGCGACAACGGTGCCGAACGCACAGCCGATCCCGATGCGGATCGGTCGCGACGACCCTTCATTCGCCGCAGCGCGCGCACGCACCATCGCGAGCGCGCAGCGCGCCAGGCGTTGCGCATCGTCTGCCGCACTCTTGGGCGCGCCGAATGTGACCATGATGAGATCGCCCACAAACTTGTCCACCACTCCTCCGTGGTCGTAGGCGACCGTCGTGAGCAGCGTCATGTGCTCATTCAGCATCGTGATGACCTGCGGTGGATCCATGTGCTCCGTGAGCGATGTGAAGCCACGGATATCGCAGAAGAGCACACCGACATCCTTGCTGCTACCGCCGAGGTCCAACTTCCCCGCAAGCAGTTCCTCAGCGACCTCCGGATCCGTGACGACATCGAGCACGCGGCGGTACTGATCGCGCAGCGCAAGCCCAGCACCCATCTCATTGAATCGCGTCGCAAGCTGCCCGAGTTCACCCCGATCGCGCACGGGAACACGCACCGTGTAATCACCCTTCTCAATCGCGCGCGCTGCACTGCTCATGTCCGCAACCGGCCGCGAGAGGCTCCGCGCAATCCATGCGGCGATGGCCAGGCCCGCAACGAGCGCGACGGCGCCTGCAAGCAGCAGTCGCACCATGAGCGACTGCACCGCGCGAGTCGTGCCCGCGAGACTTGCCACCGCGACATACTGCGCGAGGGGTTTGTCCGCGATGGTCTGCGCGTATGCGATCATCGGCTCGCCCGCCACGACAAACTCGACATCCGTGCTGTCACGAGCGGCGCCAACCGCCCTCAATGCCTTTGCTGCCGCGGTGCACATGGAATCTGACATGTCACCGCCGAACACCTCGTCCCCGACTCGGAGTCCAACCCGCAGCACCGACTTGTCACTCAGCTCAAGCGACTTCGGCGCAGCGAACGGCACGCAAAGCGCGAGAAAGCCAAGCCGCTCATCAACACCGATGTCCACCACGGGCGCGACCACCGCTTCCGTGACTCGACCATCGACCGCCAGATAGAGCAGGGCCGTCTCATCACGCCCACGAACAAGCGGACCAAGTGCCGTCGCGATTGGTCGGGTCGCATCTTCCGCACCCTGCCGAAGCGCGACGACCCCGCCATCAAGATCAAGAAACACGAATGTGGAGCCGCTCCCGCCAGTTTGCAGGGCGAACCGAAGTTCATCCTCCGCCGTCTTCGCGACCACCGAACCATCCGTGGAGCCCATCGCAGCGACAACGCGGGGCGAGCGCGCGAGGCGCTCCACCTCATCACGCACGGCATCCACTCGCAGTCGCTGCGCCGACATCGCGCCATCCACCTGTGCGGCAAGCGTGTTCTCGAGCGCCATCACATACGACGCACGCGCGGCAGGTCCACCAACGGCCGCGGCCACGCCCAGCACGACCAACACCACGAGCGTGATCGCGAGAGAGAGCTTCGCCGCAAAGGTCACTTGCTCGGCGATCCCTCGGTGGATGACCAGTCCACTTCGAGGACCTGCCCCTCCTGCACTTCCACTTCCTTCTCGATCAACTTGCGCCGCGGACCCACCCAGATACGCACCGCATGCTTGCCGGGTGCGATCCCTGCGATCTCGAACTTTCCCGCGGCATCGCTCCGTGCGAACCACGGCGTATCGGCAACAATGATGTGCCCACGCATGTGGTCGTGCACGTCACAGAAAAGATCGACTACGCCAGGAACCATGAATGCTTTTGCCTCGGGTTCTTCACCCTTCACGAAGCGACCAACATCGAACTTCTGATTCTCCGAGAGGCTGAACACGCTGTGGTAGTTGTCATCACTGTTGGGGAACGCCACTCGCGTGCCGCACTGGATCACAGTGACTTCGGGCCGAAACTGATAACCAGACTGCGTGATCTTCTCGACCGGCCTACTGCTGCCATCGATTGGCGCGAATCCCGATCCGATCCACACGACGCTCATCGACCCATCTGGCGCCTCCACCTTGATCGCCGGCTGTGCGCCATACTCCTTCACCTGCGGTCGCTTGCGTGGGACGATCGGCAACGTACCGCGAATGGTCGCACCAGACTTTTCCGCTGGTGCCGATTGCGCAGAAGCGGACTGCGCTGCAGATGACTGGGCCGGCGCGGTCTGTTCCGCTTGAACGCTCCCCTGCAGCCGAGCAGCAGCAGCTCCAAGACACAGGAGCGTCAGAATCACGACCGCCCGCATTGAATGTCGCGTCACAAAGTGGTTCAGCGCAACGCGCATGCAGCGAAGGCTACCGAACAGCCATCACGACAACGAAGGTGAGATGCACGATGAACGATCCACCGCCGAGGATCATCGCGACCCAAGCGTGGGCTGCACCGCGAATCGCCGGCTGCTTCGCACGCCGAATCAGACCCATGATGCCAAGGACAAGTGCGACAGGACCAGCCACAAATCCGACAATTGGAATCAAGCTTGCGATGCCAAGGTAGTAGCCGATCAGCGCCGGAGGATTCTTGTATGGGATGATCCCCCCTGTCGCATCGCCGACAACGCTTGAGGCACCTGCGTGCAACGAAGGCTCGCCGAACTGCGGTGGCGTCAAAGGCACATGCACTCCAGGGATGCGGTCGAGCGCAATCCACTCGCGCTGCCCCTCGTACCAGCCCAACGTCCCCAGCGCCGGCAGGTCGCCGGACCGAAGTTTGGCGTTCACTTCAGCGATGTCGAACGATCCAAGTTGTCGTCCTCCGAGTGCGAGGTGAATGCGCGAGTGTTGGGGGCCCAACGCGGAAGCGGTGTTCGTTGGAAGCGGTGGTTGTTCGGATGCGTCAGGCACAAGACCTCCTCTCAGGCGCGGGTCATGTTCCCGCAGGTCCTCCACGGTTCAGCCACCAGAACGCCCCGTTCAGAAGCGTGGCAAATGATACCCACGCGAAGTAGGGCAACAGCAGCAGTGCACTTCCGAACGACACTCGCCAGCACAGCATGATGGTGACGCCAAGTGCGACCCACAGCAACGCGATGTCCACGAGCGCCCACCCGATCGCGTGTCGAGAAAAGAAGATCCATGGCCAAAGAAGGTTGAGCAACATTTGGAGCGCAAACATGCTGATCGCCCAGCGTCCGCGCGTCCATCCTGCATCTTGCAGCAGTCGAATCGCCGCGATCAAGATCATGATGTAGAGGATCGTCCAGACTGGGCCGAAGATCCACGCGGGCGGATTCCACGTGGGCTTGACGAGCGTGTCGAACCACGCGTCCGACATCACGGCAGAATCCACGTACTCAACAAGCTCGCAAGACCGAGGAACACGAAGAAACTCATGCTGTCAGTGACCATCGTGAGAAAAATGGTTGATGCGGTGGCCGGATCGAACCCAAGTCGCCGAACGATGATCGGCATCGCGCTGCCAGTCGCACAACCGATCATGAGCGTCACACTCATGCTTGCTGCAATCACCGCACCAAGATGCCATGAAGAACCGGTTGCCACTCGGATCGCTGCGACCGCACCACCCACGAGTAGTCCGCAGAACACGCCATTCAGTAGACCCGCCGTCAGCTCACGTCTGACATGTGTGACCGCCCTCCCGCTTGAAAGTTCATCGAGCACGATGCCGCGTAATGTGACGGCGAGCGACTGCTGTCCCGCGTTGCCAGACTGATTGGCGATGATCGGCATCAGGACCGCAAGGAGAGCGATCTCCGCAATCACTCCCTCAAACTGAAACACCACGATGGCGGCAAGCGCGCTTGTAAACAGATTGACGATCAGCCATGGAAAGCGCCCACGGAGCTTCTGGCGCACAGTGGAATAGACGCCCTCCTCCTTGCCCGCACCCACCATGCGCTGCGCGTCCTCGGTCCCCTCAGCACGGATGATGTCGATCACATCGTCGACTGTCACAATGCCGAGCAGTCGTTGTGACGAGTCCACCACGGGCAACTCGAGATAGTCGTATCGCTCGAACTCACGCGCGACCAGTTCACGGTCCATCTCTGGCTGCACGGCATCCACTCGGCGTTCGCAGATCTCGCCGATTCGCTCGTGACTACGCGAGACCAGGAGTCGTCGCAGGCCGATCGTGCCAAGCAGTCTCCCCTTTCGATCCGTCACGAATGCCTGCTGCGCACTTTCGACGGGCTCCCCGCGGCGGATGTGCTCGATCGCCTCACTGACAGTCTCTTGCTCTCGCACCGAGAGGTACTGCGTGGTCATCATGCCACCCGCGCTCTCCTTCGGATAGACCATCAACTCGCGGATACGAGACGCGGTGTCGGGGCCCATCAGCGACAACAGGCGATCGCGGTCCGCCTTGGGCATGGCTTGCAACAAGTCGGTCGCATCATCGGGCGCCATCTCCGCCAGCACACGCCCTGCGTAGCCAGGGTCATCATCGATCAGATCCTCAAGAACGCTGACCGCAAGCGGGGTCACCATGTGGCTCAGCGCATCAGCCGCTGCATCAACATCCATCTCGCTGACGACATCGGATGCCTCATCCTTGGGAAGCGTCTCAAGAGTGTCCGCGGCATCCGCCGCCTCCTGCGCTTCCACTGCCTCGGCGATCTGCTCGACCGGCGCATCTGCCTCAATCAGATCATCGACGCGCACATCCTCCGCGCTCTCGATGGTCGGATCGACGATGCCGTTGTCGTCAGGCTTCTTCTCAGGTGACATGCTCAGTGCCCCTCGAACGCGTCGACGCGGTCCCACTGCCAAATCACGCGGTTCTCATGCTCGAATCCAAGCACGCTGATCGATCCTGATTTCAAACCAAAGCTTCGTCCACGGGTCGGCGGCAGTTCAAGCCACACTGCGGCGAGCATGCGCGTGAAGTGACCATGCGAAAACAGCAGCGCATTTCCAGAAACTGCGAGGCAGCGCTTGATCACGCGTTCGGCCCTCGCGGCGACCGCATCGATTCCTTCACCCCCGGGACAGCCTGCACGCCAAAGATCCCATCCGGGGCTGCGCGCGGTGATCTCAGCTGAAGTCAGCCCTTCGTACTCACCGTAGTCCCACTCGGCGAGCGCCTCCTCCACTTCGACCGTTCCGCCGAACCCCGCATGACGCGCGGTCTCAAGCGCGCGGCTCCGCGGACTCGAAAGCACCAAGTCGAAACGCTCCGCGGCCAAGCTGGGGCCAAGTTCATTCGCCCTCGCAACGCCCGCCGATGTCAGCGCAATGTCACTCCGACCAGTATGGCGCCCATTGGCACTCCACTCGGTCTCCGCATGACGCACCAACCAGATCTGTTTCGCTCGCGAAGGCATCGGTTCACCGCGAACATTACCCTGCGCACCACGCGAATGTCTCGCGAAGAGAACCCCATGACGACCGACGAACAGCCACAGGTCATTTTGCAGCGCTCAGGTCGTCTGCTGACCATCACGCTGAACGATCCTCGTCGCCGAAACGCCCTCGGGACGGCGCTCTTCGATCAGCTTGAGCGCGCGCTCGACGAGGCGAATCCGAGGGACATCGACGACGCACCATCCGTCATCGTTCTTGGCGCAAATGGCAGCGCCTTCTGTGCCGGCTTCGATCTCGAGGCGTGTGTGCAAGATGCCGCGCTGCTGCCGCTCTTCGTGGAGCGGCTCGGGCGGCTTACCGCCCGAATCCGTGCGCTGCCCGCGGTCGTCATTGCACAGGTGCAAGGCGCCGCACTCGCTGGCGGATGCGCGCTCGTGATGTCCTGCGACATCGTGCATGCGGCGGCGGACGCAACCTTCGGCTATCCCGTTCATCGCATCGGGGTGTCGCCCGCGGTGAATGTCCCGGTGCTGCTTGCCACGGCGGGGCTCGGCGTGGCTCGGCGTATCGCGCTCTCGAGTGAGATCCTTCCTGCACGGCAAGCCGAGTCGCTCGGTTTGGTGCAGTGCGTGCATGCGAATGAAGGCGCGCTTCACGGCGCTGTCGCAGCGTTGGCTGAGTCACTCTGTGCGAAGAGTCCACACGCCTTGCGCGCCACCAAGGCTTGGCTCAATCAAGTGGACGGCACGGAGGCGACCGGTTCACTCGGCTCGGCCGTCGACCGCGCGGCGCAAGCAACGATCGATGTGTGCCGTACCGCTGAGGCGCGCAGCATGCTCGATTCGTTCTGGCAACAACGGCGTGCGCGAATGTGATCCACCCGCTGTGCTGCACTACCCTTGACCGCACCATGACCGAGCGCGCTTCCCTCACGATTGCAGATGGCTGCGCCACCATTCTGCTCCGTCGGAGCGAGTCCCGCAACGCGCTCGACTGTGACACGATCGTTGCGCTCCGACGGTGCATCGATGCGGCCGCTGTCGAGTGCAACGGCAAGCGAGGCGTCGTTCGGTCCCTGGTGCTCGCGGGCGAAGGCAAGAGTTTCTGCGCGGGCATGGATCTCAAGGGCGTTCTGCATGATGCCGTTCGCATGGGCGACATGCTGCGCGGACTCTCATCGGCACTTCTTGCACTGCGGCGACTGCCTGTGCCGACTATCGCGCGCGTCCAGGGCGCTGCGATCGGCGGCGGCTGCGGACTCGCAGTGGTGTGTGACTTTGCGATCACGCATCCCGAAGCGAAGCTTGGCTATCCAGAAGTCGACCTCGGTGTCTGTCCTGCCGTTGTCGCGCCTTGGCTTGTGCGGCGCATCGGTGCAGGACCTGCGCGCGCCATGCTGCTGGCAGGCGGAACGATGGGCGGCGAGGAGGCCGCTGCGCGCGGACTTGTCACGCGTTGCGTTCCCGCTGCCGATCTCGACGCCGAAGTCGCCGCACTTGCGGGCCGGCTCGCGACGGGTGGCGCGGAGGCGCTCGCGTGTACCAAGCGCATGTTGAACGAGCTCGACGGATCGCTCGATGAAAAGATCGCGGCGGACGCGGCAGAACTCTCCGCACGCGTCATCGCAGGGCCCGAGGCGCAGGCGTCGCTGACGCGTCTCTACGCGCTGAAGCCGCAGGGCGGTCCTGCAGCGAATCCCGCTCGCTGACCGCTCATCAACGCACAACGAGATTCCTCCGATGCTCCCCACTGAAACTACGGCCGACGGCATCGTCATCGTCACGCTCACGCCCAATCCCTCCAAGCCACGCGGCGGTGTCGTGGTGCTCGACAGCTGGCTCATCGCACAGATGACGGAAACGCTCGATACGGTCGCCGCATCGGGACCGCGGGGGTTGATCCTGCGTTCGTCGAGCGAGCGCGTGTTCATTGCAGGCGCCGATCTGGCCGAGATTGATGCACTCGATGACGCGGCGCTCGATGTTTACCTGCGGGCGGGCACGGAGGCGTTCGCCAAGTTGCACTCCATGCGCTGCCCGTCGATCGCCATCATTCACAAAGCTGCGCTCGGCGGCGGCCTCGAGGTCGCCATGCACTGCGATGGCATGCTCGGCGTTCTTCCAAGTGCCAGCGAAAAGCCTTGGCGCATTGGACTCCCCGAGTGTGGTCTTGGCATCTGCCCTGGTTGGGGCGGCACGCAGATGCTCCCTGCGCGCATCGATCCAGCCACTGCGATCATTGCAACGGCGAACGGCACGACAATGCCGATCAGCGATGTGCCGCATGGACTTTTGGATGGCACCGTGAACGCCCTCGCCGATGCGCTGCCCGCTGCATGCGCTTGGCTCGCCGCGCATTCACGCACGCAACCGCTCTCGCATCCGCGCGCGATCACGCCGCCAGATGCCGAGCGCATCCATGCGGCCCTCGCGCAGGCGCGAGTGTCTGTTCCCGCCTCCGAGGCGGCGACTGCCGTGTTCGACTGCATCGAAGCAGGTTGTGCATCGGGTTGGACCACCGCCCTTGCGCTCGAGCGCGCCCGACTTATCGCCCTTCGGCACACCCCCTTTGCGCGGGGCAAGCTTGAGCAGTTTTTGCGCGGCTAAACGGCTTGTCCACCAAAGGCGCGTGGATCGTGCGAACGCCTGGTCGAGCCCGATCCCCAATCCAGAGTTCTGCTATTCGGCGCCACATTTGGACTATCGTTGCATGTTCGGGCAGAGTCCCCACCCCACCTTCTCGCACCCATCGACCTCACCCATGACCACTCATCAAGGACCATCATCCCTCTCAAGCGACCTCAAGAACATCTCCGAGAAGGACCGCAAGCAGATCGAAGCGGCGCAGGAGATGCTTGGCCCGGATCCTGAGACGATGGGTCTCGTCAAGAACTACTTCTGGGGCAACTTCCGCGAAGACGTGGTGCTGCCCTATCCGACCCTTGCACGAGAGGAGACGGATCGCTGCAACGAGTTGCTTGCACGCCTCGATCACTACCTGCGCACCGAGCATCCGACCCATCTGATCGATCAGGAACAGAACATTCCTGATTGGGTCGTGCAGAAGTTGTTTGATCTCGGCGTCCTTGGCATGACGATCAGCCGCGAGTTCGGAGGCGGTGGCTTTGGCATCACCAGTTACAACCGGGCACTCGAGCGCATCGGGCGCACATGCGGATCGACGGCGGTCCTTGTTTCCGCGCATCAGTCCATCGGATGCAAGGCGCTCATGCTTTTTGGCACCCAAGATCAGAAGAAGCGGTTCTTGCCGCGCTTGGCGAAGGACACGCTCAGCGCGTTCTGCCTCAGCGAGCCGAACGTCGGCTGTGATGCGGGCGGACAAGAAACGCACTGCGAAGTCAGCGAAGATGGTCAGCACTTTGTGCTCAACGGCGAAAAGAAGTGGGCAACATCTGGCGCACTCAGCGGCCTCTTCACCGTAATGGCGAAGCAGCGCGTCACCGATCCCAAGACTGGCAAGACGAAGGAGGCAGTGACCGCGCTGATCTGCACGCCGGACATGGAGGGGATCGACATCTTCAGCCGCAACCGCTCCAAGTGCGGCATCCGCGGCACATGGCAGGCGCGAGTCAAGTTCACGAACGTTCGAGTTCCGCGTGCAAATCTGCTGCACAAGGAGGGGCGCGGACTGAATGTGGCGCTCACCTGCCTCAACTATGGGCGATGCACGCTCTCCGCGGGCATGCTCGGCGGTGCCCGATACGCCTTTGAGCAAGCGACGAAGTGGGCGAAGTACCGCCATCAGTTTGATCGTTCGCTCGGCGAGTTCGATCTCGTGAAGGAACGGCTCGCTCGCTCCGCGGCGTATGTCTACGCAATGGACGCGATGCTCTACATGACCACAGGCTTTCTCGACCGTGGCGACAACGACATCATGCTCGAGACGGCGATGTGCAAGGTTTTCTGCAGCGAGTACGGCTACCAGACCGTGAACGACGCACTCCAGATCATGGGCGGAGAGTCGTACATGACGGAAAACCATGTCGAGCGCATTTGGCGCGACTCCCGCATCAACACCATCGTGGAAGGTGCGAACGAGGTGATGCACACCTTCATCTGGGCGTGGGGATCGAAGCAGCTTGGAGAGTGGATGCTGCGCATCAAGAAGAACCCGATCCGACAACTCGGCGCAGCGGCGCGACTCGGCGGCGAACTCTTCATGTCCATGCGGCGCTCGGTGCCCAAGTGCAGCAAAGTGCACCCGAAACTGCAGCGACACGCGCAGGAACTCATGTTCCGAATTCGTGACCACTCCTACAACACCAAGATGATGAACCTGGAACATCAGGAGTCGCTCATCAATAATCAGTTCATTCAGGCGCGACTTTCCAACTGTGCGCTTTGGATTCATGCGATGACCTGCACGCTCAGCCGATGCGATGCAAACATTCGTGCAGGACTCCAAGGTGCAGATCTTGCTCATGAACTCAAGGTGGTCGACGAACTCTGCGCCATTGCCACCGCACGCATCGACGAAGAAACCCGCGGACTCCGTTGGAACTACGATGGAATCGCCCGCACGTGTGGGGATTCCGTGCTTGATCGCGCGGACCTGCTCAGCAACGCGGACTATTCAATCCCCGAGCGAACCCCCGTCATGGCCGCACGCGGTACTGGCAAACCCGTACCCACCGAAGGCATCAAACAGTTCGGCAGCGGATCGGCGTTCCACGGCAGCAACGTGTGATCCGCAACTCGTCGCGCTGCAAACGCTTGACGCGGACAGCGCGGTCGCAGTTTGGAGCCGACCGGCGTCTGCCGCTACCTTATCCCGCTCGCGGTCATCCGACCGAACGATTTCGCTCGATCTTCGATTTCCTTTTCACCCTCACATCTGGAGCATCGCATGCACATTCTTGAGAGCATGGTTCAGCACGGCCACGAACGCGTCGCCATCTGCAATGATCCGGCAACCGGGCTGCGCGCCATCATCGCCGTCCACTCGACAGTGTTGGGGAACGCACTCGGCGGAACGCGCCGCTTCTTCTACTCGAACGACAACGATGCGATCTTCGATGTGCTGCGTCTCTCGGAGGGCATGACCTTCAAGAACGCCGCTGCCGACCTTGCGCTCGGCGGCGGCAAGAGCGTGATCCTGCTGAAGAAGCAGGGCGACCAACCGACGGAAGCTCAGGGGCGCGCGATGGGTCGCTTTGTGGAGAGTTTCAACGGCTCTTACATCGCCGCGGAAGATGTCGGCGTCAGTCCGCAGTTTTGCGACTGGATGGCGCAAGAGTCGCGCCACATCATGGGAGGCGAGGCGGTCTCGCACGGCGGCGATCCCTCACCGTGGACAGCGCTCGGTTGCTTCAACTCGATGAAGGCGTGTCTGCGCCACCTTGGACGAAAGGTTGACTTCTCGAATCTGTCGGTAGGCGTGCAGGGATGCGGCGCGACGGGCTACAAGCTCGCCAAGCTCTTGCGCGCCGCAGGCGCCGCCGTCATGGTGACAGACGTTCATATCCCAACGATGAAGCGTGCGGTCGAAGAGCTCGGCTGTGTTGCGCTCGGCAACGATCGGAATCTTTTCCACGAGAAACTCGACATCCTCGCGCCGTGTGCCATGGGCGGCGTCCTGGATCACAACACGGTCGCCAACCTGCACTGCGAGATCATCTGTGGCACCGCGAACAATCAGCTGCTGAATCCTCAGCAGGAAGGCGCAGATCTCAAGAAGCGCGGCATCCTCTATTCGCCTGACTTCATTGCCAATGCAGGAGGAGTGATTCGCCTCGGTGGGCTTCACCTCGGTCTGACGGAGGCGGAGATCGACCGCAAGGTTGCTGCGATCGAGGACACGACGCTCACCGTGCTGCATGAGTCCACCCACGCGCAGAGCACTTCGGATGCCGCGGTCACCTATGCCCGCCGCAAGATTGACGCAGCACGCAATGGCAAGAGTGCTGCGACTGTCGGCGCGGCTCGCTGAAAGTTTCGCGGCATGGCGCCCGCTCGAACCAGACGCGGCGGCTGTTGCGGCTGTGGAGGCGTCACCGCTCTGTTGCTGCTGCTCGTTGTTGTGATTGTTGCTGTCCGCTGTGATCTCCTTGGTGCAGCAGAGCGCTTCCGCACGCTCGTTCGCGGTGCATTCACGTTCAATCTGATGCAAAGCACGGTGCAGCAATCGCTGCTCACTGCACTTGGTGATCTGCAACCAGATGGCGGGCTCGTGGTCGGCTGGCGGGAAGTGCAAGCACGAGTCCTCACGGATCGCACGACCTCCATCGGTGCGTTCGGCATTCAAGTCCCCATCGGTTCGGTCCGCATCGAACTTGATGTCCCTGGAAATCGCGTGCAATATCTGCTGCCTGCAGGCGACGGCTGGAACGCGCGCGCGCTCGACGCAAACACGGTCCTCCTCACGGTACCGCCGCCTGTGGTGAATGATCGCATCATCGAGGTGCAGTCGGATCCCTCTCGGATTCGCGTCACCATCGACAACGACTGGATGGAACACATCATTCCAAGCGGCGGCGACATCGACAAGGCAAAGGCGCTGATCCGTGCCGCAGTCCTCGAAGCGGGAGGATCGCGCCCTGCACTCGCCGAAGCACGGCTCGAGGCGCGAAACACCGCACGCACATTTTTCAGTGGGCTGTTTTCTCAGTCCACCGGCTCCGAGGTGAATGTGATCGTTCAGTTCGCTGACGAAGTCGTGGGCGATCAGGGCTCGCCACCCGAACCATGAGTGGCGTGTCGCAGGAGAACGCGATCGTCGGTGCTCGTATCGACTGCTCTGGTGTGCTCACCTATCCATCGCAGCGACAACTGGTGTTCGGTCGCGAGATGGTCGCCACAAGTCAACCACTCGCTTCAGAAGCGGGGCTCGCCATACTCCGCGCGGGTGGTTCTGCCGTCGATGCTGCGATCGCCGCCGCAGCGACGCTCACTGTGACGGAACCGACCACCAACGGCCTTGGCGGCGACGCCTTCGCGATCGTGTGGGATGGTTCGCGACTGCATGCCGCAAATGGCAGCGGGCGTTCACCTGCTGCCTTCACACGCGCATCCCTGACAGACAATCGAATGCCAACCGAGGGATGGGTGCCCACGACTGTTCCTGGGCAGATCGCTCTGTGGGCGGACATGCACGCCCGCTTTGGACGGCTCGCCTTCGCCGATCTGCTTCGCTCGGCAAGTGAAATCGCACGCGAGGGATTCCATGTTGCGCCACTGACCGCGCAACTCTGGTCGCGCGCTGCGGCGGCCTATGCCAAGCGCAGCAATATGGATGCGTGGCGATCCACGTTCCTTGTGAATGGTGCTCCGCCATTCGCAGGACAGCGCGTGCGACTGCCCGATCATGCGCGAACGCTCGACGCGATCGCCGCCTCAGGCGGAGCGGACTTCTACCGCGGAGATCTCGCGGCACGGATCGACCGCGCCTCGTCTGGCGCGGGCGGCTTCCTGCGCTCGAGCGATCTCGCCGAGCACATCACCGAGTGGGGCGAGACCATCTCCATTCCCTACCGAGGACTCCGCCTCCACGAGGTCGGCGGCAACAATCAGGGGATCGCCGCGCTCATCGCCGTCGGCATCCTCGCTCACCTCGATCTCGCGGCCGCGGACCCTGACTGTGCGGACAACGTCCACGCATCACTTGAGGCGGTGAAGCTTGGATTCGCCGATGCGCACGCGCATGTCGCCGACCCGCGTTTCATGCGAACGGACGCCGCAACATTGCTCGCCCCAGATCGGCTGCGTGAACTCGCGGCACGCATAACGCCCAGCCGCGCGCAGGACTTCTGTGCCGATGCGCCGCGGCCAGGCGGAACGGTCTACCTCTGCGCGGCGGATTCGCGCGGCCAGATGGTGTCTCTCATCCAGAGCAATTACACCGGGTTCGGATCAGGTGTGGTCATCCCTGAAACGGGCATCGCGATGCAGAACCGTGGTGCATGCTTCACACTTGTGGCTGGTCATCCCAATGAGGCTGCACCATCGAAGCGTCCCTACCACACCATCATGCCAGGGTTCATCACGCGCAGCGGGCCCACCGGTGACGTGCCCGCGATGGCGTTCGGTGTGATGGGCGGCTTCATGCAGCCACAGGGACATGTACAGGTACTGACGCGCATGGCGGACCACAAGCAAAACCCACAGACCGCACTCGATGCGCCGCGCTGGCAGTGGATGCGTGGACTCGATGTGCAGATGGAACCACATTGGCCCGAGGCGACCATCCAATCATTGCGCGAACGTGGACACCGCATCAGCGTTGCTGGAGAACGCAGTGTCGCCTTCGGTCGCGGTCAGGCGATTCTGGTCGTCGAGGATGGCTTCGCTGGGGCGAGCGATCTGCGGGCGGACGGATGTGTGTGCGCGCGCTGAACACGCCGCGCTACACTTTCACCATGCCTATTCAGACGGTTTTCAAGGCGGAAATCGAGCGCATCTCGATCCTCGACGAGCACTGCGAGTTCGATGAGAAGCTCGGCGCAGGGCTCATCCCGGACGAGGACCTCGTGCGCCTGTACGAAGCAATGTCTTCGTGTCGCTACCTCGACGAGGTCGCGTTCAAGTTGCAGCGCTCGGGTCGCATGGGCACCTATCCGCAGAACATGGGGCAAGAGGCCACGAGCCTCGGTGCCGCCTACGCACTGAATGGCGATGATTGGCTCGTCACCTGCTACCGCGAGAACTGCGGGCTTTTCTGGCGGGGCGTTCCGATGGAGTCGATCCTGCTGCACTGGATGGGTGATGAGCGAGGCAACGCGATGCCCGCAGCGCACTACGCGACGCCGATCGCCGTGCCGATCGGCACGCAGATGCTGCATGCCACTGGCCTTGCATGGGCGAGCAAGTACCGCGGCGAATCGCGCATCGCGTGCACATTCTTCGGCGACGGCGCATCGAGCGAAGGCGATTTCCATGAGGCGGCAAACTTCGCCGCCAACCTGGATATTCCCGTGATCTTCTGCTGCCAGAGCAATTCGTGGGCGATCAGCGTTCCACAGCGCATCCAGTGCAGCGCGCCAACGGTCGCGCAGCGCGGTATCGCCTACGGCATGCCTTGTCTGCAGGTCGATGGGAACGACATCTTTGCCTGCGTTTACGCGGTCAAGACCGCCGCCAAGCGTGCACGCGAATCATCGCGTCCAACCTTTATCGAACTGGTCACCTACCGCCTTGGCGATCACACCACAGCCGACGACGCGCGCCGCTACCGCGATCAGGCGGAAGTCGATCTGTGGAAGCTCCGCGATCCACTGATCCGAACCCGGAAGCTGCTGGAGACCAAGCGACTCTGGGATTCCTCGCGGGAGGACGCGATGCGCCAACGCATCGAAGTCAGTGTGAACGCCGCTGTCACGCGCGCGGAGGAGATCGCCGCACCACCCACGAGCGATGTCTTTGATCACACCTTCGCGCAGCTGCCGCCCGACCTCGTGCGCCAGCGCGATTCGCTGCAGACACATTCGCTCGCCGGCGAACAGGCCGTGCACACGGAAGGACATTGATCCATGGCAAACCTGAACCTTGTGCAAGCGATCAACTTGGCGCTCATCCAAGAGATGGAGCGTGATGAACGCGTGCTGCTGCTCGGCGAGGACGTCGGCATCAACGGCGGTGTGTTCCGTGTGACCGAGGGACTGCAGGCGCGCTTTGGCGCTCGTCGTGTCGTCGACACGCCGCTCGCAGAGAGCGGCATCATCGGGACCTCGATCGGCCTCGCGATGGGCGGTCTGCGGCCCGTCCCCGAGATTCAGTTCGAAGGCTTTCTCGGCCCCGCGTACGACCAGATCTGCAGCCACGCTGCACGTATGCGAACACGCACGCGCAGCGCGTTCACGGTACCGCTGACGATCCGCGTGCCAGTCGGCGGCGGCATTCACGCACCCGAACTGCACAGCGATTCGCCTGAGGCGATCTACGCGCATCAACCCGGCATCAAGGTTGTCATGCCCAGCTCGCCCTATGACGCGAAGGGTCTACTCATCAGCGCCATTCGTGATCCTGATCCCGTGATCTACTTCGAACCCAAGCGCATTTACCGCGCCTTCCGAGAAGAAGTTCCCGAGGACGAGTACACGATCCCGATCGGCAAGGCACGCACGGTGTGCGAGGGCAGCGACCTCACGATCGTCAGCTGGGGCGCGAGCGTGATCCAGTGCATGCAGGCGATCGAGAAGTCGAACCGTTCCATCGAACTGATTGACCTTCGCACGATCTATCCGATGGACATCGACGCCGTCACAGAGAGCGTCCGCAAGACGGGGCGCTGCGTCATCGTGCATGAAGCGCCTCGGACATGCGGTCTCGGTGCGGAAGTGGCCGCCACGATCATGGAGCACTGCTTCTTGCATCTGGAAGCGCCTGTGCAGCGTGTCAGCGGGTTCGACACGATCATGCCGTACTACAAACTTGAACTGTCGTACATGCCTGACGCCTCGCGCATCAGTGGCGCGATCGAAGACGCGCTGACCTTCTGAAGCTGCCCTCCAACATCACCCTATCCTTCGCGTCTCGCTGATCCCGACACTTTCCTCCACCCAACATGGCCGGACTCAAACAACCTGCAGACAAGAGTTACTTCCTCCTGCCCGACCTCGGCGAAGGCTTGGTCGAAGCGGAGTTGATTCGTTGGCTTGTGCAGGTAGGTGACCAAGTCAAGGAGTCGCAGCCGATTGCCGAGATGCAGACAGACAAGGCGCTTGTGGAAGTGCCAAGTCCGTGGGCGGGCACGATCAGTGAACTGTGTGGCAAGGAGGGAGAGATCATCAAGGTCGCGAGCGTTCTCATTCGCTACGGCACCTCGGGTGCGAAGACCCAGCCGAGTGCCGCGGCACCTGCTGCTGCGTGCATGTCTGTGCAGGTTGCCGCAGGTGCGAGCGGCAAAGATCAGGGAACGGTGGTCGGCAGCGTGCAGGGGACGCTCGATGTCTCGAGCCGCTTCGCGCGCCGTCACGCAGAGCATCTTGTCCCCCAGCAGAACGGCAAGTCGCTCGCTACGCCCGCCGTGCGCCGCATCGCGCGCGAACTGGCGATTGATATCAATCATGTGCAGGGAACGGGTCGCGGCGGTCGCGTGACGGCCAGCGATGTTGAAGGGTTCGCGCGCGGCGCCAAAGGTGGAGCGCCAACCGCCGCACCCCTCACCGTCTCTGCCCGTGCCGTGCCTGTGCCGACTGCCGCCCCCCCCGTTGACCGTGATGGGATCGCGCAGCGCATCCCCTTCCGCGGTGTCCGCCGAAAGATCGCCGAGGCGCTCGCTCGTTCGGTGCAGACCGCCGTGCACTTCACCGCGACGGACGAAGCAGATGTCACCGCACTCGAAGCGAAGAAGCGTGAGTATTCGCGAGTCACCGGCGAGAAGTTGTCGTTGCTTCCGTTTGTGATCATGGCCACGTGTCGTGCGCTGCGCACCTTCCCTGCGCTGAATGCAAATGTCGATGATGCGGCGAGCGAGATCCTGCTGAAGGGCGTGATCAACATGGGACTCGCCGTCGACACCGATGTCGGACTCATGGTCCCTGTCATTCGCGATGCGGATCGCAAGTCACTTCTTGAATTGCGCCGCATCATCTCGGATCTCGCCGCGCGCTGTCGCGATCGCTCGATCACGCGCGAGGAATCGCTCGGCGGCACCTTCACGATCTCGAATGTCGGATCGCATGGCGGACTCTTTGCCACGCCGATCATTAACTATCCCGAGGTGGGAATCCTCGCGGTCGGTCGCGGGCGCGAGCGTGTCTTGGTCAAGGACGGCAAGTTCTATGCGGGCGTCGTGTTGCCCCTCTCGATCTCCTGCGACCACCGTGTCGTGGACGGCGCGGCAGCAGTTCGCTTCCTCGCCGAAGTCGTGCGGCTTCTCGAGCACCCGGACGAGTTCATCTCCTGAGGCGGCGCGCGCACGCCTTCCCGAGGCGCCACGACAACGCATGACCAGCGGCACAGGCGAACACATCGCTGATCCGCGCGATCCTCGACTCGACGACTACCGATTCCTGCGCGATCGCGATCTCAGTGGAGCGCGCCGAGCGGAGGGGCTGCTTGTCGGCGAGACGCTTCCCATCATCGAAATCATGCTGCGCGTTCCGGGCCTCACCCGCAGCGTGCTCACTTCACCGCGCCTCGCCGCGCGTACGGCAGCCGCGATTGCCGCGTCCGCGAACCCGTGCACGCCGCACCTCATTGCGGATGAGTCCACCCTCGCTTCACTGACAGGGTTCCATGTGCACCGCGGCGCACTGGCCATCGGCGTCAGGAGTGCAGTCGAGCGACACCAACCCCAGAGTGATCCATTTCGTACGGGAACGCTGCTCGTCGCCCTTGACGAAGTGAGCAACATGGACAATGTTGGCTCAATCTTCCGAAGCTGTGCGGCGTTCGGCGTGGATGGTGTTCTGCTCTCGCGCCACTCGCATGATCCGCTCTATCGAAAGGCGCTTCGCGTGTCGATGGGTCATGCGTTGACCGTGCCGTTCGCATGGTGCGACGACCTGGCCGCATCGCTGCGCGAACTGCGCACAGCGCGACCGGAGCTCCGCGTTCTTGCCGCCGATGCGGGCGCGCACGCACTCTCCATCCATGATGTCTGTGCACAGCAGGGCGGTGATCGACAGAAGTGCGATCCGCCGCCAACCGTCTTGGTCATCGGCGCGGAGTTCGCGGGCGTTTCCCCTGCGGTACGCGAGGTGGCGGACGCAAGTGTGCGAATCCCAATCGCGTCGGGCGTCGATTCCTTGAACGCTGGCGTTGCCGCGGGCATCTGTCTGCACAGACTGTCGAGAAACACGGCAAACTGATCGACAACTTTCCCGAACCCTCCTCGGCGCTCGGGCGTACTGCTCGCGTCGAAAGGAGATGAGTATGGCAGTCGAGGGCGGGAAAGCGATTCGGACAAAGGCCTGGAATACGCATATTGGCCCGATCAGCTGGCTTCTCCGTGGAAGAGGCCAGACACCGTGGCGATGCACACTCACACCCGCACTTCTCCTCACCTGCCTCTTCAGCACTGCGCAGTCGCTGCGTGCGTCAGCAGCTGCACACACTGACTCAGACACGGAATCAACCGATATCCGCGGGGAACTGCAGCATGCGCGCAATCTGTCGCGTGCGTTCCGCGAAGTGGCGCGCGCTGCACAGGCCAGCGTGGTGTCCATCACCTGCATTGACCGCCCTCCCTTCTCCCCGAACTTCGGGCGCAGCACTGGGCAGCCTCGCACGCCCTCGCCGCTCGCTCCACAGCGTGCGCCGCGCAGCGGTCAGGGGACGGGCGTGATCTACACCGCTGATGGATTGATCGTCACCAACCATCATGTGATTGATGGTGCCGACGAGGTGCTCGTGCGACTCGATGATGGTCGCGAACGCATCGCACGGGTTGTGGGAACTGATCCTGAAACGGATCTCGCGGTCGTGCGTATCGACGAAACCCCGCTGACCCCAGCGCAGTTCGACACGAGCGACTCGATCGATACGGGCGACTGGGTTCTTGCCATCGGATGCCCGTTCGGGCTTCGACACACCGTGACCGCAGGCATCGTGAGCGCGAAGGGACGCGACGGCGTTGGGCTGTCGACGCTCGAGGAGTACATCCAGACGGATGCCGCGATCAATCCGGGCAACTCTGGTGGACCTCTGGTCAACATCGATGGCAAGGTTGTCGGCATCAACAGTGGCATTGCATCACGCGATGGCGGCAATATGGGTGTCGGCTTTGCGATCCCCGCGCATGTCGTGCAACGCGTCGCATCAGCACTCGCCTCTGGAACCCAAGTCCGCCGCGGATGGTTGGGTGTGTCGATGCAGGAACTCGACCGCGATCTCGCAGCGAGCTTTGGCCATGGATCGAACAGCGGTGTGCTCGTGGCGGCTGTTCTCCCTGGCACTCCCGCCTCACGTGCGGGCATTGAGAGTGGTGACATCATCATCGCGGTCGACGGCACCACCGCAGCGACGCCAGCGACGATGATGCGGATGATCGCAACTCGCGAACCGCAGGCTCGGGTCACACTGGCACTCCTGCGTGCAGGTGAACGAGTGGAGGTTCAGGCTGTGCTTGGTGAGCGCCCCACGCAGGGACGCGTGGAGCTTTCCGATGACCCACCGGCCGTATCGACCGCCGCAGAGAAGTTGGGCATCGAGGCCATCGATCTCGACGCGGAAACTGCAGCCGCATTGCAAACACGGCAACCTGGTGTGGTGATCGCGTCGACACTCGAGGGCGGTCCTGCCGCGCAGGCCGGACTGCAACCAGGCGATGTGATCCGTGAAGTGAACGGATCGACTGTTCCCAGTGTCGCGCAGTTGCATTCGATGCTCGAGCGCGCAGGGTCGCGCGGGATGGTTCGGATACTTGTGGAACGGGAGGGCAGCACACGCTTCACGATGGTGAAGCCCATGCCCTGACGACGGACATCTTTCCCCCGCTCTCGAAGAGCGGGGAACCTGCGAAGCGTTTTCGCGGGCACCAGCCACGGCAGAACGCCCTCTGCCGTGGCCTTCTCCTTTGGCGCGAGGACGGGGGTGCGTTCATCGACCTATCCTTCGAGGTCCGATGCGGTTTGACGAGTCATTCCAACTGCCGCTTCACCACCGCGTGATCTTTTCCGCAGGGCTACTCCATCCCTCCAATGGTGTGCTGCGGGATGTGATGACAGGAAGCGGCGCTCGACGAGCGATTGCATTCGTGGATGCCGGAGTGGAGAACGCCAATCCACAGGGTGCGCGTGCGCTGCAATCGTGGTTCAGCGCACAAGCATCCGCCGGGCACACGCTACCCGACCTCTGCAGCATCGACATCGTTGCGGGGGGGGAAGCCGCGAAGAACGACTCCGCCATTGTCGATCAAGTCATTGCCGCGACGGAGCGGCACTCCATTGATCGCAGGAGTTTTGTGATCGCCATTGGTGGTGGCGCGATGCTTGATGCGGTTGGTCTTGGCACGACACTCGCGCACCGTGGTGTTCGGCTGATTCGTATCCCGACCACCACGCTCGCCATGGATGATGCGGCGATGGGCGTGAAGAACGGCATCAACCGATTCGGAAAGAAGAACTATGTCGGTGCGTTCGCCGTGCCGTGGGCGGTGCTGTGCGACGAGACCTATCTGACAACACTCAACAGCCGTGACTTTCGAGCTGGCTTCAGTGAGGCGGTCAAGATCGCCTGCCTTCGTGATCCGTCTCTGTTGGCGCGAATGGAGGGTGATGCACCTCGGATTGCGGCGCGCGACATTCGTGTATCGATGCCGACCATCATTCGCTGCGCACAGCTGCATCTGGAGCACATCACGCGCGGCGGCGATCCCTTCGAACTGCGTGAGGCGCGCCCGCTCGACTTTGGACACTGGTCCGCACACAAGCTCGAGTCCATGAGCGGATTCGCGATTCCCCACGGCGAGGCCGTTTCCATTGGCATCGCGCTCGACTGCGCCTATGCGCAGCGCGTTGGTCTGCTTGCGAAGCACGACGCGGCGCGCGTGACGGCATGCTTGCGCGCACTGCAGCTGCCCACTTGGCACCCCCTGCTCGAGGACATCGATGCGCTACTGCGGGGACTTGAGGAGTTTCGGGAGCACCTTGGTGGCGTTCTCACGATCACGCAGCTCACGGCGATCGGTGCATCGATCGATGTGCACGAAGTGGATGCGCCAGCACTTCGCGCGGCGGTTCGATCACTCGCTCCGTAGGATGGATGGCATGTCGATCCCGCTGAAGGCACGCGAAGTCGCGGACCGCTACTTCCTTGAGCACCGCGCGAAGGTGCTTGATCTTGCGGCATTTCTCGATCGTTACGACCGAGCCGCGCAGGCGGGTGGTGAACCCACCGCCGATCGCAGCGAAGATGTTCGCATGCGCGCCTTGGTCGCGGCGATCCGCCTGCTCGTCGATGGCAAGCCTGAACGCGCACGCCGCGTGCTCGAACTATGGAGCGATCATTCGACTGAACCGATTGACCGCGCGCCGATGAAGGGTGCCATCGGAGCTGTTCCACTGCAGGATCGCTGACAGATGTACATCGACCCGCATATCCACATGGTCTCGCGCACCACCGACGACTATCGCGCGATGGCACTCGCGGGTTGCGTGGCGATCACCGAACCAGCCTTCTGGGCCGGATACGACCGATCGAGCGCGCAGGGGTTCGTCGACTACTTCCGCCTGCTCACAGACACCGAGCCGCGCCGCGCCGCGCAGTTCGGCATCCGCCACCACACATGGCTCTGCATCAACCCGAAGGAGAGCGAAGACATCGGTCTCGCCCGCGAAGTACTCGCGGAGATTCCGTCTTTCCTCGATCGCCCGAATGTGCTCGGCATCGGTGAGATCGGTCTGAATAAGAACTCTCGCAACGAACTGACGGTGCTGCATGAACACATCGCGCTCGCGGCGAAGCATCAGCTGATGATTCTCGTTCATACGCCGCATTTGGAGGACAAGCTGAAGGGAACGCGCCTCATCATGGATGCGATTCGTGAACATGGCGTCGACCCAGGACGCGTGCTGATCGATCATGTCGAGGAACACACGGTTGGTGAAGTATTGCGGCGCGGTTTCTGGGCGGGCATGACGCTGTACCCGGACACGAAGTGCACGCCGCAGCGCGCGGTCGACATCTTCGAGATGCATGGCACAGAACGACTGTGGATCAACTCGGCGGCAGATTGGGGTGTGAGCGATCCACTGGCCGTTCCCAAGTGCCAACAGGAGATGCGTGGGCGCGGGCATCTCGAAGAGGCGGTCCGTGAGGTGTCATTCGAGAACCCCTTTCGATTTCTCTCGCAGTCTGGTCGATTCTCGACGGGTCGCTGACGCGGACTTCACCGCCGGCCTCGCTGCTTCGTTCACCTCTGGCCGAGATCCTTCAGTACGCGCACGGCGCAGTTGTGCCCAGCTGCGCCGATCACGGATCCTGCGGGGTGGCACCCCGCGCTGCACGCGTAGAGCCCCGGCACGCTGGCCGAGTAAGGCATGCGCCGATCAAACCCGAAGGTGTTGTCCACATGATGAATATGGCCGTGCGTGATGCCGATTTCTCGCTCGATCTTTGGTGGCGTCAGCACTGCAGTGTCCACAACCTGCGCGGAGAGTCCTGGACAGAATCGTTCGGCGACAGAGATCAGATGGCGTACATAGGACTCCTCCTGATCTTCCCACGATCCGCTTCGCAGGCGATTGGGAACCCACTGAATGAAGAACGCAGCGTTGTGATGCCCCTCCGCATCGCGCAGGGACGGATCGACCTGTGTGTGGATGTACCACTCGATCGTCGGAAACTCAGGCAGTTCGCCGCGCATTGCCTGATCGAATCCGGCGCGAATCTCTGCGATGGGATCGCTCCCCTGCGGCAGCAGATGCATGGTGCCGCGGTGCTGCCCTCGTTCCTCTGGGAGACATCGAAACACAGGCAGACCGCTCAGCGCCATATTGATCTTCATGGTGGTACCGGGTCGCTCAAATCCATCGATCCGTGCATTCAGCGAATCGGAAAGCGCAGCGCGGCCCACGAGCGCCCGAAGACGAAACGGATCTGCGCCACTGATCACGCAGTGCGTGCGAATGTGCCGACCATCCGCAAGCGCCACTCCATCGACACGACCACCCTGCAGTGTGATGCGTTCCACCGCCGTGCCGCTCTCGATCGTTGCGCCGTGCGTTCGTGCCGCAGTCGCGAACGCCTGCGCGATCGCTCCCATACCTCCGCGCGCCACCATCCAGGTGCCATCGCTGCCTGGCCACCTACACATGTTGTGAACGAGGAAGTTCATCCCCGTGCCAGGAGTACCGAAACTTCCACACAGGCCCGAGAACCCATCAGTCACGGCATACATCGCCAGCAGCAACTGGCTCTGGAAACCGAAGCGAGCGAGATAGTCCTCAACCGTTCCATGCACAAGGTCCAAGAACACCTGCTGCAGTGACGGTCGAATCCAGCGGGACGCGGTCGCTTCCGCCGACAGCGGTTCTTCCAGCCAACTTGCCGCCAGATCGTCGCGCAGCTGGCTGATCTCCTCGGCAAGCGCGCGGTTCGCCCGCCAGTCCGCTTCCGAGAACATCGCAAGAAACTGGCTGCGCATCGCATCGTGATCCGTGCCGAAGAGCAGCGAACGACCATCGAGCATTGGTAGGAAGTAGTGAGGGTCGCGGCGAATGACCTCGAGTTTCACTCCCGTGCGCTGCTCGATCTCAGGAGGCATCAGGCCAAGCAGATAGGAGGCCGTCGATGTCGCAAGGCCTGGCACCTTGCGAAAGGGTCGTTCTGTTCGCGTTGCCCCGCCGATGATCGCGCGCTCCTCCACCACATGAACGCGCAGCCCGGCGCGCGCGAGCATCGTTGCAGCCACCAACCCATTGTGTCCAGCACCGACAATGACCACATCTGGTTGCGGATGTGCGTTCATGGCGACTCCATGCGGGCGGGCTCCACTTTGCTTGCACTTCGGTGCTCGGCTCGCGGCGAGTGCGTTCCAATGACTGCCGAGATGCACCCCACGATTGGTGCGACCACCGTCATCCAAAGCGGAACTGCGCTCGCGGCACCACTCACGCGCGCAGCGAGCAGCCCGACGGCACCCACAACAAGCAGAAGCGCCGCGAGCACGTAGCCGCACACACGACCGCCGCCCCACCATGCCGCCGCGAATCCGCCGCACCAGGCGCTCATCGCCGCAATCAGAAGAACCACTGCCAGCTGTGCGAGCGACCAAGCATCGGGTGCGCGTGTGTCCAAGAACCTTGATCCGAGCGTGAGCGACACCAGCGTTGTGAGAAACATCACCGTCACAACGACCGCCGCATAGCCGAACGCAACACCGATCAAAAAGCGAAAAGTCCGCACGTTCCCACTTTACAAGGGCAAAGTGACTCCTAGTCTCACCCTTCCAACGCGGTGCACGGAAGCCCGCGTCATTCGCACAATCTGCAGAATGATCCTGCAGCACGGAGGCTCACCATGACATCGCTCCCATCACTCCCCACTTCGCCGTCAACCACAGATGTGATCGCATCAAAGAAATCGCATGGCATCGGGTGGGGAATGTTCCTGCTCGGCGGATCGCTTGCTGTCGGACTTGTGCTCGCATCTCAATCACTCGGCAATGCGATCGCGCACTTCAATGACACGGCTGCACCGATTGATGTGCGCGGTGTCGCGGCGCGCGATGTGATTTCAGACCGGGCATCGTGGAACGCCACGATCTTTGCTCGTGGCAAGACGCTTCCCGAGGCGTTTGAGATTCAGCAGCGTTCCACGGCTGCGTTGACCACGGTGCTGACCGCATCGGTGCTCGCAAAGGACACGATCGAAATCTCCGAAATCGACACGACGCGCATCTACCAGAAGACTGCCGACGGCAAGGACACTAACACGGTCGAGTCGTATGTGTTGAACCAACGCGTCCGCGTCTTGAGCGACAACGTGAACGCCATCGCAGAGATATCCCGCGGCTGCACGAACCTCATCAAGGATGGCATCGAGATCGAATCTGGCTCGCCATCGTTCTGGGTGTCATCGCTTGAAACGCTCAAACTTCAACTGCTTCGTGAGGCAACCGAGAACGCTGCGGAGCGAGCAAGGTTGTTGGCGGCAGGATCGAGCAAGGGAGTTGGTGCACTGCTCGATGCTTCGCAAGGCGTCTTTCAAATCGTGCCGCAGGGATCCACGAATGTCAGTGACTATGGCTACAGCGATACCACCGCGATCCGAAAGAGCGTCCGTGCCACCGTGTCGCTGCGCTACGCAATCGCCCAGTGATTTTGACCCAAGCCGATGATGGGCGGGTGCGGAGGGCGATGATCGGCCATAATGGTCGGATGCACCCGCCTGTCATCGGCGTTACCGCCAATCTCGTTCGCGATCCACAGGGACGACTGCGACATGAAGTGAAGCAGAGCTATCTCGATGCGGTCATTCGAACGGGCGGCGTTCCCTTCCTTCTGCCCGCGATCGCCGAGACCCGCGCCACGCTGCTGCAGCGCTGCGATGGCATCGTGATCACGGGCGGTGATGACATCGATGTTCGTCCCTTTGGCGTCGCACTCCACTCGGAAGCGCAGGTGATGGAGCCAGCGCGGCAGGCTGCGGAGTTCGCGCTGCTTCGCGCACTCGATACACAACCAGAACTGCCTGTCCTTGGTATCTGCCTTGGCATGCAACTCATGGGTGTGCACGCGGGCTGTCCGCTTATCCAGCATTTGCATGACCTCAAGCCTGATGCGGATCGTCACAGATTCGATCATGTCCATGCGGTCGAGAGCGCGATCGGCAGTGGTCCCGTCGCGAGTTGGCATCATCAGGCGCTCGCGGCACCTGGGCCCTTTGATGCGATCGGGTGGAGTGACGACGGCGTGCTGGAGGCGATCCGATCCCCAAAGCGCCCCTTCTATGTTGGGGTGCAGTGGCATCCTGAGCGCACAGCAGATGCAAGAATGGGTGATGGCATCGTCGCTCAGTTGGTACACGCGGCACGCGAGCGCGCGAACACCTCGGTCACACGATGACTGCACCGACACTCGGTTACTGCACGAATGTGCATGGTGGTCCATCGCTTGCGCAGACACTCGATGGGCTTGAACGTCATGCGGTCGCCGTGCGAAGATTGCACGGCGGCGGTGTACCCCTGCCGATTGGACTTTGGCTGAGCGCTCAGGCGGCGCAGGAAGTTCTCGCAGCGGATGATGGAGCCGCGCGCCTTCGTGATTGGCTCGGGGAGCGAGCGCTTTCTGTCTTCACGCTCAACGGCTTTCCGTTCGGCGATTTTCGTGCGGCGAAAGTCAAGAAGTCGGTCTATCAACCCGATTGGCGCGACCCACGGCGCGTGAAGTACACGACCGCGCTCGCAGACATTCTCGCCGTGCTCTGCGGCGGCGGCGGTGTCTCTGCCTCCGGTGGAACGACCGTCCACGAAGCGTCGATTTCCACGCTGCCGATCGCATGGCGCGATGGGTTCTCGCAGGATGGCTGTGGACAGGATGCGGCGCTTGCAGCGGCGCATATCGATCAAGTGGCGCGCCATCTGCGGTCCATTGAGGACCGCACAGGGCTCTGCATTCACCTCGATATCGAACCGGAACCAGGTTGCGTGCTCGACAGGTCGCAGGATGTCATCGATTTCTTCAGGCAGGCGATCCGACCAAGTGCGGATCTTCCCGATCCAATGCGCCATGTGCGCATCTGTCATGACATTTGCCATGCCGCGGTGATGTTCGAGTCACAAGCGGATGTCCTTGCGAACTATCGACGCGCTGGAGTCCGAGTCGGCAAGGTGCAGGTATCGAGTGCGCTCGCGTGCGATGGATCCGAACGCGCGTTTCGAGCGCTGCGGAACTTCGATGAACCGCGTTTTCTTCACCAGACTTGCGTGCTTGATGGGGCAGCCAAGGTGCACTTCTTCGAGGATCTCGGAAGCGCATTCGATGACGCGCCCAATGGCGTGTGGCGTGTCCACTTCCATGTCCCCGTCGATCTGGAGTTCGTCGGTCCACTCAGCACCACCCGCCGGGACATCGAAACCTGCTTCGAGGCGATCGAGCCGGGGGATGGCGTCCGACTCTTCGAGGTCGAGACATATGCGTGGGATGCTCTGCCGATTGATCTCCGCCGCGATAGTTTGGCCCACGGCATTGCCGATGAACTGTCATGGACACGGCAACGGTTGAACGCACTTCTACGCACATGATCCCCGAACGCAGCGCTACCACGGGTGAACTGTGGGAGTGGATGGCACTCGTCCGCGCTTCCAACACTCCAACAGTTCTGGCGGACTGCGCAGTCGGGCTTGCGATGGCCGCCGCGGTTCGCGCGAACCTTTCCTACCCCGGGCTGGTCTTTAGCGGACTTCTTGAAGTCGTGTGTGCGATGTGCGCGCTCTACTTCGCTGGAATGGTGTTGAACGCGATCGTGGACCGCGACATCGATTCCATCGAACGCCCCACGCGTCCGGTTGCAAGCGGGCGAATCCGTCTCCCTGCCGCATGGACGGCGTTCATCGCACTGCTCGCAATCGGTCTCTCGCTTGGCGTCGGCATGACCAGCGGCATACTGCCACTCGCTCTCGCCGCACTCGTTGGTGTGTGGACTATCGACAAAGCTCGCCGCTCCCAGTCCACCATGCTGCATCGAATTGGACGAGTGTGGATCGCAGTATCCATCGTTGGAGCGGCAGCATGGATCGCCGTGATGCTGCTGACGGATCCCTTCGATCTCACCGGGTTCGAAGCGGATCGCGCGGATCAGATTCGAACGAGCTGGCGAGCCACGACAATCCCTGTGCTGCTGCTATCGCTCGCCGCCATTTCATACAACCTGCTGCACAAGCGCACGGCATGGTCTGTGCTGCTGCTCGCGGCGTGTCGTTTCTTGGTGCCCGTCTCTGTCTGCACTGCACTGCTCGCACGGACTGGCTCGCTCGACACCAGACTTCTCTCGATGAACGCGTCTGGCTTCCTTGCGTTGCTGGTTCTTCCGCCACTCGCGATCGCGTTTCATACGCTCATGCTTTCGATCGTGGCGCGGCGCGAGGCGGATCAGCATTTCACCGAAGCCAGATGCGCACGCTGTGGACATCAGTTGCACGGTGCATCCGCAATCCGCTGCAGCGAATGCGGCTGCGATCTCACTGCACGCCCGCCCATCTGCAGTCGCCCGATTCCACCTGCGCTTCGTACATGGTTGCCGTTCATCGCGGCGGTTGGGCTTGTGCCTGCACTGGTGCTGCTGTCGGTGTCGATGCGCGAGTCGCTCGGGATGATGCGCTTCGGCAACGCCGCAGGTGGCATCGCGCACCTTGTCGTCATCGCGCTCGCCGGTATCGCTGCACTGTGCTTCGTGTGGATCTCGACGCGCGGACTGGTCGCCGCACTCAATCACCCATCACGCCGACCCGCAGGAGTCGCGGCTCTCATCGCCGCGCTCGCGATGCTTGATGCATGCCTTTGCACCGTCCTTGGTCAACCGCTGCTGCTCGGCGTGTGCGCTGCGCTCTGGTTCGTCACGCGCATGTTGCAACGCAAGACCGCAGGCAGCTGACCGCACCACGATCGTCTGCCCTACCCTCTCCGAGCCGTGGCACAGCGCCTTGCGATCCTCAACGTGGTCGGACTGACGCCGCATTTGCTCGGCTCATCGACTCCAAATCTCGTTGCGTTCGCGCGCCGCTGCGGCGGGATCCGATCGTTGGTGCCCGATCTTCCTGCGGTCACGAGCACCGTTCAAGCAAGCATCCTGACAGGTACGCGCCCGAGCGACCATGGCATCGTGGGCAATGGATGGTTTGACCGCGATCTGAATGAGGTGCACTTCTGGAAGCAGTCCGCTGCCCTTGTGCAGCGCCCGAGGCTCTGGGAAATCGCACGCCGCCGCGATCCGTTGGTCTCGACGGCGAATCTCTTCTGGTGGAACGCGATGCACTCGGGGGCGGACATCACCGTGACCCCACGCCCCGTCTACTGCGCGGATGGTCGAAAGGTGCCGGATATCTGGACCACGCCATCCACATGGCGCGACGAGTTGCAATCCGAACTCGGCGCGTTCCCGCTCTTCCACTTTTGGGGTCCCGCCGCGGACATCCGATCCACCCAGTGGATCGCACGCGCGACCATGCTGACCGTTGCGCGGCATGATCCGACCATCACGCTCGTCTACCTCCCCCACTTGGACTATCCGCTGCAGCGACTTGGCGGTGATGCCGCAAACCCGCACCTCCGCGCGGACTTGCGCGAGATTGACGAGGTCTTCGGCGTCCTGCTTCGCTTCTTCGATGACCGCGGCATTCGAGTGATGGTGTTGAGCGAGTATGGGATCGCATCCGTCCGACGTCCCGTGCATCTGAACCGAGTGCTGCGTAGCGCAGGGTTTGTCGCACTCCGAAACGAACTCGGGCGCGAGCATGCCGATGTCGGCGCATCGCGAGCGTTCGCCGTGTGCGATCATCAGGTCGCGCACATCCATGTGGCGCGCGCAGCCGAGAGAGGCGCAGTCGCTGAGCTCCTGCGTGCCACACCGGGCGTGGCGGAGGTTCTCGATGATGGCGGGAAACAGCTGGCTGGCATCGCGCATCGCCGTAGCGGTGATCTCGTCGCCATCGCCGCCGAGGACAGTTGGTTCGCATATCCATGGTGGAACGACGATGCGCTCGCACCCGACTACGCGAGAACCGTCGACATTCATCGGAAGCCAGGCTACGACCCCTGCGAACTGTTTCTCGATCCGCAGCTCACGCTTCCAAAGGTGCGAATCGCGCTGCGTCTGCTGCAGCGCCGACTCGGCCAGCGTGCTCTCCTCGATGTCATTCCACTCGATGCATCACTCGTACGAGGATCGCACGGGCGCATCGAGGGCGCGCATGCGCTTCGCCCTGTCTTGATGGTGGACGACGCGGACGCTGACGAACTCGAAGTACCAGCACATCAAGTGCTGCCGTTCATCCTGCGCCAGGTGTTCGGTCGGGCCGGATGAACGACTCGACATCTCGGAACAGCGCCGCATCGTCGGCGCCTGCCTCGGAACAATCGATGGCGAGGAAACGATCGGCTCCGATCAGATCGCGCGCAAGGTCGCGCGCCGCCGACTGTGGCGCGACCATGCTGAGGATGGCGACCATCCCCTGATCAAGCAGAAGTCGCGCGACCTCAGCAGCACGGCGAAGATTCTCACTTCGGTCTTCGTCGCTGAAAGTGAGATCACGACTGAGCCCGCCCCGCAGCGCTTGTCCATCGAGCACCATCGCCGCATGCCCTTGCTGCCACAGGTGGCGTTCAAGCGCGAACGCACGACGCGTTTTCCCAGACTTGGGCGGACCAAACAGCAGGATCGCAGCAGGTCGCTGCCGCCATCGTGCGGCGCGTTCCACGGACTCGATCGCACTCCGACCCGCAGGCGGTTCGATCGTGGGAGCCGGCCGCGTCGCCCAGTGCGCGCGGCGAGGATTCGGTTCATGTGGATCGCCGCTACGCACCATGCCCGCTGCAGCCGTGGCATGCGTCACGCGGTCAATCAGGATGAGCGCACCGAGCGAACGCATCTGTCGATATGGCTCTACAACGATGGGCTGCTGTGTGACGATGTCAACGCGACCGATCTCGTTCCACTCGAGCGAATCGCGTGCATGCTGCGCGAGCGTGTCCACATCGACGACATGCCGAATGCGAACAACTGTTGCTGGAACAGTGCGCGTTCCGATGCGCATCAGGAACGACGCGCCTGCAATCAGCGGCGTCTCGTCCATCCACACAAGATCTGCCTCGATCGATGTGCATACGACGGGTTGCTGTGCGCCGCCAACACATGCGATCACATCGCCTCGGCTGCAGTCGACCTCATCGGTGAGCGTCACAAGCACACTGCTCGGCGCAGCGGCCGACTGCAGATCACCACCATCCGTCCCATCGCGCGCAATGCGTGCAATACGAGTCTGCCGACCGGACGGCAACACCTGCACGCGGTCACCAACCGCCACACTCCCCGATTCAATCTGCCCAGCAAAGCCGCGGAAGTCCAGTGAAGGGCGTATCACATGCTGCACGGGAAGGCGCAGCGGCGCATCGGCAGACGGCGTCATCACAGGAACGCTCTCGAGCAGCTGAAGAATCGTTGGGCCGTGGTACCAAGGCGCATGGGCGCTCGGGTGCACGATGCAGTCGCCGTGCAGCGCACTGATCGGCACCACCGTCGGTTCGGGGGTTCCAAGCCGCGCACACCAAGCGAGAAAGTCCCGCTCCACAGCACGGAAACGCGCTTCATCCCAGTCGACCAAATCCATCTTGTTGACGGCAGCGACCATCTGCGGCAGCCCAAGGAGTGCCGCGATGAACGCATGACGCCGCGTCTGCCGCGTCATGCCATGGCGCGCATCGATGAGCGTGATCGCCAACTGGCAGTGGCTTGCTCCCGTCGCCATATTGCGCGTGTACTGCTCGTGGCCCGGACAATCCGCGATGATGAAACTGCGACGCGCCGTCGAGAAGTAGCGCCACGCCACATCGATCGTGATGCCCTGTTCGCGTTCCGCCTTGAGTCCGTCCACCAGCAATGCCAGATCAATCTTGCCACCCTGGGTGCCATGAATCTTGCTGTCCTCTTCGAGCGCCTTGCGATGATCGTCATACACACGATCCGTATCGTGCAGCAGGCGCCCAATCAGTGTGCTCTTGCCGTCATCGACGGAACCGCATGTCAGAAAGCGCAGCAATTCCATGGACCGATATCGATCGAGAAATGCCCCGAGCGTCTCGTCATCGTTCAACATCGACGACATCAGAAATAGCCCTCGCGCTTCTTCTCCTCCATGCTGCCAGATTGATCGTGGTCGATCACTCGGCCCTGCCGCTCACTCGTGCGCGCACGCAACATTTCTTCCAAGACCTTTTCAAGAGTGTCCGCACTGCTCTCGACCGCGCCGCTCAGCGGATAGCACCCAAGCGTGCGGAAGCGCACCACGCGTTCCTGCACGCGCTCGCCCGCTCGAAGATCGAGCCGATCATCATCCCGCATGATCAGCAGCCCATCGCGCTCGACCACGGGACGAAGCTTCGCCAGATAGAGCGGCACGACTGGTAGCCGATGCTGAAGGATGTAGAGCCACACATCGAGCTCGGTCCAGTTCGACAATGGAAACACCCGCATGCTCTCGCCGTCATGCACGCGCGTATTGGGGATGTTCCACAACTCAGGACGCTGCCGCCTTGGATCCCAACGATGATTGCGATCACGAAAGCTGAAGATGCGCTCCTTGGCACGACTCCGCTCCTCGTCGCGTCGTGCTCCGCCGATCGCTGCGTCGTACCGCCCCGCTTCAAGCGCTTGGCGGAGCGCCTGCGTCTTCATGACATCGGTGTGCACACGGCTCCCATGCGTGATCGGTGAAACCCCCTGCCGCAACCCATCTGCGTTCGTGTGGACGCGAAGATCGAGCCCATGCTTCCGGACCGTCTCGTCGCGGAACGAAATCATCTCGCGGAACTTCCAAGTCGTGTCGATGTGAAGGAGCGGAAATGGCGGCTTGGCAGGCCAAAACGCCTTCAGTGCAAGGTGCAGCAGAACGGTCGAATCCTTCCCGATCGAATACATCAGCACGGGCCGCTCGAAGCACGCTGCCGCTTCGCGAAGGATGTGGATCGCCTCCGCCTCAAGATCATCCAGATGGGTCCAGCGCCGATCGTGCATGTGCGAGAAGCGTAGCGATTGGACTACCCTTCCTCGGTCTTCGTCGGCACGCTTGAACGCCTCGATACATGAACGCTCCACGCCCAACTCCCGATGCAGTCCCGCATGCGAAACTGGCTGCAGTGGACCGCTTTGCGCGCCTTGGACGGCGAGGCTGCACAATCTGGCTGACGGGCATCCCTGCGTCTGGCAAGACCACCATCGCTCTTGCACTTGAGGACGCTCTTCTCACAACGGGCACGCCATGCATCGTGCTCGATGGGGACACGCTCCGCCACGGCTTGAACGCGGGACTCGATTTCTCCGACGCGGGTCGTGCCGAGGCGGTGCGGCGCGCGGGCGAAGCTGCGCTGCTGATCGCCGAGAGCGGTTCCACTGCGGTCGTGAGCATGGTGAGTCCCGCTGCCGCGGACCGTGCACTTGTCCGCAGCCGTCACGAGAACGCATCGCTGGCGTTCCACGAAGTGTTCGTCGACGCGCCCGTGCAAGTCGCCGAGTCGCGCGATCCCAAGGGCCACTACGCGCGTGCGCGAAGCGGTGATTTGCCTTCGTTCACGGGTGTGAGTGCGCCCTATGAGGCACCGAAAGCACCCGCGCTTCATCTGCAGACGAATCATGCAAGCGTGCGCGAGTGCGTCGATGCGATCCGTGCACTCATGAAGCCGTAGGAACGCCGCGTGCGACGATTCTGGATGCCCGTTCTCCTGCTGGTGGCTGCGGCTGCTGTGCTTCTTGTGATCCGCAAAGAAGATTCGGACACGCACACGCCAGACTCGTTGGACAGAACAGACTCAGATACGACCGAAGCGGGCGGCACGGGATCCGAGCGCGATCCTTACCGACTGAATTGGCCGCTGCTGATGGCGGCGGAACAGGGCGCTCAAGCGGATGGGTCCATCACCGTTCCAGACAGGATCGCGAGGTATGACGGAACACATGTAGAGATCAGCGGCTTTCTCGCGCCGCCCGTGGCGGTCGATCAGACTTCGGAACTGCTGGTGATGCGGAACAGGTGGGACGGATGCTGCATTGGAACGCCGCCCACGGCGTTCGACTGCATCGAGGTGACGCTCAGTCAATCCGTGCAGGTCCGCGGGCGACATCTGATTTCCTACGGCACAATCCAGGGCAGGCTGCGCATCGAACCCTTCCGCGTTGGGCGAATTCTGCTGGCGCTTTACCGAATCGAAGAGGGGAAGGTCGACGGCTTTGGCCGCTGATGTACTTTCCCCCCCTTCCCTGCAATGACCATCACTCCCCATCACATCGCACCCCGTTCGATGGACCGCCAACCGATGAGCGATCTCGGTTCGTTTGAGATTGTGCGGCGACTTCCCGTCACGACATGGGCGTTGCGACCTCACATGGAACTACCGGAGATTGTCTCCTGCCATGAAACCGCCAGCGCGCTGCTTGCCGTTGGGCGGCTCGCGGGATGGCTCGATGCGGCAGAGTGGCGCGCCGCTGCCAAGGCAAGACTGCTCCTTCGTCACTCGCTCCGCGGACCGAATCCACCGATTCGTACAACGCAGGCGTGGCTCGGCGCGGCAGCGGGTGGTGAGTCGGGCATCGCCCATGTGCCTGCTCCACCGGCTTGGCTCGCCACGATCATGCCTCAGTGGGAACGAACACTCCGAGAAAGTGAGCACAGCAACATCGACGATGGCACGCTGCTGCACCGCAGAATGTGCGGTGCGTCCTGGACGATCTGGCTGTTCACGGTTCTTCAGCCATTTGGCGAGTCGTCTCTCTCTGTGGCCCACGCTCACGCTGCATCCATGGTGAGCGGTGCAGCGGCGACGGCGGTCCCGATGGTTGCAGGCGCTCCCACCTGCGATGAATCGCGCACCAAGCATCGACAACTCCTCGCAAGCGCACTCGACCGCGAGCGCTTCATCCTCTGGCATCGCTTCTGGCTGAAGCTCGTTGCGGATGAAGCCCAGCAACTCCAGGCCTTGCTGCTGCGGCTTGATGCCGCGCGCGCGCAACTCATCCACGCCGCTGAAGCGATGCGAGCGCCGAGACACTGCGTGCTCTTCGCGCACACCCTTGTGGAACGACCTCAGATCACCGTCAGTGATGCTGCACGCACGCTCGACATCACATTCCGCGCGGCGCAGGCGATCATCGAGAAGTTCGTATCGCAAGGCTCACTGCGCGAAGTCACGGGACGCAAGCGAGACCGTGTCTTCGTCTGCGATTCGCTCAGCGACCCGATGCTTCCTTGGTCGCCGCCGTCGAGTCCTCAATGACCTGACTCGCGTCGCCATTTTGGGGCACATCCGCAATCGGCATCGCATTGGGCGAGTTGGGAACGCCAGCTCGGTAGAAGCGCGCGACATAGCGATAAAGCTGACCTCCCGGTTGCGCAGGTGACCAGGAGGAGGTTGGCGGCATCGGCGTGAGCGAAGAAGACACCGTTCCCTCACCTGCTGGTCGCCGTCCGTTGTCGAATCCCTTCCCCCACTGCACACTGGTTGCGCCAACCGCACATGCAGCGGCAATCGCCTCGGGTTCGCCAAAGCCTGCCCCTGCCGAGAAGGAGGAAACTCCGATCAGTCCGCTGCCTTGCGGCTGCGCGGCAACCACCTGCACAGACTCCGTTGCGGGAAACCGATCTCCTTGATAACTGCTGATGAACTCGTTGGAGCAACCGCCGAGCAGGGGCGTGATCACGCCGAGGAGAAGCAATCCCTGACGAAAGGCGCTTGGCATATGCGCATCGTAGAGGACAATGCTCCCGTGCTCCGCATTGGACCGCTTGCACTCAAGACACCACTGTTCCTGGCGCCGATCGCGGGACACTGCGATCTTCCGTTTCGCCTGCTTTGCCGAGAGCAAGGTGGGGTTGGACTCGCCAGTACTGATCTGCTGAATTCGCGAGCAATTCTGAATGGTTCCGCGAAGACCCTTGAACTTGCGGCGACCTGCGCCGCCGATGACCCGTGCGGCATGCAGCTCTATGGCAACGGCGATGATCCGCTGCCTGAAGCTGCATGCTGGGCAGTCGATCATGGTGCCCGACTCATCGACATCAACATGGGTTGCCCTGTGGACAAGGTTGCGAAGAAGCACGGCGGCTCATTGCTGCTGCGCGACTGCAGCGCGACCACGCTTCTCGCCGAGCGCATCGTGAAGGCCGTGGAACGCCATTCTGGTGGGAGTGTTCCTGTGACGGCAAAGATGCGGCTTGGCTGGGATCCAGAGCACTTCGTCGCGCCGAGGCTTGCGCGCGATCTCGAATCCGTCGGCATTCAAGCGATCACCGTGCATGGTCGGTGGACGGTTCAGTTTTTCTCCGGCAAGGCCGACTGGGCGCGCATCGGCGAAGTAGTCAGTGCCGTACGCGGCATTCCCGTCATCGGCAACGGCGACATCACCGAACCGATGCATGTGGTCGCGATGCTGCGTGAGACAGGGTGTGATGGCGTGATGATTGGTCGTGGCGCACTCCGTACACCATGGATCTTCCGGCTCGCGTGGGAACTTTTGCAGATGCCGACGCCTGATCCGACGGTCCTCCGTGAACCTGAACTTCACGAAAAGCTCATGATGGTGCGCCGACACCTGACTCTGCTTGAAGAACGCGGCTACTCAGAGCGGCACGCACTCCACACGATGAAACTGCGCATGGGTTGGTACGGCAAGAGCATGCCTGGCACTAAGCCACTTCGCGAGCGATTCAGAACAGCTTCCACCGTCACAGAAATGCGACAGGCGCTGGATGAGGCGCTCATTATTGGACTTGGTGTTGGGGATGGGCCTGAACGTGCCAATCACCTATCAAATCAGTCCCCCCTCTGGAATCCTGACAGTGTTACTAATTAACTCCTGTTTGGTTTGACATGTACTGAATCTGGGTTAGGGTAGTAGGTGAAAAGGAAAGGTGTGTGGCTGTAGTTCAGCACACCCAAGGAATTTTTAGGGAAGGAAAAGGAACATGAAGATTGCTACTAGCTTGAT
>JBJTUC010000003.1:0-2099 GCA_046080505.1 Planctomycetota bacterium
AGGCAACCCTTTCGCCCGAATCGAATTCACGCACGGTGCTGACACTCAGTCACGAGCAGGTACGCCGATCGATCAATCGTTCATCGATCGGTCGCTGGCGAAACTACGAGTGGGCGTTCGACGGGGCATGGGACGCGATCGGCAGCGAGTGACCGCGGCCGCACTCCGTGGAGGCATGGACGGTGGATCGACAGTGGTTCGCGATCTAGCATCGCGCCATGGACACTGGGGCATTTCTCATCGGCGGCCTTGGTGGGCTCGCGGTCGGTGCGCTGGCGGTCTACGCATGGCTCAAATCATCCGGCGCCGCAGAGGGCGCGCGGAGTGCGGCACTGCGCGAACAACTTGATCGTTCTCTTGCGGAGACCAAGTCCGAACGCGACCGCGTGGACGAGACGGCGCGCGGGCTCGCCCGCTCGGAACAGGAGCGGCGCGCGCTGCAGGAGCGCATCGCCGAGCGCGAGCGGATGCTGAAGGATTGGATGGCGTCGTTCGACGAGGCGCGATCGAAGCTCGTGGAGACATTCAAAGCCACTGGGTCGGATGTGCTCAAAAGCACCGCGACGGAGTTGCTGAAGCAGGCGAAGACGCAGTTCGATGGCCAGCACCAACTGTCGCAAGCGGATCTGGAGGCGCGGCAGAAGGCGATCGATGCGACGCTGCTGCCCCTGAAGGAACAGCTGACCGCCAACGCGCAGTTGGTGAAGGATCTGACGGAGAAGCGCGAGGGCGACAGCAAAGCACTCGGCGAGCAGCTGAAGCAGATCGCGGATCTGCAGCAGCGTGCGTCGGCCGCGGCGATGACGCTTTCGAGCGCCATGCGCGACACTCGCCAGCGTGGTCAGTGGGGCGAGGTGAGTCTGCGGAATGTGCTTGAGATGGCCGGCATGGAGCAGCACATTTCGTTCGCGCTTCAACAGGGGATCACCAGCGACGAAGGCGACATGTCGCGTCCAGACTGCATCATCAAGTTGCCGGGTCGACGCTTCATTCCGCTCGACTCGAAGGTGCCGATGAACAGCTATTTCGATGCGCTCGATACGACGAAGTCCAATGCAGAGCGCGCGGCGGCGCGCACGGCGCATGCCCAAGCGGTCAAGACGCATGTGCGTGCGCTCGTGAAGCGTCAGTACGTGAAGGCGCTCACCAACGACTTCGGGACGGCGGAGGACATGACGATCATGTTCATCCCCGTGGAGAGCGCGCTGACCGCGGCGTTCGAGACGGATGCGGAAATCTTCACTTCATCGCTGCGCGACAAGATCATCATCACCACCCCCTCCACACTGCTCGCACTGCTTCGGACATGCGCGTTACAGTGGATGCAGGAGCAGCTGAACGAGAATGCGCGGCGAATCGGTGATCAGGCGAAGCAGTTGCTCGAGCGACTGACGGTGTTCACCGACCATCTCGAAAAGATGAAGAAGGGACTCGATGGCGCGAACAAGTCGTATGACGATGCGGTGCGTTCGTTCAATGCCAGACTGCTGCCAGCCGCGCGCAAGACCGCAGAACTGATGGGCGATGCCAAGAACGAGCCAGCCGAACTGCCGACCGTGGCTGCGATCTTGCCGGAAGATGTGGCGAGCCGCTAGCCTTCGCGGACAATGAGTCCACGCACACCACTGATTCCTGTCACGCTCGTTCTCGTCCTTGCTGCAAGCGGCTGCTTGTCGATCCGCGGCAACACAACGGTCGTCGCCGAAAAGAACAGCGGGACGGTGGCAGGTTCGAAAGCCGCGGCGCAGTCGCAGAGTGCGCGCGGACCGATCACTGAGCAGCAGGTGAACGCCGCGCAGCAGGCATGGTGCGATGGGCTCGTGAATGTGGCGCAGACGCATGCGCGCGGCGGTGATGCGAAGGCGGTCGCCGGCAAGATGATCGATGACACATACGACTATGCGGGCGGAACAGTGTTCTTCAAGCCGACGCTCGCGTCAGGCCCGCGCACTTTTCGCCCGACGCGTGAGGGCGCGCTGGCATACTTCGTTGGTGGCAATCCGAACTTCCCCGAAGACACTGGCTTTGCGCTGAAGGGTTGGACCAAGGCGCGGTACGACAACAACGCGGCTGAGAACGGCATTCAGATTCACGGCGAC
>JBJTUC010000004.1:0-50887 GCA_046080505.1 Planctomycetota bacterium
CGTTCGAGCAATCCGCGGAGTACCTCACCACATGCCACGCCGCGAATTGCCTCGATCTCCGAGCGCTGAATCGGTTGGCGATATGCGATGATGGCGAGCGTCTCGAGCGCTGGCTGGGTCAGACGCGCCTGTTGCCGCTCGCCACGCAGACGCGCCACAACAGGCGCGAAGTTCGGCTGCGTCAGCACCTGCCTCCCACCAGCGACTTGTTCAATCCGAAATGCGCTCGCCGCGGTTGCGTAGCCAACATTGAGCGAGTCGATCGCCTCGCGAATCGCTGCACCCACTTTCGCCTGTCCCGAGATACCAAGCAGATCCGCGATGCGCCCATCGGGCAGCGGACGCTCAGCCGCAAAGATCAGCGCTTCAATGCGCCGCGCAAGCGGCTGATCCGCACACGGCACTTCGGGTATTGCCCCCACGTTTTCCTGTGCAGCGCCCTCGTGTCCTGAGTTTCCGCCGCTCGCAGCAGACTGCGATGGCTCCATTGACTTTCCTGGTCCAACCATGATCACGCCCGGCGCACAGCCGCGACACGCGCACGGGCGAGCGACTGCTCCGACTCGATCTTCTCGCGCTGCACCAATGTCAGCGGCTTGTCGTTCTGCGCCGTCACCTTGGCATCCGCCTCGGAGACTCGCTTCGTTGCCTCATCAAGCTTGATCGACTCCACATCCTCGGCACCATCGGCGAGCAACACAAGCGTGTCGGCATTCATCTGTGCAAACCCACCGTTGAGGACATACCGCTTTGTGCCGGATGCGGTATCGATGCGACACTGGCCTCCACCGAGTTTGGCGAGGAAAGGCGATGCACCGCGCATCACGCCGCGCTGTCCATCGAAGGCCTGAAAGGTCACATACTTCGCCTCTTCATCGAGCACTGAATCCGCAGGCGTCACGATTTTGCACTGGAACATGGTCATAGGAGTCTTCCGAAGGGGCGCAGTCTAACGGTTCACGGGCTCATCAGGCAGTCCATGGACGGCCAACATGAAATTGCGATATCGCTCGTCTTCCGTCACCTCACGGCGAATCAGATGCTCCAGCCATGGGGGAATCTGCAGAGGATGGCGTTCGTTCGGCAGTTCCACCTCCGCTAGCACGAGCGGCATGTCCGCAAACTGGTCGACTTCCCAGACCAGACCATCGAACGGCACGCGGTGACGGACCTTGTGAACTCTCCTGCCGCGCGTGTTCCCCCACTGCGCATCAAAGACATCGCTGCTGATCGTTGTCTCCCGTTCGACACGAACCAGACCGACGCCCTGCTTCACCGTATGGTGATGCACCACCGAACCGTCAGGCAGCGTGGTTCGTCGAAGTCGTCCGGCAATGGCGCCCGCACCGGCGAGATAGCCCTGTTCAATCCGCCACCGTTCCGCCGAACCGATGTCGGGCATGCCGCGCAAGAGAAAGACGCGCTCCACCTCGAGCGACTCGCTCACGCGCGCTGTCCTCGGGCACTGCCCGCTTGCGGCGATTCGAGTGCGGCCCATGCCGACACGAACTCCGCCAGAGCCAACTTCTGGTTGACATTCGCTTGCAGCATTCGCTCGGTGTCCGCAATCACCATCGGTACGCGTGCCCAGTAGCGAAGTCTCTCGGGATGCGTCCGCGCGGCGAACATGCGGCGTCGAACCTCCGCGCCGATCACCGAGAACACGATGCCGGCCGCGCGGCGATTCGCCGCCTCCTTGCTCGCATTCTCATTCGCCTTGACCGCCGCCTCGGCAGCATCCGCCGCGAACTCGTTCATGAGATCCGCCATTTCAAGTGGACATGCACCGCGCTCGAGTCGATCCATCATGGGGACGATCCTCCCATGCAAGGAATGCAAGTCCATCGTGACGGCTGTCACAGCCGCGCCGGGCGAACCCGCCGCATACTGTTCGATGAATGCTCGGTGCGCTCCCGTGACTTCCCCGAGGTTGCTGTCGAGCCACTGCTTCATGTGATCAGAGCGCAGCGCGGAAAACCCGATCGACTGACAGCGCGATCGAATCGTCGGGAGCAAGCGATCAAGGCTGCTTGTGACGAGCACGATGAAGGTTCCTGCTGGCGGCTCTTCGAGCACCTTCAACAGAACATTCTGCCCATCCGTTTCGAGCCGTTCAGCCTCATCGATGATGAACACCTTTCCCGCACCAAGCACGCTGGACTTGAAGATCGCACCCTCGATCTGCCCGCCTGAACTGCTTGTACCGCCGATCATGTGCTCGCGCAGCAGTTGGACGGGAATGTTGACCTGCTTGCGGTCGCGGAGTTCGCGGTCTGCGCTCGACCCCGCCAGTTCGGCACGAATGAGATGAACATCGGGATGCGTGCCCGCACGAAGGAGATCGGCACTGCGCGACTGTTGCAGCGGGGCACAGGCCGCGCGTTCCGCGCTGCCAGACTGCGGATCGACAAGCACCGCAGCGAGCCGCATTGCTGCCGTGCACTTGCCGACTCCAGTCGGCCCATGAAAGATCCATGCATGCGGACAGTGGCCCGATGCGAGCGCGGATCCAAGCGTGCCGAACACCCGTTCCATCTCGAGCAGTGGACGATCAATCGCGGCGATGGCCATCGCTGCAACGAGCGTGTCGCCGCCGGCAGGCGGCGGCTCCTCTGCCGATCGCGTTCGCGTTCCCTTCTTTGCAGTCTGCCGCGTGGCCATCAGTTGGGTACCAGAATCAGGATGGGGCGCTCTGGAGTCACTTCCTTTGATCCACGCATCACGGGACGCAGCAGTTCCTCACCGTTCACGAGCAACTTCGGAAAGTTCTTTCGGATCGCTTCAACTTCATCGGAGTACACCATCGTCTTTGTGTCGTATGCATCCTTGCCGAACGCGCCGACCGTGACCATGCTCATGCGCTTGTCATCGTCATGCTGGTAAAACGCCATGTATCCCTGTGAGCGCAACTTCTTCGTATGAGCCTCCGCCTGACGGCGAATCTCATCAAGCGATATCTCGCCAGAACCGAAGTCGCTCCAAACGGCGACCTCGAGTGAATACAACTCGCGGACATCCGGGTTCTCATCGCGCAGTCGACGAAGTTCCAGTGCGCCGCTTGATCCTCGCTTCGCCGGCTCGACCCTCGTCAGAAACGCGCGCGCGAATGGGCGCTCATCGCCATCCTGAAGGGCCTGCACCTGCTTGGCAAGTGGCTTCGCTGCTGGATCGTCAACCGCACTGAAGCGGCCCACCAGCACCACGGATCCGTTGGACTTCTCGCGCACATATGAATCCTTCAGGATCGGATAGCGCTGTCGAAGTTGGCGACACGCCGCCTTCGCCGACTCGAGGTGCTCTTCGCCCGTGAAACTCAGAAGCAGAACGCCCCAGCGACCACCCTTGTCATCACCGACAAGCGTTTCGCCGGGGGTGCCAGTCGACTCCGCCGACCCTTCTGTGGGCGCTGCGGATCGGGTGCCGCGGCGGTCAGCAGCCAGATTGTTCCCGCCGCCTGGACTCCCAGGGATTGCAAAGGAGGTCTTCGCCCCCGATTTCTGGTTGGGGTCCATCGTTCCAGTCCCGCCGCCAACGCTCGCAGCAACGCCCGCGGATGATTTGGTGATGGGCGGCAAATCAAGATCGATCTCGCCGTCGAGGGCTAAAGACTCGGGATTCTGCTCCTTGGTCGCCTTCTTCCGGTCTTTCGTCCCCCCCGAGTCGCATCCTGCTCCAAAAAGGGCGATCGCAACGACCAGAGCTACCCCAGCAATGGTCGGCGGATTGACCCTCGATGCCTCGAACGCGTCCATCGGAACGGGATCATAACTCGCCGCACCATCGATCTTTGAATTGTTGAAGTGTTGGAGCGCGAAGTGACGATGGTTACCTTGGAGTCCGTTACGGGCTCACCACACGGAAGTCGCGGAACAGTTGGGCCGATGCTGAGGATGGACCTGAGGCGGCGGTCGAAGGAGTTGCGTCATGTCCAAGCACACTCAGGCGCCCAAGCCAGGCCTCGGCGGACACGCCGACACTGCGACCGATTCCGTTACGACCACTCCATCGAATCTTGACCGGCTCGCCGACGGAGCTGTCGCAAAGCATGTTGCAGCGATCAAGGCGCTGCCCGATGTCCGCGAAGATCGTGTGGCGCAGATGAAGCGGCTGATCGCGGATGGACAGTGCGACACGCCAGAACGGTTGAACGCAGCGATCGAAAAGATGCTCGGCGAACTTCGCGAACACTGACCGCATTCGACGCGGAAGCCGCACCTCGGAGTGTGCGTCTGCCCTGCTCTCCTCAAGCCATACACTCTGCACACCGTGAGAGAGATGATTCTGCGCTGCGGCTTCGCCGCGTCGGTCGTCTGCAGTTCGCAGGCGACCGCACAACTTGCGCCCGACAATGGCATGCGCCCCGCCGATATTCGCTGGGACGCGATCACACACACAACGGCGTTCATCACTCCGCATCAGAAGGTGACTGACTGCACGATCGTGATGCGCGACGGCAAGATCGTCGCGGTCGGCCCGAGCGCTTCCACTTCGGTCCCCAATGGCGCAACGGAACACGACGGGCGCGAGTGGACCATTACGGCAGGTTTCATCGAGTCGTGCCTCATCCTCGACTCGACCTCCGCAGCCAAGAAGGCTGCGAGTGACACAGCGGCACACTGGAATGCGCAGGTCACACCGCAGATTCGCGCGCAGGATCTTGCACCGCCCACGAACGATCTTGAGCGCGAGATGCGTTCACTTGGTTTCACGGTGGCCGCGCTCTATCCGAGCAGTGGAATCTTTCGAGGCAGCGGCAGCGTTGTGCTGCTTGGCGAAGATCGAGACAAGGCACGCATCATCGGTGCGGGAGTCGGCCCTTTCGTTGGCATGAGTCGCGCGCGCGACGAAATGGCAGGTCAGTGGGACGACGATCGCACCGGCATCTATCCGCAGTCACAGATGGGTGTGGTTGCCCTCATTCGTCAGACGCTGCGCGATGCCCGCTGGCGAAACCAGAGTTCGCTGGCATGGGAACGCCACCCGCAGGTGAATCCGCCTTCCACTGCTTCGCCGACACTCGATGCGTTGGCGTCTGCAGTGGACGGTGGTCGCATCTTCTTTGACTGCGGGAGTTGGTTGGAACCGCTTCGCGCATGTGCCGTTGGGCGTGACTGTGGCGTCGGTGTCGTTGTGCTCGCGAGCGGACAAGAGTTTCGCCACCTCGATGAGTTCGCCGCACAGAAAGTCCCCGCCGTGGTGCCGCTCCGCTTTCCTGCGGCCATTGAAGTGCCATCGGAGCGGCAGTCGGAGAGCTTGTCGTTCACGGAACTTGCGGCGTGGGCAATGGCGCCTTCGAATCCATCAAGGCTCATTGCAGCGGGCGTTCCCGTGTCGTTGACCACGGCGCGGCTTGAGCGGCGCAGTGATTTCCCTGCGCGTGTGCGTGATGCGATGGTCGCAGGGCTGACCGAACCACAGTTGATCGCAACGCTCACGACGGAACCCGCTGCACTGCTCGGCCTCACAAGCACACTTGGAACGATTGAGGTCGGCAAGTCAGCGAACCTGACGGTCAGCGAAGGGCAGCTGTTCGCACCAAAGTCGCGCATTGTGCAGGTGTGGGTTGCCGGTCGGCGCATCGACACGATGGGGGGATCCGATGGCGCTGCACCGCGTGAGTTTGCGGGGCCGACGCGCACATCGATCGTGCTGGCATCGGGTCAAACGCGCCTGCTCGAGATCGATCCGCGCAAGAAGACGATCACGATCACCGCGATGCTCGATGAGGGAAAGCAAACCGCGCATAGCGCGCGGCAAGTGCTGTTACAGCCACTTCAGGGTTCATGCATCATCGATGGGAAGGCGCTCGATCTGCCAGGCTTGCTCCGCTGCAACTTTCGCAGCGATGAACGCACGATCACGATCGAGGCTGAGTGTGAGGATGGCAAGCGCCTGACATTCGACGCGGTGGCAGTGGCGACCGAGGATGCCAAGAAGACCGAGGATGCCAAGAAGACCGATGACGCAGAGAATGACGGCTGGCCAACGCCGCGCCCCGCAATTGCGATCACCGCTCCGTTTGGCGACTTTGGTCAGCCCGCACCGCCACATGCCGAGGATGTGCTATTCAAGTCTGCAACTGTCTGGACAAGCGCCGCTGATGGCATCGTGCGCGACTGCGATGTGCTCGTGCAAGGAGGGCGTATCGCTGCGGTCGGAAAGGGACTCGGCACTCCCGCGAATGTCCGCACCATTGACTGCAGGGGTATGCATCTGACGCCAGGCATGATTGACTGCCATAGCCACACGGGCGTGAACGGATCGGTGAACGAGGCAACGGAGGCCTGCACGGCCGAAGTGCGCATCGCGGATGTTGTCGATCCCGATGATGTGAACTGGTATCGGCAACTCGCAGGCGGCGTGACCTGCGTCAATCAACTGCACGGCAGCGCAAATCCAATCGGCGGGCAGAACAGCGTGGTCAAGCTCAAGTGGGGCTCGCCACTCTCTTCATGGCCTGCCCGCGATGCGAAACCAGGAATCAAATTCGCTCTTGGCGAGAATGTGGTGCGGCCGCGCGGTCGATATCCGCAGACTCGGATGGGTGTCGAGTCCTACCTTCGCGACCGTTTCCAGGCGGCGCGCGAGTACCGCGCTTCTCAAGTCGCTTTCACTTCGAAGCCGAATCGTGCGCAGCTCGCTCCCGTTCGCGAGGATCTCGAACTTGAGACGCTCGCCGAAATCCTGGAGGGCAAGCGCATCATCCACTGCCACTCGTACAGACAAGATGAGATTCTCATGCTGTTGCGTCTAGCGGACGAGTTTGGATTCCGGGTCGGAACCTTGCAGCACGTGCTCGAGGGTTACAAGGTCGCTGATGCCATCGCTCGCCACGGTGCTGGCGCGTCATGCTTCAGTGACTGGTGGGCGTACAAGATGGAAGTGATGGACGCGATTCCATGGGCGGGCGCGATCATGCACAACGAGAATGTCGTTGTGTCGTTCAACTCCGATTCGAATGAACTTGCACGCAGACTCAATGTGGAGGCTGCAAAGGCGGTGAAGTATGGCGGACTGGATCCCGCCACGGCGCTCCGATTCGTCACCATTCATCCCGCGCGGCAGATCGGTATGGGCGAACGCACGGGCAGCATCGAAGTAGGCAAGGATGCAGATATTGCTCTCTGGTCGGGCGATCCTCTGAGCCCGATGAGCGTGTGTCAGCAGACTTGGATTGACGGCGCTCTTCACTTTGACCGCGCGATTGACATGGCGCTTCGACCCAAGCGCGAGAAGGATCGGCGCGAACTCATTCTTGCGATGGCTGCCGAACGCAAACCGCGGAGTGCTTCGCGTGAGGGCAGTCGCGGCGCGGGACGGGTGCGCGCCGGCGATACGCCGAGCGGCGAGGAAGGCGATGAAGCGGAAGAGGACTCCACAGATCAACCCGCCGCGCCGCCGCAGCGGTTGCTCAGTCGGATGTTTGATGCGCGTGAAGCGATTCTGCTCGGCTGGTGGAGAAGCGGGCGACCGATCGAGTCCATTTTCTCGCGTGGTGACTGTGGATGCGTGGGGGCAGCACCATGATCATCCTGGCCACCATGACTCTGGCGCCACTCCTTGTGGCATCCACGCTCGCCCAAAGCACCATGCTGCCCGCGCCCTCCGCAACGCAGCGACAGACGGTGATCGAGCACGCCACGGTGCACACCGCCGTTGCCGGGCAATCGGCGCTGCCCGATGGGTTCGTGGTTCTACAGGGCGACCGAATCGTGTGTGTTGGTCAAGGCGCACCGCATGTGGCTGATGGTCAACCGATCGATGCGGATGCCATCCGCATCGACGGCAGTGGAAAGCACATCACGCCAGCGTTCATCTCAAGCGCGACAACGCTTGGGCTCATCGAAGTGCAGGCGGTTCGCGCCACCGATGACAGGAGCGAGTTCGGACCCTTCCACCCAGAGGTGAGCGCATGGATTGCCGTCAATCCCGACAGCAGCCTGTTCCCTGTCGCGCGCCTCGGCGGCGTTCTTCTGGCCTGGGTGTTCCCACAAGGTGGGCAAGTCTGCGGCGAAAGCAGCCTCCTGCGTCTGAATGGTTGGACCAATGAACAGATGACCATTGTGCCTGACGCGGGCACCTTCATTGAGTGGCCCGCGACTGAGCCCGCGCCAAGTTGGTATGCGAGCACGAGCGCAAAGGAACAGGAACGACAGCGCGTGAAATCACTCCGCAGATTCGATGACTTTTTCGATGCAGCGGCCGCTGCGATCCGTGCCCGCGCCGCGGACCCATCACTGCCGCTTGATGCGCGCTACAACAGCCTCGCCGATGTGCTTGCCGGTGAGCGACCACTGCTCATTTCGGCAGCGAGCACAGGGCAGATTGAGTCCGCTGTGCTCTGGGCAACCAAGCGAAAACTCCGCCCTGTGATCGTTGGCGGTCAGGGTGCCGAGGCGGTTTCGGATCTGCTTGTGCAGCATCAGGTTCCCGTGATCGTTCTGGGCACGCTTCAACTGCCGCGATTCGCGCACCAGTCGTATGACGATTCGTACACGCTGCCCGCGCGGCTCGCCGCGCGTGGTATCCGAGTCGTGATCGCATGCGGCGATGAACCAAGCAACGATCGCAACATCGCCCACCATGCGGCGATGGCCGCTGCGTTTGGCATGCCGCGTGAAGAGGCGCTGGCAGCCATCACACGGAATCCCGCGGAACTGTGTGGGGCCGCAGATCGGTACGGCACGATCGCGGCGGCGCGCAGCGCCACGCTGCTACTCCATTCTGGCGATCCATTCGAGGTGACTTCATCCGTGACTGCCGCTTGGATTGACGGTAGCCCGGTGCAACTCCAGAGTCATCAGACGCTGCTGCGCGACAAGTATGAACGCAAGTATCAGGGCGATGCAACGAGTGCGCCGCAGACCGCGCCCAACAAGCCCTCAGCAGTCACTGCGCCGGCAATGCGTCCAACTGTGCCGAATCCATGACCGCAGGCTTGGTCCCGCATGTCCATCTCAAGTCGACTCGCACCGCAGGCAGTTTTCCGCCAACGAGCGGCGGATCGATCGTGAAGAGCACCTCATACATGCGAAGTGCGCGGTTCCACCGAGCATTGTTCTCACTCGTGCTATCGAGATTCAGCCGCTTGGACTGAGGCTCACGCCCCGACACCACAAGCGCAACCTCCAAATCACCGACTCCCCGGCAGGTTTCCTCATCGAGGTCGCGAAACTCAATGAACACAACCGCTCCACGGACGACGCCGTCCCCCTCCGACTGCAGTCTCGACAAACGGTGCACCACCGCCTTGTCGGGTCCAAACGGGTAGACGGTGCCATCGTTGAGTCGGTATTGCGGCGCTCCAGCACACGCTGCGAGCGAAAGCATCCCAGCCACTAGGGTGCCCCGAAGAGCAAGCATGAATAGAGCACGAAGCGCCATTGTTCGCGATACTACGGGTAGGATTCAGCACCGTCATGATTCTGCGATTCGTCATCTCAGGGTGTGTCGTTGGCGTGATCGCTGCAGGTTGTGCGACCACATCAGACACGAAGACTGCTGCGCCGCAGGAGAACGCGCCCGTCGCCTTCGGTATGCGTAACCTGCCAGAAGACCAAGTGCCTGGACCTGAGCCAGGTGGTCTGACCATTCCCGCCGATGATTGGGCACCAGAAGCTGCCGATCCAGTTGTCGAGAGCGTTCGCATTACTCGGGTGCCGACAGCGAATATCGAGACACGAAAGCAGCCCGACCCAACGACTGATACATCGGTGACAGAACCGGCGTCCGCAACAGCACCCGATGCCCCGACGCCCCCCGCGCCCACAGCGGAATCTGCACCAGCGCCGACACCACCGCCACCGCCACCACCACCAGCGCCAACGCCGCCACCGCCGCCACCACCGCTGCCACCCCAAATCGACCTGCACTTCGTTGGCGACGAGATTCATGTGACGATCAATGGTCGACCTGTCGCGAAGCAACATGTGCGCCGCACGGAGAACGCGATCGAGATCATTGGTACACAGGGGCAAGTGCTTCAGAGCATCCCAATCCCGCAGCCTCCTGAGCATCCGCCCGTCATGCTTGGCATTCGCTTTGAGGAACCAGGGGAAGCGCTCGTCAAGCACCTTGGTTCTGATGTGAACGGTTGTGCGCTTGTCGTCAGCGTCATGCCAAATGGACCGGGCTACCGCGCGGGCATCGAGGATTTCGACATCGTCACTGCAGTGAACGGCAAAGCCCCAGCGACTCCCCTTGCCATTCGTGCGGCGCTGCAACAGACATCGCCAGGGCAATCGATCACGCTGACCGTGCGCCGCGGCAAGGTTTCCAAAGACTTCGTTGTTGAAACGGTCGCCTGGAGGCACATTCCGCTGCCGGCTGAACTCCAGCCTGAACCGACACGGCCGGTGGCATCGCCGAAGATCCCCGGTACGCCCAACATGCCGACGGACACAAACGACCGAGGTCGACCCGCGGCCGCGCCACAGCGCACTGCAACAGGCGGCTAGGCAGTACCTCAATCGCATCGACGGTGTGGAGATATTGGGTGGCACATCAACCCAATCTTGGGTGTCGCACGCACGCGTCTTGGCATGACCTTCACACGCCAGCCGCACGCACTGCATCGATCACCAATGGTTCTGCAATGGCAACGCGAACCGATGCCGCTCCACCCGCTTTGGTGCCCTACAGCCCTCGACGGGAAACGGTCGATACCTTCATTGGCATTCAGGGTCTTTCGCGACCGTTTTCGCAGTTGCCTCGCCCGTGGGCTTTCGACACGACACAATGCGCCGCATCTTCTCGACTTCCCACCCCCAAACGCCCACGCTTCGTGGCGCAACAATCTGCCTTCTGGTTTCCATCACAGGATGCCAAAGTGGTGACCCTCTTTGGCAACAGGGTCTCGCCGACATGGATCGCAAGATCGAGGCGGAGATAGCTCGCGGACCATCCGCCGAGTCGCCGAGACGGCCTGCGGCTGATCCGAACTCGCTGGTTGCGCAGCTTGGTGCACTCGGACGAGCATCGGATGTGGAGCAAGCGGCGTTCATGGAACGCGGCATCCGATCTGCGGTGGCATTGCAGGCTGCCAACTCGGCTGAAGGGGCGGCAGTTCCGACCGATGGCGCCGGGCCGGGCATTGAGCGAGTGTGGGGCCTTGCCGAACTTGCGGCAGCCGCCCTTGAGGCAAATCCCGCGACACGCGAGTCTTGGTACCGCGCGCGCGCAGCCGCAGCAAGAGAACAAAATGCACTCGCCGCGTACGCGCCTCGCGTCGGCGTTGAGGCGAGTATGAGCTACTTCGATCGGCCAGGCGAGTCGTTCAGTCCGCAAGCAGAGGCTGATCGCGAGGCGCGTTTCTCGCCGCAGATGTACGCATCGTGGCTCCTCTTGGACTTTGGGCGCAGGGATGCGGACACGGATCGTGCTCGGGCCGAAGTCGCCGCGACCAATCTCAGCCATGACCGCACCCTGCAGCGAACCGTGTACGAGGTGCAGGACGCATACTTCGAACTTGAGTCGACCCTTGGGCTTCGCGCAGCAGCTGAGCAGGATGTCATTGCCGCGGCGAGCGTTCTGAAGTCGACGGAACGCCGACTCAGCCTTGGTCTTGCGACCAAGCCAGACCTTCTCATTTCACGGCAATCGATGGCGGAAGCGATCTCGCGATTGGAGAAGCGGCGCGCGGATGTCTTTGTCGCGGAGGGCGATCTGCGGAGTGTCGCGGGCTTTCCCGTATCCACCGCACTCCCAATCGATCCGACGCCCGAGAGTGAACTTCCAGAGATATTGACGAGTGGCATTGATGGCATCATCGATCAAGCACTGGCACAGCGACCTGATCTGGCTGCGGTGGTGATGGAACTTCGCGCGCGCGAGGCTGATGTGCGAAAGGCACAAGCCAACTACTTGCCTGAGGTCGCCATCAGCGGCACTGTCGGTGGTGGTTGGTACTACTTTGATCAGCCGGGCTTCAACATCCTCGGTCAGGGATGGGGCTTTGCAGGATCGGCGATCGTCGGTGGCCGCTGGCTGCTCTATGACGACGGCGCACGTGATGCGACCCTTGCAGAAGTGAACGCTCAGCGGGCCGTCGCGGCGGCTCGTTTGGCGCGTGCCCGACTCGATGCAGCAGAGGAGGTTTGGCGAGCCTATTACAGCCTGCAAAGCAGCCGCGCTCAGTATGACGCTGCGAAGGCTCGACTCTCCGCTGCAGCAGAGGCGTTTGCCGCCGTCAAGCGCGCTTACGAACTTGGGCTTGCAACCCTTCCAGACCTTCTTGAAATCGAGCAAAGCCTTTCCGAAGCGCGCGCTGAGCGCATTGAGGCGCGCTCTGGCGTGTTGTGCGCGAGTGCGCAACTGATCTTTGCGGCTGGATCGGGCTTCGGCGAGGTCCGCTGACTCGACGTTACTGTTTCGGTAGCAGCGTGGGTCCGGAACCTGAGGGTGGAAAGCCCTCGCTCGTCGCCGAGAATGGCGAGCCAACGACACCCACCTGCTCGAGTATCGGATCGCGACCATCCGTCTTGACGATGGCCGTGACCGTACCGCCCATGCGGTACGGATACTGGGGATCAAAGGGTTGCAGCGTGATCCGCACGGGAAATCGCTGCGCGAGCCGCACCCAGTTCAGCGTTGGCTTCACATCGGGCAGTGTCTGTTGTGTCGATCCGTTGGGTTGGTACAGCGCCCATCCGATGCCCTGCACAGTGCCGCGGAAACGATGCCCTGGATACGCGAAGATATAGATCGCGACTTCTTGGCCGATGCGGATTTGCTCGATCTCCGTCTCGAGAAAGTTCGCCATGACCCACCATTCAGAGTTCTGCACGAGTGAAAAGAGGTTGTCGCCAACCTTCACAAATGCGCCGACATTGGTGTTCAGGTTTGTCACCCATCCGCCAACTGTGGCACGCACCTCGCAGTACTGCAGGTTGAGTCGCGCATCATCCACCTCCACCTTGGCAGCAGCGACACGAACATTCACATCGCCGATCTGCGCAAGCGAGTTGCGTGTTCGCTTCAGCTCCGCCTCGGCACTCACCACATCGGCGCGCGCGGCGGCAACTGTGGCAGCGGCGTCGGCAAGATTGGCTTCAGCGGCTGCCACCGCGGCTCTTGCGGCCTGCGCGTCACTCTCTGCGAGAGTGACACGATCCGCGGTCACAAACTGCTCATCAAGAAGTGGCCGTACACGGGCGAGGTAGTCGCTTGCATAGTCGGATCTTGCCTTCGCTGCATCGATCTCCGCCTTTCGCCGAAGAATCTCGGCTTCAGCCTTGTTGACCGCCGCTCCCGCCGATACCTCACGCGCTTCGGCAACAAGCACGCTGTCGCGTAGCGCGCGTACCTCGAACTCGACCACCGCGAGATTCGCCTCCGCGCGGGCAAGCGCCACCTGATAGGGTCGTGTGTCGATCTGGTACAGCAGATCACCTGCCTCCACATACTGATTGTCGCGGATCGGCAGCTCGACGATCTGACCGAACACACGGGGCGCCATGCCGATGGTGTTTGCTCGGATATATGCGTCATCCGTGCGGGGATACCGCTGCACGATGTCCCACACCGAAAGCAGACTTGTCGCCGCTGCAACGAAGGCGCCGAGAGAGACCGCGAGCCCAATCCTTTGGCGCCTCGGATCACGCGCACGGTTGATTTGAATGGGTGCTGCCTCTTCGCCCATGACTTCAGAAACGGAAGAGCGTCAGCCAGGTGACGCATGTGAATGTGATCGCGAGTGCAAAGTAGACCGCGGGTCGCCCGACAAGATGACGATCGACGCCCGTTCGCATGAGGATCGTGCGGGCTGCGACCGTGAACACGAGTCCGATGACACCCGCGATAATCCAGGCGGGAAGGAGCGCCCCATCAATATCAAGATTGGGGTTGCAGCCAGTACAGCAGAACACGGCGAAGGTGCCCGATGCCATCAACCATCGATCCGCTGCTCGTGATGTTCGATCGCTCATCTCGTAGATGACACGAGCATAGTCGTGCGGGACCGCGGCGCCTCGCCATCCACACGCTCCTGAACACTGTGAAGGACTCCATCAATCCACACGAAGCCACTCGCGCAGATGCGCTCTGCACGACGGACGGTGGCGTCAAGCACGCAGAGAGCCTCACGACGATAGAGCAGCCGCGCGACATCCTCGCGGCTGCACCCGGCCGCCTCAGCCTGCGCACGGACTTCCGCAGGCGTTGGGAGCGAGAGAGAGTCGGCTCGACTGCTCCGCGGCGCCTCGAAGCACTCGGCAAGATGGTCGATTCGAACCGCCGCCGCTTCGAGTGCTGCGTCCAAGGACTCGGATGCGCTCGCGGGCAAAGGGTGATCCAAGAAGCGCCCACTCGCCATGACGCGGGCCAAAACCACCAATCGTTGTTGCTCAGCAAGGGTCGCCAAAACCGGCTTGAAAGCCGATGTCTCCAAACGCCGCTCAAAGGCGTACTGCTCACGCGAGTCCGCCGTCGTGGCAAGTTGCTCCGCTGCACGGACACTTGTTGCTGTCCATGCAGCAACATCTGGTTCGGTAAACGGTTTCATCTCCGCGGTTCGCATCAGTACTGCTATCTGGCGCCAACCGTTGCCGATTGACTCCATCAGCACGGCGCGTGCGGAGGTGGTGGCGAACAACCAGATGGCGACCGTCACGCTTACAAGCGATACGACCACACTCGTAAGCCGTTCGAGACACGGAGCGAACGAATCCGGTGGTGCTGGGTTGATCACGATCGACAGAACCCACGCTGCGCCAAACATGATGCCCGCGTAGTTGGTGCGTGCACTACCAACGACAATCCAACCAGCTGCAAATGACAGGACAGACATGACCACGATGAATGCCTCCAGACTCTGCAACCCGCGCGCAAAGATCACGATCGCCAGCAATGACGCAACCGCGCCAAGTCCAGTGCCAAGAAGTCGAAGTGCGCCACGACGCCCCGATCCACCCACCGTGGACTGCATCACGAACGCCCCGCCGAGAGCCGCAGCACCAGGATCACTCCGAAGGAACAACGCACTGATTACGAGTGCGATCCCAAGGCCAGCCATGGCCGCTGCCGCGCTTACCGCAGCGGCGGGCCGAAATGACAACACGGCATCCCACAATGTCCCTACACGACCGCTCCAGGCGGGCACATCGAAGCCCACTGGGCTCGCGATCCCTGTCGCAGTATCGGTCGGTGCCTGATGAGCTCGAAGCACACTTCGTATCAACCCACTCGTTCGCCTTCCGAATCCAGCCACCATGAGCATCGATTCGTCCTGTTCGGTCGCCGGCAAATCCAACATACCCCGCACGCGACGAGCAATTGCATCGGTCGCAACAATCAGCTCGTCGACTTCCGGAACCTTGTCGCCCACTCGAGCCCAGTGACACTCGAGCGCCAGCCCGCGAACGCGTTCAAAGATGCTCGCGGTCTCGTCCGTAAGATCCGCAAGCGCTTCACGCGCCGCATGCGATTCACCAATATCGATCGCCATCCGATGCACATGTGGAACGATTGCATCGGCGATCGATGACAGGTGTGTCAGCGTTGCGAGTTCGGGGAACATGCGCTGCGGCTGCGATGAGATGGCTAGTTCCTGCGCCAGGACCGTTATGTGCGTGAACGTTGCTTCTGGAATCGGCGGCAGTTCCGCGTCTTTGTCTATGGAAGCAGTTCGGCATCGCTTCGCAATGTCTCGCAGACGACCGCTTGAATCACCGAGCATGTTCATGACCGCCTCCCGAGCGCGACGCGACTCCGAAGTCGGGAAGATGAACAGGGCCGCGACATAGGCGATCAGCACACCCGCCGAAATCCCGAGAGATGTCATCAGTGCGGCCTGCTCGAAGTTCGCGGGGTCGTCCAGCGGAGTCGCAATTAGCGGCCCGAGCGTCCAAATGACCACACGAAGTCCGGACTGCCCCACTGGCAGGACGCGCGTTAGATAAAGCCCTAGCCAAACTGCCAACAGTATGAAAACGAATAGAACCGCCTGTGCTTGCGGGAACGCAGCCACGATGCCAATGGAAACGAGTGAACAGCCGAAACTGGCGAGGATTCGCCGCACCACAAGTCCGACCGTCCAAACCGTGCCAGGCGAACACTCCGTGAGCGCTGCCAGCGGGCACATCGCAAAGTTCGGATCGCCGATCCACACCGTGAGCACGACTGCCGACAACACTGCGACCGTTGCGCGAAGCGCAGACGCAAGCCGCCCCGGTGTGGGAGCCAACTCCTGTACGAACACACGCAGGAGGGACCCTTTGTGGAGGACAAGATCCGCTGTCACCGAATCAGCATGCTGCAACCGCACCACACTCGGATGCTAGATCAGTCGTTCGGCGGCATGATCGTTAGTCTGATTGTGCAATGGGATCGCGCGCCGAGAAACAAACCTTCCACCACAAGCTCGGCGCGTGGAGTTGGGTGTGGCTCTCCGCGCTCACCATCGCACTCGGGCTGCAGATTGCGGGGCTTCTGCTCCCCTTCCTTCGAATCGCGGTCTTCATCGCAGGCGGTGAGGACTACTCACTCTTGCGAACAGTATCGCTCTTGTGGCAAGGCGGGCTCTACCTGCTTGTTCTACTCATCTTCGGATTCAGCGTTGTCTTTCCGTTTGTGAAGATCCTCATGTTGGCGTGGGTCTGGTTGCTGCTCCCACCGGGGCCGCGGCGGACACATGTCATCGAGTGGCTCGGCATACTTGGTAAGTGGAGCATGCTCGATCCACTCAGCGTGCTGATTCTTGTGCTGCTCGCAACAGATCAATGGGCAGTCTCCACCACCACATATGCCGGCGTGTACTGCTTTCTAACCGCCATCGCCATGACGATGTGGCTTTCCATCTTCGCATCCGCACTCGATGCTCGCGAGATTCAAGAACGGGCCGAGCAACCACGGCGCCGCCAAGCACTCGCGCGCCGCACCGGTTCACTCGGTGTGATCGCGATCGTCGTGTTGCTGCTCGCCTGCGGACTCTTTATTGCCGTACTCACGCAGCCGTTCCTGCAAGTGAACCAATTCCTGCTTCACGACTCCGCCTATGGCGTTGGTTCGATCCCAGCCACCATGATCCACGATCAGAACTGGCCGCTTGCGATCCTCTCCACAGTGGGGCTCGTCGCCATACCCGCGCTGACTTTGGCCGCGGAAGTCTGGGCCTGGATCGTGCCCGCAACCCCCCGCGTGCATCGACGCAGATGGCGTTGGATCAGTTGGATCCACGAGTGGTGCATGCTCGATGTGCTCGCTCTCGCACTCGGACTATTCCTGATGGAAGGTCAGGGGATCATTCGGGTCGATGTTCGAATCGGTCTCTGGGTGCTTGTGGCAACCGCGGTGCTGCTGTGGTTGTCAGGCTGGCTCGGCGCACGCGCTGCCATGATCGGGATACGGCGCATGGATGAGGGCACCTGACCGACTACGCCAGCCCAGCGTTCAAGACGCGACCGACTCGACGAGCGAGTATTGATCGAGGTTCAATACGGTGACTTCACCGTCATCGAGCCGCATTTCGAGTCGGTCGAGCCAGAGGCGATCGTCCTTGCTGTGTGCAAACCAAGACCCCGTCGTCGCCTGACGCCAGCGCCGCACCGTGCCCTCCACGGCGGTTGTCCATGCACCTTCGGGTGTGGGCAATTGCTGCGTCACGCGCACACGCTTTCCAGCCTCGATGGGAACGCCCTCAAACATGAAACCAGTATAGGGATGCCACACGACGCTCCCCCTCGCCATGACGCCCCCGCACGCTCCCACACACAGTCGATCAGAGTGGCTCTGGCCCGACTACTGCCAACGACATCGCATCAAGGGCAGACCCCGAGAACGCCTGTCGACAATAGGCGTTCACCAAATCGATCGTCAACGCATCGATCCGTGCGACGACTTCCGCCAGTGTGCGCGCCCTACCAACACGATGCATGTCGCTTGCGATCGCCGCCGCACGCGCTGACGACCGTTCGCCGTTCATGATCGTGCTGCTCTTAAGCCCAATCACGGCGCGCTCAAACTCATCAGGCGAAACTCCCTCCGCCATACGGCGCAGTTCACCGCGGATGCACTCAATCGTCTCTGCTGCCCGGTCTGGCGTGCTGCCGGCGTAAATGCTTGAAAGTCCGCGGTCTCGCCCCGCCGCGTAATCCATGCCCACTGAGTAGCACAAACCGCGCTTTTCCCGCACTTCGCTGAAGAGTCGGTTCGCCATCCCGCCCCCACCAAGCACGCGCACCACAAGTCGGTGCAGCATGCTTGCACTGTCGGACTCCTTCGGCGCCGACAAGCCGATGCACATGTGCGTTTGCGCCGACTCCTGCCGTTCAAAGGTGGTGCCTCGACGCGCCGGTGCGCTCTCTCGTACCTCTTCGGCATGGCCACTCCAACCAGCCAGCAGTGGTTCAAGCGTCTTCCAGACCTGCTCGGCTTCCATACCCCCAACGACTCCGATGATGCTGCCACCAGGTCGTGCACGCCTTGCCCACGCCACACGGAGCACATCCTGTGTGCATGCCATCAGACCCTCCTCCGTACCGAAGCCATGCCGATTGAAGGGGGCAGGGTGAACGATGCCGCCAAGCAGCATCGATACATAGTGCTGAGGGTCGTCTCGGAGCGATCCGAGGGTCTGCAGCGCAAGATCTCGCGCGGCTTCGACCGCCTCCTGCCCAATGTGGGGGCGACGAACCATGTCGGTCAGCAGCTCGAGCATGTGGGGCATGTGCTCCACCAAGCATGTGGCCGTGATGGCGATGTGGTGCATCGCGCTTGCCGTTCCCCTCTGTACACCGATCAGGTCAAGCGCATCACAGAATGCGCGGCTGTCGCGGCTCCCCGCACCCCGCTGAATGACCTCCGCAAGTAGCGCCGACTCCCCCTCACCCGCGGCACCCATCGGATCGCCAGCAGACCCCACTGGCAACAGCCACGCAACCGTTGCCGTGCTGCTGTCGCTGACCGTCTCCACCACGAGTGGCATCTCACCGATTTTCATCGTGTGAAGCGGAACAACAAGACTCATGCTCGAGAATCCTTCCATGATGAGAACCAGTCGTCCATGCTGTAAAGACCAGCGTTTTGCCCGCAAATCCATCGCGCCATCGCGATCGCGCCCTGTGCAAAGAGATCGCGATCCTTCGCCTCATGGCGCAGCGTGATTCGCTCAGCAGAACCCTCCCACACCAAGGCGTGATCACCCACAACATCGCCTTCACGCACAGACTCGATCTGCGCGGCACTGATCGGGTGGCCTCCCCTCGCAGCGGCATCCGCAAGCGCAAGCGCTGTACCTGATGGCTTGTCGAGTTTGCGCGTGTGATGCACCTCTCGAATGGACAGCGTGAACGCCTCACCGAGAAGTCGCGCGGCCTCGCTCGTCAGGTGACGCACGACCGCAACACCCAAAGAGGTGTTCGGTGACACGAGTACGGGAATCTCGACCGATGCCTCCCGCAAGATGCCAAGTGTGGTCGCCGTCAGCCCCGTTGTGCCAACCAAAAGCGCCACCTTTGCCTCTCGCGCACGCCGAACCGCCTCAAGAGTGCCTTCGTTCGATGAGAAATCGATGATCACATTCGTTTCCGGCGGGCAAGCGTCATGAAGTCCGTCACGATCCCTTCGCCCAGTCACTCGAATGTGTCCAGATGACGCCGCACAGAGTCGATCAATGCGCTGCCCCATCCTCCCAGAGGCACCAAACAGAAAAACTTTTAGGTGAAGGTCTTGACAGGATGAGGGTGTTTGTGGAATCATCATGTCAAGATTCGATCGTGAACAGTCGATAACACTAATGACTGTTCCTGAGTGTGCGTCTTCGTTACGCTGGCGCAGGCTCTCTCCGACGCATAAGCGTAACGACAAAGGAAGCCACACCATGGCAAAGAAGAAGAAGGCTGCGAAGAAGGCTGCGAAGAAGGCCAAGAAGAGCCGCTAAGTCGCAGTGAATGGATGATTTGTACCGAAAGCCGGCATCGTGCCGGCTTTCGGTGCTTTTTGGGCGTCATTTCTGCTGATTTCTGTATTATCTCGACCCGCCATGCCGCACATCATTGCTGAACCCTGCATCGGTACCAAGGACGCCTCGTGTGTTGAGGTCTGCCCAGTCGACTGCATTCACCCGACAAAGAAGGGTGAGAAGTTTTCTGAGTGCACACAGCTCTACATCGACCCCGACACATGCATCGACTGCGGACTCTGCGTCGATGAGTGCCCAGTCCAAGCGATCTTCCCGAAGGATGACTTGCCGGCCGAGTGGTCCAAGTACATCCAGATCAACGCAGATTTTTTTAAGAAGAAGCCCTGAACCATCACCAACTCGCCGGGGGCGCGCCGAGGGATGCGCCGAGGGATGCGCCGGAGGGGCGGTGGCGCGCGGCGGGCCAGAATGTGTGGTCAGTCCGCCTCGTGTGCCAGCTTGGTCACATTGCTTGCCGCATTCGGCTTTTCGGTCCAATCTTCAACCGTATCGCCGAGACTGAGTTCCGATGGCATCGTCTTGCGGTAGCCCAACTTGCGAACGACCTCTAGCACGTCGGTCCAAGTCGGAAATGTCTTGTGATTGACGCGTTTGAAGGCGTCAATAGCCACCAGAAACGTGTACTGCTCCCGGGTCATCTCGCCCTCTTCGGCGGACTTCACAAAATCCGTCAATCGCCGACCGGGGCCGCGGCGGCGCTCCAAGTTGGTTGCAGATGTCGGTTGCAGATCGCGTCGATCGATTCCGACACGCCGATCAATCACCGACTCTTGGTCCTTGTTTGTGGGCTTGTTCGCGTCAGGGGTTGCCATCGCTGCTATCTCCAATGTTTGAACGCGTACTGTAGCCTTCTGCGCGAGTCTTTCACCAATGACCCAACAGTCTGATTCGGTCGATGGTCCACTCAACTGGTTCCCCGCGTTGATGGGATGGGTGCTGCCCGGCCTCGGGCAGGTGCTCCTTGGGCACCGACAACGCGGTTTTCGAGCAATGGGTGGCATTCTTGGGATGTTTCTGGCGGGGGTTTTCGTAGGCGGCGTCGATTGTGTGGATCGCCGCGAAGACGCGCTCTGGTTCTACGCACAGGCTGGCGCAGGCCCCATTGCATTCGCAGCCGACTGGGCAAACAGCGCTCTCCTGAAGACCGGCAAAGTGGGGCGGCTCATCCCCTCGCCGCCATCAAACCCTCGCCTGCCGCCACCAAGAGTCACATCGTTCAAGACGGTGACAATGTCGAATGAAGTCGGCACCTTGTTCTGTTTCACCGCAGGACTGATGAATGTCGTCGTGATTCTTGATGCGCTGCGGCGGCAGCCGGCCAGTCCAGGGAGGTGGACGACATGAGCGCTCTTGTCGCTTGGATGCCGTTCCTGCAACCCATGACCGCCCTCGGGAACGCCTGGTGGTTGTTGATGGTGCCACTGGTCTTTGGTGTCGCTGTTGTGCACCGAGCAATACAGGATCCAACCATGGATGGTTACTGGGGGCGTGTGCTCAGCCTCACGATTCGGGCGAACGCCGTGCTGGGCTCGCTCGCGCTTGCGATCTACCTATTCGTGTACTTCTGCATCCCCCTGCTCCGCGCAGACTGATTGCAGCAGCGGTGCTTCACCGCGTAGTGCGGCGAACACCAGACCCTCGCTTCTGCCCCACCGTGATCGGCGCCGACCGCTGGCGTTTCTTCTTTGCGCCGATCTTTCCCCCGCTTCCCTTGCGTCCACCATCACCCGATCGTTCCCACTGAAGCGGCTTCTGTCCGACCCCGCCACGAAGCCGAGGCGCGCCACCGCCAAAGTCCACTTTGACACCCCGACCGCGCCGCTGCACACGACCACTCTTCGCGCGCTGATACGGCGTGAAATCAGGGAGTGTGAACGCAGTCGTCTCCACGCCTGACAGCACCCCGATCGCCCGCCAGGCGCCAAACTCCTCGCGGTCCACGAATGTGAAGCTCTCGGCTTCCCCCCCGCCATGCCCGGCACGGCCAACGCGGTGCACAAAGTCCTCGGGCATCAGTGGCACGTCGTAGTTCACGACCGACTTGATGCGCGGCACATGCAGACCACGAGCGGCAACATCTGTCGCCACAAGGCAGTCCACGGTTCCCGCGGCGAACGCGGCAAGCGCCTCGTTTCGCGCACGCTGCGAACGGTCGCCATGCAGAACATCGACGGAGATCTTGTGGTGTCGCAGCGCCTGTGTGACCCAGCCCGCGCGCCGTCTCGTCCGCACATAGACCACCAGACCCTTCATGTGGTGTTCGCGGATCAGTGCGACGAGAAGCGCCGACTTATCTTCATCCGACACATCGCAGCGCACATGTCGGCGGTGCGCCGGAGCATTTCGAAGACCCACATCCACTCGCGCCGGATTCCGCAGCAATTGCAGCACCCGTGATTCGGTCATCGCGGGCAGTGTTGCGCTCAGGCACACCACCTGACGATCGGTGGGCACCCATCCCATCACGCGCTCGACCTGCGGCATGAAGCCCATGTCCATCATGCGGTCCGCCTCGTCCACAACCACGCATGAAACGCGCGCGAGCGTCAGCGCTCCAAGATCGAGCAGTTCCAACAGCCGCCCAGGCGTGCCCACAAGAATGTCCAGACCTCCCGCAACGAGTTCTCGCTGCGGTGCGAGAGCGCTCTTGCCAAACACCGCTCCAATGCGGAGGACTGTGCCTTTCGCAGCCTGCGAGAGGTCGCTCGCAACCTGCTGCGCGAGCTCTCGCGTGGGTGAGAGAACAACTGCTCGAAGCCTGTCGTGTGGGTTCACAAATCGAACGCCCCGCCCCGCCTTGTGCAGCTCGGGAGGTCGCAGCAGGAGCTTCGCCAACAACGGCACGCCGAATGCCAGCGTTTTCCCGCTCCCTGTCGGCGCAAGCGCAAGCACATCGCGGTGCTCCATGAACGGCGCATGCATCGCAGCCTGCACCGCCGTGGGCGATCCGAAACCGAGTCGATCAAGTGTGCCGCGCAGGTGCGCAGGAATGTCCGATGGTCTGAGCGTCACGCGAGTGCAAGGGTAGTGTGATCTGGTCGACTATTCTTCTCCGATATGGGGATCGTGATCGGAGCCGCTGCTGTAGTCCTCGCACTCCCTTTCATTTGGGTGTTGATGACCTACAACGGATTTGTTCGTAGACGTGTCCGCGCGCAGGCGGCGTTCAGCCAGATTGATGTGCAACTCAAGCGACGCTGCGACCTTGTTCCGAATCTGGTCGAGACAGTGAAGGGCGCCATGGCGCATGAGAGACAGACGCTCGAAGCTGTGACGCGCGCTCGGCAGGCTGCACTCGCCGGTCTCGATGCGCTGCGGATGACGCCTGGCGATTTCGCCGCGCTTCGCAGTGTGGCGAACGCGAGCCAATCACTCGACCGGCTTCTCGCTGGACTTCGGATTTCGGTGGAGAACTATCCGAACCTCAAGACGTCCACGAATGTGCTTGCACTTCAGGAGGAGTTGTCGTCGACCGAGAATCGCATCGCGTTCTCCCGTCAGGCCTACAACGATTCGGTGATGTCCTACAACACCGCGCTTTCCGTCTTCCCCTCAAATCTGCTCGCTCGTCTCTTCGGCTTTGCGGCGATGGGGCTCTTCGAGGCGACGGCGAATGACCGTGCCGTACCTGAAGTGAGGCTCTCCTAGTCCGCTTGTTGTCTTCTTTGAGTTCGCCCCAATGGCGTCATTCTTCGAACATCAGGAGCGTGCTCAATCTCGCACAGGGTGGCTCGTCGTGCTCTTCCTCTTTGGAATGTTCGGCGTCATCGGCGCTGTCACCATTGTGACCGCCGGCGTTCAGCCCGCCGCGTGGCCGCTCGGCATCTTGATTGGTGGGTGTCTCGTCGGCATCCCCTTCCTGTTCAAACTGTTCACGCTCAGCGGCAGTGGGCAGGCAGTTGCGGAGTCTCTTGGCTGCACGCGAATCGATCCAGGTTCGCATGATCAGGCGGAACGCAAGGTTTTGAATGTCGTCGAAGAGATGGCGATTGCCAGCGGTATGCCCATACCGCCTGTTTATGTGATGGAAGACTCCTCCATCAATGCATTTGCCGCCGGAAGTACACCACAGAATGCTGCGCTTGGGGTATCGCGGGGGGCGATCGAATCTCTGACGCGAGATGAACTTCAGGGTGTGATGGCGCATGAGTTCAGCCACATCTTCCACGGCGACATGCGGATCAACATGCGCGCCGTCGCCGCCATCTTCGGTGTGATGGCTGTTGGATTGGTTGGCCACATCCTTCTTCGTGCAGGCGGTCATGCAGGACGGCGAAAGGAAGCTGCAGGCATTGCCCTTGTTGGCTTTGCGCTGCTGGTCGTTGGTTCGGTTGGAACATTTTTCGCGCGTCTCATGCAAGCCGCGATCAGCCGTCAGCGCGAGTTCCTCGCGGATGCGAGCGCCGTTCAGTACACACGGAACCCCGCCGGCATTGCAGGCGCGCTCCGCAAGATTGCCGAGGAACATGGCAGCGCTGTCTCGTCGCCACAAGCGAGCCAGTTCAATCACATGTTCTTTGCCTCGGGGTTCAACGCATTCTTCGCATCGCATCCCCCCATCGATGTGCGAATTGCCCGTATTGAGGCGATCGCTGGTGGCGTTCTCCCGCCCGCCACCACAACAGCTCCTTCGCCCGCTGCCCAGCCGAGTCGCACGAGCCAACCCATTCGACCAATTCCCGGGAACTTGGCGGCAAGTGTCGCCGCGATCGGCAGTGTTCCCACCGCAGGATTGCAAGCTGTTCACTCTGCCTTCGATGAAACTGCACCTGAAATCGAGCAGGCGATTCACGATGGATCGGGTGCGCGAGCGATCGTCCTTGCGATCTGTATGCATCCGGATGTCGATCTCTCGGAGCGACAGTTCGCGCTGATCCGTTCACGACTTCCCGATGTTCTCGCCACCGTGCGGAGACTTGCACCCCTCGTTGGTTCACAGGGAACTCGACACCGCATGGCGATGATCGATGTGGCTTGTGCAACGCTTGTTCGCCTCGACCCAACCGATTACGGCGCATTCCGCTCGCTGCTTGCGGATGTTGTGCGTGTGGACGGCAAGACAACGCTGTTCGAGTGGGTGGTGCTGCAGGTGCTGCGCATGCGTGTGGAAGTGCCCCTGAGTCTGAAAGGGGGTGAAGTGTCGCGCAAGAACGACGCAAATCTCCGCGCGCTTGCCGTGCCCGCCACACGACTGCTTGGCGTGCTTGCTTTGCAGGGTCATACGGATGAGCGCTCCGCGGCTGCAGCGTTCCATGTCGGTCTTGCGGCACTTGGTTTCCACGCGGGCGAACTTCCTCCAAGAGAACAACGAACACTCGATGCCGTCGCTCAAGATCTCGATGTCATCAGCATGCTCCGCCCCGTGGCCGCGGGGCAGTTCATCGATGCAGCCTTTGCATGTGTCTCCCATGACGCAGAAACCACCGACCGTGAGTACCTGCTTCTACGGGCACTCTCCGAGCGTCTTGGTGTTCCACTTCCACTCATGCTGGCCGAATAGCTGGCTTTCTGCTCCGCTACGCTGACCCTGTGATGAACAGTCGTGCACACAAGAATCTCGGTAGCGCATTCGCTGCAGCTGCTTTGTGTGGAACCCTGATGTGTAGTGGGTGCGATTCCCAGCAGAACACTGCGTCGCGCACACGGGTACAGGAGCCACTGCCCGTTGGCACGACACAGACGGCCCATGAGGATGATGTCATCGCGCCCCTCTACAGCAACAGTGACGTAGCCACATCTGCAGCATCCAACACTCGCACATCCACGCCACGGTCTGGGGCCATCAAGATTCCACCCGCGCCAGAAACGGTTGAAGGTCCCTCGGCAGATCGCTCGACCGAAGCCGATGAGACGCAGGAACAGCCGCCGGCGCTGACCGATCTGGCGCGGCGCACATCTATGCCACAGCGACGGGGTTCGACAAGCGCTGTTGTGAAGGGCGGTGTTCGGAAGGCACTTCCTGTTGCTCAGGCGGCATCACCACTCTTTGGAAAGTGGACTGTTGACACCGAGCGCTCTTCGAAGGGCTTTGTGAACGCTGACTCGATCTTGTTCCTCGCGGATGGCCGACTGCGCGTCTGGAAAGGTGGAGCACCCGAGGACGGTCGGTGGACATGGGACCCGAGCGACGGCATCAAGACTGGCGGTATTGATGGTGTGCCGCTCACGCTCGGTCCCTTCGATCAAGAGGCGGGCGAAGTCATCATCACTCAAAGCGGAAGCGGCGAGACACAGACCCTTGTTCTGCAGCCTGATCGCCTCTTTGTCGCGCCTCCGCCAGTCAGCACGGGAACACCATCTCGTCCACAAGCCGCACCAAGCAGATAGGTTGTTGTTCTTGGTTTGGGGCAAAGCGGGAATAGACTTGATTCCTCGATGAGTTCCGTTCCACCCATCCCACGAGACGCCGTTGCTCGAACGCTTGCTCGGCATCCAAGACCTCTCGGCGGCGACACCCAACGGTCGACGGGTGCGTCCATGTTCAGTTTGACTGATCGCATTCTTGGTCAAGCGGAGGGTGAACAAACGCATCAACTCGATCTTCGCCGCAAGCCTGACTGGTTGCGTGCCAGAATGCCTGGTGGCGAGGGATACACGCGTCTTCGGAAGATCATCGAGGAGAACCGTTTGCACACCGTTTGCCAAGAGGCAAGTTGTCCCAATATGGGTGAGTGCTGGAGCAGGGGTTCCGCCACCATCATGATTCTGGGCGACACCTGCACGCGATCATGTGGTTTCTGCAATGTCAAGACTGGGCGACCGGCGTCCCTCGACCATGATGAGCCACGCCGTGTCGCGGAGAGCCTGCGTCTGATGGATCTGCGCCATGTCGTGATTACGAGCGTCAACCGAGATGAGCTGCCTGATGGCGGCGCTTCAGTTTGGGCGGAAACGATCGAGCGCGTTCACCACACATGTCCACGCATGAGTGTGGAAGTTCTTGTGGGTGACTTTGGTGGTGACCTGGATGCTGTGCGCGTGGTGTGCGATGCCAAGCCCGAGATCATCAGCCACAACATGGAGACTGTTCGGCGCATGCACCCGGCGGTTCGTCCACAGGCCAAGTATGAACGAAGTCTCGCGGTTCTTGCTGCTTTCAAGGCGAGCGGCCTTGTCACAAAGACAGGCATCATGGTTGGCATTGGAGAGCGTGATGATGAGGTGCTTGAACTGATGGATGATGTGCGGAAGGAATCAAGCGCTGACATCCTCACCATTGGGCAGTACCTACAACCCACCCGCAATCACTTGCCGATCGACCGATGGGTTCACCCAGATGTCTTTGCGGGCTTCAAACAGGAGGCGCTTTCCCGTGGCTTTCGGGTGTGTGAAAGCGGTCCGCTGGTGCGGAGTTCCTACCACGCGGACGAGCAGGCTGCTGCGCTCGCGGGTGGGAGATAATGTGCTTTTCGCAGTTGCCTTCGCGAACAAAGGGGTTTTTGTAGCACTTGGACTTGCCTCGGGGACCGCGCAATCCAATGATGTGTCTGTGGGTGTTCAACCCGCGGAAGGAAAGGGAACGTGGAACTTAGTCAATCCATTCGATCAGCGATTCGGCGTGCAACGGAACTGGCTCTTGCGGAAGAACGGCGCGGCGGTGGCCGCACGCAACTGACCTGTCCCGTGGATGTTCATTGGCATCATCGCCCTTTCGAGCTGCAGTCCTATGAGGGACTCGACTGCAGTGAGACTGGGCTTCGTATTCGCACGCACGCTTTCCTGATGGAGGGTCTGACGGGTCGTGCCACATTCTCGCGCGCAGGCATCAGTGCGACTCGAACAGTCGTCATTTCCTGGACGCGTGAATCCGTCTCCGCCTCTGGCGAAACGATTTGGGAAGCGGGTCTTCGACTGCTCTAAAGCCACGCAGTCACTTCGGCGGTAACACACAGCCGCTGACAATCGGCGTCGGCGGAAATGCAACAAGGCACTCGCGTAGATCGTCGATGGTCAACGCCTGAATGTTCCGAAGTTCGTCTTCAAGCGATCGGTACTCGCCCGTTGTAGAGATTTTCATCCCAAGTCGCCGCATGCGACCCGATGGACTCTCCCCCGCCAACGCGACGGCGGTGGCGACCATGCTCCGTGCGCGCGTGAGATCCACCTCGGAGAGTGAGTCGTGAAGTGCCCCACACTCCTTCGTAAAGATCTCGCTTGCCCGCTCCACGTCGTCGCTTGAACACACCACCGCACCAATCACTTGTCCACAGCGGTCATGTCCTTGGTGCTCCGTTGTTGCATGAACGGCTATGCCTGGTTCTATCAGCGACCAGTACAGCCGAGATCCGTCCTGTCCTCCAAGGATGTACGCGCACATTGCCGCCGCATATCTGCGTTGGTCTGACTGATCGGGTCCTGGCCAGGCAAACATCATGTACGCGCGTGTCGCACGCTTGTCCGCAAACGTGAACCTTGATTCATGGGAAGTGTGTGGCGGATAGGTGCGCGCAACACCAGGCGATTTCCACTGAGCGCTCTCTTTCTCTGCCCGTCGCACGAGTGCATCAAAGTCGATGTTTCCGGCTGCGGCGACCACTGTGTTCGAAGGCGCATAACGCTCGTCGAAATAGGTCCGCATGGATTCGCATCGCAACGCCCGAATCGACTCTGGTGTGCCAAGCACACGAAAGCCAAGTGGGTGTGCGCCAAAGTACGCCTCTTGAACACGCTCATAGACGGTCCAGAATGGATTGTCTTCGTACGTGGCGATCTCCTCAAGGATCACGCCGCGTTCCTGATCGAAGTCTTCTTGTCGTAGTGCCGGTCGGAGCAGATCCGCAACCAGTCCGAGGGCATCAAGCGTGTGCTCTGGAACCGTGTGCGCGTGATACGCGGTCAATTCGTGCGATGTGAAGGCATTGTTCCGTGCGCCAATGCGGTCAAAGGCCTCGTTCACCTCGTCAGCGCGACGAGTCTTCGATCCCTTGAACATCATGTGCTCAAGAAAGTGGCTGACTCCCATCAATTCCCTCGGCTCATCGCGTGTGCCAGTACGCACAAACATGCCCACCGCCGCGCTTGCCGATGTTGGCGTCACTTCAGCCGCGATCCGAAGTCCGTTGGACAGCGTTGTTTCTTGAAAGCGCGTGGTCACAAACGCAGTCTAGCCCTCAGGTGATTTCACCAAACAGCGCAAGCATCGTTGGGGGCTGCTCGCCGATGATCTCTCGGATGTACGCCGCAAGCAGACGATTCGCCCGCTGCAGACTCTCTCGATCGATGGTGCCCTCTGGAAGGCCTCCGTCGCGCTGAAGGGACTGCAGCAGTCTCACTGTCGCGGGTCTCACCTTCCAAACGAGTCCCTCCGCGTTTGTGGTGATCTTGCCGCCATCGTGTGGTGCAAAGAGCACCGCGCCATCATCACCCTCCAACGCACCAAGCACTGGCTGTAGACCTCCTTCGTGCAGCATGAGCCACTGAAACTCCAGGAGCAGTGACTGTGTGACCTGCTCCGACTGACGACCGCCGATCTGCCGCAGAAGATTCAGCAGACCGCGATACATCGCGGGGTGTGGATCGTTTGAAGCTGTGAGTCGGCTCACGAGATCTGCTGCGTAAAACGCGACTCGATTCGCCACCAAACTCGAACGAATCTTTGGGAAGTGATCGTGCAGTTGCCAACCAGTCAGTGTGGCAAGTGTCTGGTTTGGCTTGATGAGGAGAGTGCCGCGCCCTGCCGTCAGCAGATCCACTCCACCCGAAAAACCACTCCGTTCTCGCCTCGCACCTTTCGCGATGGCACGCACGACCCCGTGGCGGAGCGTGAGCAGTCCAACTGTCTGGCTTGTCTCTGAATAGTCCCAGTGCCGAATGCAGATTGCATCATCTTCGGCTGCCGCCATTGCGATGCCAAGGTACAGATGCGATTCACCTGCCGACAGGAGTGGTCTCGGCGACCTTCACGCGATTTCGACCAGCCTGCTTTGCCGAATACAGCGCCTGGTCCGCTGATGCGCAAAGCGACTTGATTGTTGGCGGCTGGTCACACGCTGATATGTCGCTGATGCCAAAGCTTGCCGTAATGATCGCCGATGGCTGCTCTGGCCATGTCGTGGATTCCAATTGTTGTCGATAACGGTCTGTGACATCCACAGCCTCAGCCATCGTGGTGTTCGGAAGAATGATCGCGAACTCCTCGCCTCCATATCGGCACGCGATATCGCTGACTCGCCCACCACCAAGAATGTTGGAAAACCGCTCGATCACTACGTCACCAAACAGATGCCCGAAGCGATCGTTTGTTTGCTTGAAGTGATCGATATCGGCAAGCACCAATGTGAGTGGTCGCCCGTAGCGCACCGCCTCAGACAGCTCTGCCGTGAGTCGCTGATCGAAATATGTCCTGTTCCAGAGTCCGCTCAACCCATCGATCTGCGCCTTCTGTGCCAGAATCGCGATCAGGTGTTGAACGCGAAGCGCGGACCTCAACCGCGCCTTCAGTTCGACGATGTCGAATGGCTTTGAGATGAAGTCGACTGCCCCAAGGTCGAGACCGCGCACTCGATTGCCTGGATCATTCGCCGCACTCACAAAGATGACCGCGATGTCTTGGGTTTCTGGATTGGCCTTCAGGCGGCTGATCACCTCGAACCCGTCCATCTGCGGCATGTCCACATCAAGCAGAATCACATCTGGCTTCAGTTCCTTCGCCATGCGAAGCCCCTCAGTGGAACTTGTCGCGGAATGCATCTCGATCCGCTCGTTCTGCAAGCGAAGCCGCAGCAGACGGTGGATCAACTCCGAATCGTCAATCGCCAGCAGCTTCGGTACAGATGGCTGCATCATCATGTGTTGTCGGCCCCACTCACAAAGTTCCTGCTTCCTGTCATACTGCGCCCTGTCACTGCTGAACGACTCGCCTCCGCCTCCATGACACAAAATGGATTCCAGCTTGCATGAACGCAAGTTGTGTGTCGATGTTTCCTGGGGGTCACCCCTGTAGTATCGCGATAGAGAGGCCGCTTTGCGGACTCGAGTGAACCCCATGACTCCTCGACAAGCCCCCCGCGACGGACAGATTGGATTCCTCTACTTCCCACCCATCCGGGTCCAGGGGATTTCCATCGCTGGAGAGCAAACCGCCATCTCTATCCCTGAATACGACATTGCTTTCGATATTGGGTTGTGCCCAAGGCCCATTCTGACCGCTCCATTTGTGGCGCTTTCGCACACACACATGGATCACATCGCGGGCCTCCCCTACTACTTCAGCCAGCGTTTTTTTCAAAAAATGGCGACCGGAACCTGTTATTGCCCTTTGGAAATGGCGGATCCGATTCGCGAGATGATGCGATCTTGGATTGCGCTAGAACGCCAAGAGACCCCCCACAACATCGTTGGCTTGTCGGCTGGCGATGAGGTGGAGATCAAGCCCGGTATCTGGTTGAGGGCCCACGCTTCCAGTCACACCATCCCAAGCCTTGGGTACGCGCTGATTGAAAAGCGCAAGAAGTTGCGTAGTGATCTCACGGGTATCTCGCAGGACGACCTTCGAGATCGTCGCATGCGCGGCGAAGAGATCACTCAGACTACTGAGGTTCCCTTGGTCGCCTACTCGGGAGACACAGAGCCAGCCCCGTTTCTTTTCCACGACGACTTCACCAAGGCCCGCATCGTCATTTGTGAATGCACTTTCTATGACCGCGAACACCGCGACCGTGCGAAGATTGGTAAACATCTACACATCGAGGATTTGCGTCCTCTGCTTGCAGCATGGAAAGCTGAGCACGTGGTGGTTGTGCACGCTTCGCGCCGCACATTGCTGTCGTTCGCGCGCGAGCGACTCGCCGCTGCTTCTGGTGATCGCCCAGAAGACTCTGTGCACCTGTTGATGGACTTCAAGACGAATCGCAAGAGGCTTGAGCAACAGTCTCTCCAGTTTGATTCTGTTGTTGGTGATGGTGGCGAAGCAGAGAACACTGAAACTTCTGACGCTGGTTGACCATCCGCTGATCGTGTCTTATGTTGGAACGTCCCACTTCTGTGGGACCACTCCATGTCGAAGGTCTCCCCACCGCAGCCTGACATCAAGTCGTTGATCGACGACTATCTGCGTCGCCATCATCCCGACATCTGTCGACACTGGTTCCACGAAATCACGGTTGCTTCCGTTGCGGGTGGCTGTGTTTCGTTGCGTGTTCCAGAGAGGGTGCATCGCCAGTATCTGCAGCGTTCGTGTGTGGCTGCATTCACCGAGGCTGCGCAAGCGGCAACTGGCAAGTTGGTCGCGGTGAGATTTGTTGGTGATGTGGATGAGGCGCCGGCACGAGCACTTTCACAGACCAGCACTCCCTCCACCCCGAGTGAGCTGGATGAGCAGCTCATGCTCTCGCCGGACTACACATTTGAGTCGTTTGTTGTTGGGCCAGGAAACCGCCTTGTGCATGCGGCGGCTATTGCTGTGGGTTCGAATCCGGGGCGCGCCTACAACCCGCTCTTCATCCATGGTGGTGTTGGCCTTGGAAAGACGCACATGCTGCAGTCCATTTGCCAAGTCATTCTCAAGCAAAGGCCACAGTCACGGATCGGCTACGTTTCGTGCCAGTCGTTCTCTGAGATCTTTATGGCATGCGTGAAGGCTGGTCGCATGCAGGACTTCCGTCACCGCTTCCGAAACCTCGACATGTTGGTGGTGGACGACATTCACTTCCTGTCAAAGCGGGAACAGAGCCAAGAGGAGTTCTTCCACACATTCAATTCGCTCTACCAAGCGGGCAAACAGATTGTGCTCTCGTCCGACGCTTCACCCAACGACATTCCGGATCTTGAAGAACGTCTCGTCAGTCGTTTCAACTGTGGCCTCGTCGCTCGGATGGATCGGCCTTGCTATGAAACACGTGTTGCGATCTTGAAGTCGAAGGCAGCGTTGGTCGGAGCGGATGTGCCCGAGGAGATTTGCTCCTACATCGCCGCTCGCATCGATACCAACATTCGAGAGCTTGAGGGCTGTTTGACGAAAGTGCGTTGCTTCGCGCTTGCGAATGATCGGGCGATCGATCTTGATCTTGCGAAGGAGGCGCTCGCAGATAACAGCCTTGGCATCTCCTCTGCGGCGCAGCCATCCATCCAAACCATCGCGGAAGCGGTGACTCGTTACTACGACATCCGCCTCTCTGATCTCCTTTCGAAGCGGCGACACAAGTCCATCTCAGTTCCGCGGCAGATGTGCATGTGGCTGGCGCGCAAGCACACGCGATACAGCCTTGAAGAGATTGGTGGTTACTTCGGTGGTCGTGATCACACCACGGTGCTGCACGCCGTCCGGAACATTGGTCAGCGCAAGGACACAGATCCGGATATCGCCAATGCGGTCAACCGAATCGAGGGTGTCTTTGCCCGCCCGAGCAGCCGCTGACCTTTCGGTGGTGTTGTGGACAACCAGTGGAGAATCTGCCGCTCACTGTTGTCGCCATTCGCTGGATCGCCTCGACCACTCCAAGACGGGAGATCGCTCCAACCCCGCCCGCAACTTGGTTATCACTATGCGACTGCGAACCGACAAGATGTCGGCATGGGGCTCTGTGGCCTAAACAGCCTGCTGATGGTGGTTTAGCGTGTTTGTTTTGTGTTTCTCCACAAACCGTCAACACAACCACGGTGATGATGATGGTTCTTTCTATTCATTGGTGACCGACCTTATGCGCCTGTCTTGGCAAGTCGGACACCAGACAGATGCCCTTCCGCCAATCCGTGCCCCCCGAAGTGCGACCCGACAGGTGGGACAGGGCTCTCCCTTGCGTCCGTAGACCTGGTGCGCCGACCTATATGTGCCGCCAACACCACTTGGGGTACAGAAGTCACGCAGGGTTGAACCACCGTGATTGATCGCTGACACAAGAACCTTTCGAAGCGACAGGACAAGACGATCGACATGCCCGCGCTGTAGCCGAGAAGCGGGCATTAGTGGATGAAGTCGCGCGCCGAAGAGTGACTCGTCGGCATAGATATTCCCAACGCCGGCCAAGACGCTCTGGTCCATAAGGCAGGTTTTCAGCGCCGTCCTTTTCGGCCGAAGGCGGGAAAGAAGATCATGCGGCTCAACCGAGAGCGCATCTGGCCCAAGGAGTCTCCAATGGACATCCAGCGCGTCTTGGTCGTCACATGGAATGACCGACCCAAACCGCCGCGCGTCTCGAAACGCCAGCGAAGTGCCATCGTTCAAGAACCAATGAATGTGAACATGATCCTTCTTTGAGGCGAGAAGATCACCCGACAACAGCTGCCCACTCATACCAAGGCGAACAATCAACCAACGGCCAGACCGCGCGCCAATGGCCAACTGTTTGCCCTTACGAAGAACACGATCGACAACACAACCATCAAGCAAGGATTCTGCCGGCACGGGCAGCGCTCGACCGCCTCGCTGTCCGCGAGGATGTTCAAGCGAGCCAACAATGTCATTGCGACCAAGGTGACCGAGTCGTACAGCGCGCCCAACAAGGAGCCCCTCCAACCCTCGTCGAATGCACTCCACTTCGGGCAATTCTGGCATCCGTGAACCCTATACTTCGGAAGCAGGTTCCGCTATGGAAATGAGCGCCACAAAAAGACTTCATAGCACCGATCCGATGGAGGCCGCGGCCGCGGTGCATGTCATAGCCCAAGAAATCCGCGACCAGGTGCACCGCGTCATCGTCGGGCAAGATTCGACGCTTGACCAGATTCTCCTTTCGGTTTTCTGTGGGGGACACACCCTGATCGAAGGTGTTCCGGGCTTGGCAAAGACACTCATCATCTCAACGATCGCCAAGACGCTTTCACTTGATTTCACAAGAATCCAATTCACGCCAGACCTGATGCCAAGCGATGTGACAGGAAGCGAGGTCATTCAAGAAGATCGAATGTCTGGCAAGCGAGCCCTGCACTTTGTGAAGGGCCCAATCTTCTCGAATGTCGTGCTTGCGGACGAAATCAACCGAACCCCACCAAAGACGCAGGCAGCGCTTCTCGAAGCGATGCAAGAAGGCCAGGTCACTGTTGGGGGTCAGACACACGAACTACCAAGACCGTTTTTCGTGCTCGCCACACAGAATCCCATTGAACAGGAAGGCACCTATCCACTTCCCGAAGCACAACTTGACCGCTTCATGTTCTTGGTCCGAATCGGTTACCCATCCGAACAGCAGGAGATAGAGATCATCAAGCGCACGACAGGCGGCTCGGTTCTTGAACCAGACGAAGTGATTGGTACAGCCGACTGCCTTCGTATCCAAAAGATCGTTCGAGAGATTCCTGTGGCTGACCACATGATTCGATATGCGCTTCGGCTCGTACGGTCTACAAGACTTGACGGATCATCGCCAAAGTTCATCCGCGACTACGTCTCATGGGGTGCCGGCCCCCGCGCTGGACAGTATCTGATTCTGGCAGCCAAAGCGCAGGCACTCCTCAGTGGCGAGAAGCATGTCATGCCCCATCACTTGCACGCGGTAGTACTTCCCGTGATGCGCCATCGCATCATGCTGAACTTCAACGCCCAAGCCGACGGCATCGATGCCGACCGTATCGTGGGAGATCTCGTCAAAACCATCCCGCTGGATAGTGCGGCGTGATGAATGGGAGAATCGCCCACAACACCCCTGCGAGCTGAGCAGTATCTCGCGCCAGAGACGCTCGCCCAGCTTGCGCCCTTCGAGCTGCGGGCAAAGCGCATCGCCGAAGGACTGATGAACGGCATGCATGTGTCGCCCCGCAAAGGATCGGCGACAGACTTCGCATCTCACCGCCAATATGTGTCGGGCGACAGCATTCGACATGTGGACTGGAAAGTGTTTGCTCGCAGCGACAAACTGCAAGTCAAGCAATTCCAACAGGAGACGAACCTGAATGTTGTCATCCTGGTGGATGGTTCAGCATCTATGCAGTTCGGAACGCTCGACACGAAGTCTGGCTGGGGAGGCACCAAGGCGCAGCGCGGCAAGAACGTCTGGACAAAGTATGACCACGCCACAGCCATCGCTGCGGCGATCTCGTTTCTTGCACTTCGTCAGCGAGACCAAGTCGGCTTAGGCATTTTTGCGGATGGCATCCGAAGCGGTGTTCGCCGCTCTGGCAGCAACGATCATTGGCGATCAGTCGTGCGTTGTCTTGCCGCCGACCCAGTCGATTCAGCGGTGGCATGGGAGCGTGTCGCCGATCAGGCGGTCAGCCAAAATCCACACCAAACGCTCTTCATCATCATTTCTGACTTGTTGGCACCTCCAGCGGTCATCCAGTCGGCGCTGTCGCGGATCGGCCACCGCGGTCACGATGTGATCCTTGTCACCGTTCTTGACCGCGCGGAGCGAACATTCAACATGGACGTGGATGCCGCGTTTGTGGGACTTGAAGGGGAACCCAAACTCGAGGTCGAGACGCGGAAGATTCGTACCGCATATCTCGCAGAGCTCGAAAAGCACTTGGCCGACATCGATCGCATCGCCAGAGGCTTTCGTTTTGATGTCGAAGTGTTCGATTCACACGAGTCTGTCGGCCCCGTCCTTTCATCACTTCTGGCGCGTCGCGAAGCCATACTTCGGCGGAGATTTCGGGGATGACGTTTGCATCGCTGGGTCTTGTTGCCGCCGCCATCGCAGGAGTGATGCTGCCGATTCTGATTCATTTTTTTCTTCGACGCAAACACCGACCTGTGGAGTGGGCGGCAATGGCACTTCTCAAGCGCGCACTTGAGCGAACCGCTCGAACGCGACAGTTTGATCAGTGGCTGCTGTTGATTATTCGCTGTGCTCTTGTGCTCGCAGCAGGGCTCGCAATCGCCGGACCGCTTCTGAAAAGGTCGTCGGAGGACCTGTCGACAGCACAGTCGCGCATTCGTGAGCGAGCGCTTGTGCTTGATGACGGCATCGCACAGCAGGTTGTGCGTGGAGGATCGACTGGCTGGGACGATGCCAAGAGACGTGCGCTGGGGTTGATAGACCTGTTTGAGCCAGGTGATCGTGTCGGGATTCTGCGTGGCGTCGGCTCGCGCGCAATCGTTTGGCCACCATCGAGCGATCTTGATGCGGTGCGCTCCGAACTGATGCTCGCCACCGCTTCGTACGAAGGATCTGATGTTGTGGCGGCTGCCACGAGTGCAGCCGAGAGCGGTCGTGACACGATCATCCTCAGCGACTTTCGAGCGGGATCGTTCAGCAGGTCTCAAGATGGGGCCAACAAGTCAGGTCGGTTGGTGGATGCAGCACCGCAGCCAAAGAGGCGCCCCACCACAGTTCTCTTTGAACCCCAACAAGATCAGCAGTCCAACGTTCAAGCAGTCGCCGTCGAGACGCGATCATCAGGTCCACTGCCAAGACGCGATCAGCATCCGCTTCGTGTCAGGCTGCAACGGGATGGAAATGCGCTGCCAAAGTCCATATCAACAATTGAAGTGCGGTCGGACGGAGGCTCGCCGAGCACTCTCCGGGTGGAGTGGGATGTGGGACAGGTCCTTGCACAAGTGGATGGCATCATCACCACTCCGACAAGTGAACAACGCGAAGATTTGGTTGTCGAGGCAGTGATTCTGGAGAGCGATGAGCAGCCCGCGGACAACGCGGTGTATGGAGTGATATCTGGAGTTGGATCGATACAAGTGCTCATGATCGATCGGGCGCTCCCCGATCAGCCGAGTGACCAGGAGGACACGGCGGCAAGGTGGATGATGCGCGCATTGATGCCGATTGATGGCACAGATATCACGGTGGAACTTGCGGATCCAGCAGCGCTCGATGCAGCTCGTCTGCGAGGGGTGCAGGCAGTCATGGTGTTGCGGCCGGACAGTATGGATGCGACTGGGTGGAGTGTGTTGTCCCAGGCGGTTCGGGATGGACTTGTGGTCTGGGTGTTTGCGCCAGCCAACCAATCTGTCGTCTGGAGCACAGACTTCCAAAGGGCATTTTCGCTCGGATGGTCATTGGAACGATCCGAGGCGAAGCCAGAACCAGTTCGTAGTTCAGAAGTCGAGGAACATAGGCAAGAACGGAAGATTGAAGCAGGGCAAACGCCACACCCACTCTTGGCACAGCTTGGATCCGAGCTGGACACACTTCTACAACCAGTAGTTGTTCACAAGTCGCTTGGGGTTCGTATGCCAACCAACTCTGGCGAAGTTGTGCTCTCGATGAGCGATGGATCGCCCCTGTTGGTTCGAGCGCAGCCACCAGATAACCAGGGCTCTGTGCTGCTGATGTCGACGACCCCCGTCACAGAGTGGACATCGCTTCCAACGAAGCCGCTGATGGTTCCATTGGTACAAGAAGTACTGCGGCAGTCGATTGCTCGAGTTGAACGGGCAACCATTCAACAGGTTGGTGGTATCGCCGCCATCCCTGGGGCGATCACACTCGAACCAACACTGCACATGTCCGCAACTGGAATGCCTGAGGCTCGAACAATTCCAATGGACTCAGAAGGAAGGGCGACACAACCACTTCTTGTGCCGGGCGTTTACCGCGCCTTGGATGCGCGAGGCCGAAGAGTCGCCTGGGTGGTCGCGAACGTTGACCTGCGTTCAACATCGACTCGTCCTACACCAAGTGGAGAGGCGCTGGCCTTGTTTGATGGGGTCGACGCCGTTATCCCAGATCCACCAACTGCCGAGACAGCAATCGCGGTGGCGCCTGGTGCAGTTGTTGAGCGCGCCGACGAGGAAGAATTGCCGGTGGCCGCCGCGCTCGACGGTGTTTCGCTCGCTCCATGGTTCTTCTTGACAGCGTTGGCCTGTCTTCTCTGCGAGTCGTGGCTCGCGCGCAGAGCGTCAGCTGGTGCCACAACGCGCGCACTCGTCGGGGTTGGGCGATGACAACGAGCACTCTTCTGCGGTGGTTGTTTGGCATTGATGTCATCCCAAGCGATGCTGCGGGGCCTGAGTTTGCGTGGCAGCACCCGCTGGAAGCGTGGGTGTGGTTGCTGGTGATCATCATTGCGGTTGTGCTTGCGGTGGTGGGATATCAGGGACTCGCTGGAAGCCGCCGTGTTCGCTCCTTTCTTGGTGTGCTTCGAGTTCTCACCATTGTTTTCCTTGTTGTGCTGCTCTCCGGTCCAATGCTGCGTCTCCCGATTCTTGAGAGCAAGCCCGACTGGGTGGTCGTGCTTGTGGACCGCAGCCGAAGTCTCGGCATTGAAGATGCGCCGACGCCTCGTGGTAATCGCCAAACGCGCGATTTGCAGGCACGCGAGATCTTGTCGGATTCGGTCTGGTCGCAGGTGACCGAGGGGCGAGTGGTTGTTTGGATTGGATTCGATGGAACCACCCGTGAAATCACGCAAAGCGAGCCGGGATCTGCTGATGGCTGGGATACAGATCTTGGTGTGCCGATCGAGGCGGCGCTGAGTCGACTTGCAGGACGACCAGCGAGCGGGATTGTGCTGATTAGTGATGGACGGGCAACTCGTCCGATCGAGCCGAGTTCTCTTCGACAGTTGCAGGCACGCGCCATTCCACTGTTCACCATTCCACTCGGCGCATCCGAGGCAGTCGTAGACCTCTCGGTGGCCGAAGCCGCAGCACCAGCGAGCGCGTTCGTGCGCGATCAACTGCCCTTCACCGCAGTGATTCGTTCCACAGGCGGTCCAGTCCGCGGATCAGTCGAGGTCGACTTGATCAACGAATCGACTGGGCAGGTGGTCGACACCGTTGAACTTACAGAGGCCAACTTCAGTGAAGGCAGGAGTGAGACAACTTTGACCGCGGCTGGTGAACGCGCTGGACCAACGACATGGCGAGTACGCGTACGCGGCACAAGCAGTGATCTTGTTTCAACGAACAACGAGGTGAGGGTGACGGTGGACTTTGTGGATCGTCCCTTGCGCGCGCTTTACATCGAGGGATATCCGCGTTGGGAGTATCGCTACCTGAAAAACATTCTTGTGCGTGAGGAGTCGCTTGAAAGCTCCGTCATGTTGCTCTCTGCGGACCGAGACTTCGCACAGGAGGGCAATGCACCGCTCGAACGGCTGCCGCGGACGCGCGAAGAGTTTTCAGAGTTCGATCTCTTTGTCATAGGTGACGTGCCAAGCGGAAGCATTTCGGACGCGCAAGCGGATGAGATTCGACTCGCTGTCGGTGACCGTGGTGCCGGGCTGTTGTGGATCGGCGGCGAACGATCAACACCGATGTCGTGGCGAGGTACTCCGCTCGACGATCTTCTGCCCATGCGGTCGAATCCTGAGAGACACGATGAGCGTGTTTACATGCAACCAACATCGGCAGCGACTCGTGTCGGCGTTCTTCGTCTTGGTGAAGAGGCACGAAGCCCTTGGCCAGCAGCACTCTCCGAGGGTGCTCGCCGAGGCCATTTGGAGTGGGCACAGCGGATCGACGCAAGCACCCTCAAACCCTCAGCTGAGGTGCTTGGTCTCTCTCGCGCCGCTTCAGGCGCCACATGGCCTCTGGTGATTGCCATGCGATATGGCGCGGGTCAAGTGGTGTATGTGGGGACCGACGAGACTTGGCGATGGCGGCACGGCGTGGGAGAGTCGTATCAAGAGCGCTTCTGGATTCAGTTGATTCGAATGCTCTCGCGTGGAAGTGCGCCCGAATCTGGAGACCCATTCCAGCTTTCCGTGGAACCACGGAGTCCAGAGACTGGACTTTCATCCATCATCCGGCTTGATGCTCGTGATACAGCGACCATGGAGGTGGCCGGCGATGCTCCCCTTGAGGCACAAATCGAGGAGTTGGATGGTTTGCGGCGCGGCTCACGGACAGCGATTCAACTTGTTCGAAATGGGACTGGGTGGATCGGGAATTGGACTCCGACAACTGCGGGTCGGTGCCGAGTCAGTGTCGACTCAGCTCGAACGGGTACGCGTGAAGTCATGGTTGATGTGGTGAGGCGCGATATTGAACTTGGGCAACCACAGGCGGATCACGCATTTCTTGCGGATCTTGCCGCACGAACTGGGGGCGCGGTGATTCAACCAGACGAGTTGGCGCGATTGAAGCAGGTGCTGCCAAAGCGGTCCACAGTGTCGGAGCGCGCGATCGTGGATCCGCTTTGGAACAGCCCTGCGGCACTCATGATGATGTTTGCACTGATCTTCATGGAACTTGTTGGTCGCCGCCTCTTGCGTCTTGCGTAGGATTTTCGATACTTCATCATGTCTGAGACCACCACCCTGATCCGCAGTCTCGATGCGGCGGCGCGTCGTATCAGAAGCGTCCGCGTTGGCGCTGCTGTGGCAGCGATGGTGCGGGCCCTGATTGCCGTCGCCTCAGGGTGTGTCCTCCTTGACGCGGCGTTTCGCTTTCCATCTGGCATGCGTTGGCTTGTGCTCATTGCACTCGCGGCCTTCGGAATCTGGCGCTTCCGCCGAAAGGTTCGCCCCGCACTATTGCCTGCACCCGGGCGTGTTCATCTCGCGTTGGAACTCGAGCGTCAATTGCCTGCTGCGAGCGGCATCATTGCATCGGGTGTCGAGTTCTCGGCCGATCCACGGTGGCAACAAAATCCATTCGCCGTGTCTGTGGCGCAGTCCGCCGCCCGGCAGGTGCCAAGCGACGCCGTGCCTGCGCTCGTTCGCACCAAGAGACTCAAGCGCGAGTTGCAGTTGCTGGCAGTCTTGATTGCCGCATGGGCAAGTGCTGTGCTCATTGCTCCACAACTCGCAATGACGGGAGTGGTTCGACTCATGGTTCCGTGGGTCGCGATGGACTGGCCCGCGCGTACCGAGCTTCGATCGGCTGTCACGACAACACATCATCCACGCGAGATTGCCCTGCCACTCGCGGTCGACTTGGTGCGAGGCAATGTCGACGAAGATGCAGTGTGGGTTCGCCTCCGTCGCATGCGTGGCGAAACAGTGGGGCCGTGGGAACGCATCGCGATGGTTCATCAAGGGCAACGTCGCTTTGAGAGGATGGTTGAGGCGGGCACCGATGCCGTGGAGTTTCAGTTCTTGACCGCCGAAGCGGAGACGCCACTACAGCGAATCGATCTTCGTGAAGCACCCGGCATCGCCGGGGCGTCCATCACGGTGATTCCGCCCGCGTACGCGTCGATGCTGCCGACGATTCGACAGTCGCTCGGCGATTGCACGGGTCGTCAGGGTCGTTTGCTCGAGCCTGTTCTCACTGGTTCCACATGCGAGTTGACGATTCGACCGACCGCAACAGCGCTTGTACCAGAGGACTCGGATGACGCTCGAGATCGTTGGTTGAAGTCCTCGATCGAGTGTTCTCAACCCGATGGCAAGGCCGCAGCGGTGCCATCGGATCTGCGGCTTGCTCGTGTGGGCGATGCGTGGACCGTGCGGTGGACTGCGCGCGAGAGCATCGTGCTTGACTGGATGCTGCGCGATGAACACCAAGTGTCCAATGTCACTCCAATCGAGATCACGATCGATGTTCGGGCGGATCAACCCCCCGAGCCACTGATGACGCTGCCAGAAGCGGATGAGACAGTCCTCGTAAGTGCCTCAATACCCCTCAAGGGTGTCGTTCGTGATGATGTTGGTGTGTTCGAACTGCATATCGACGCGTCGCTCAGCACAGTGTGGCAGCAGCGTTTGACGACCACTGCGGGCGATGGTCAGCGGGAGGTTGAAGCATCGACCATTTTCGATGTCTCTTCATCGGGCGGCAAAGCGGGTGATGTCATCGAAGTCGTCGCCGTTGCTGTGGACACCATGGAAACAGATGGACTTCGTCGGTCGCCGGTGCAGTCGGGGCCACGTCGTCTGAAGATCATCACCGATGAACAGTTCTCTGAGGAGACGCGCGGGGTGTTGACAGCGATCCGCCAAGCTGCGCAGCGGGCCAAGGAACGCCAGCGCAGTCTTGTGGAGCGTGACGATGATGCGGCGGCCGAAGTGAGGCCACAGGCCGAAGTCGGTGAGCGCATTGGTGCGCTCACAAGAATGCTTGCTTCGCTGCGTGCGCGGCTGGATCAGAACAACGCGGAGGACGAAGCGAGCGAGAGCCTGCTTGATGCAGCGAGCGATATCACTCAGGTCGCGCAGACACAGAGTGACCGCGCAAGGGATGTGTTGCAAGATGCAAGCAAGAAAAGCGCGGAAGCGTCGGAGTCTGGCAAGGTGATCGAGCTGATGGCGCAGGTGAAGGCAGCACAGCAAGAAGTGGAGTCAGAGCTCGCGGATCTCTCTGAGTTGCTTGACAGGGACCGTGAATCCTTCGCCGCGACCCAGCGACTCCAGCGGGTTGCGGAGGCCATAGCCAAGGCAGATGCGGAGCGCACGCGTGCCGCCGCAAAGACCATTGGACGGAATGAGGCCGAACTCGGTGCGGAAGAGCTCGCGGGTCTTGAGCGAGCCGCCCAGGCAACGCGAGATGCGGCCCAGGCGGCACGCGAGGCGATGGATGATCTCCGCCAGCGAGCGGAACGAGTCAGCGGCGATGATCCAGAGCGTGCGCAGAGCCTGCGACAGGCTGCACAGCGGGGCGAGAGCGAGTCCCTGCAATCTCGGATGGAGCAAGCGGAGCGTTCGACGCGTGCCAACAAGATGGATGCTGCGCAACAGGCATCGGCGAGCGCCATGCAGACGGTGCAGCGCATGATGCAGGATCTCGAGGAGAGTGATGCGACCCGTGCTCAGTCTCTGAAGCGGCGGCTCGCGACCGTAGCGCAAGCGCTTGAGCAAATCATTCAGGAAGCGGAGAGTGCACAAGAGAGTGTGGTGGGTCTTGTTGCAGCAAGTTCAGATGAGGTGGCGAGTGGATCTCCTGCGGTCGCGCGTCAGGCATCGGATGTCGCAGTGAACGCTGCGGCCATAGCGGACCAGGCGCGCTCGGGCGGGTCGAGCCTGCAGCGAATAGTGAGGCTTGTGGAGCGGGGATCGGAAGCCGAGATTCGCGCCGCGGAGGCGCTCACTGCGACATCCATAGATGTTGGAATTGGGCGGGAGCAAACAACGCGCGCGACACAATTGTTCCGCGAAGCGCTTGATGCGGTGCGCCAGCAGGAGCGGCGGACGGAAGAGCAGGAGCGTCAACAGAGGGCACAGGAACTTGCGAAGAAGTTCAAGGAATTGGCCGAGCGTCAAGAGGGCGTGTGGACTTCCGCAAGTGCGCTTGTTGGAGGCGCTGCCGATCGCCGTGCGCTTGTCGAGGCACGACGACTTGGCGTCGATCAGGAGCGCATCGGTCAAGCGATTCGTGAGATTGTGGAAGGATCAGACGATGTCAAGAAGTCTGCCGCGTTAGTGGAGGCGCTTGATGTCGCTCGCGAGAGTTCTTCTGATGCAGCCGAGGACTTGCGCCAGGGTCTTCCAACGAAGGCGACCACCGAGGCTCAGCGCGATGTGCTGCAGACCGTTCGTGAGATCGCGGATGCGCTCGGGCAGTCAGGAACGAAAAAGAAGGATCCTTTCGCAGACGAGGGCAATCAAGCTGCGGCTGGCGGTGGTGGAGGAGGGAGTGGAGGTGACAAGCCAGCGATTCCACCACTCGCCGAACTGAAGGTGATTCGTTCGCTTCAGCAGCGCATCTACGACCGTACAAAGAGTGCAATCGGCGCGTCAGAGCAAGTAGAACGGGCTGCGCAGTTGATGAGGCGACAGGAGTCGGTGGCATCACTCGCCGATGAACTTCGCCGTGAAGTGGAGAGGCAGATGCAGGAACGCGGAGCGACAATTGTTCCGCCGAAGGAAGATGCGAATGATGAGGTGGCACCATGATGAACACCAAGAAGTTGTGCGTGTGCGTCGTTGTATGTGGTGTTGCACAGTGCGTTCTAGCGCAGGCTCCGAAAGCCGATCCAACGCCGCCAGCGACAGTGACTGCGCAAGATCCGAAATCTCCCCCTGGGCCCGGGGAGCGTTCACTCGATGAGCTGCTTGGTATCGGCGGCGGTGACGGAGCGAAGTCAGCGCAGGAAAGTGCGCGCGACCGATCGAGCAATCTCAAGAGGGTCCTGACTGAGCAGGAGGCAAAGAACACGCTCGAAGCCGCGATCGATGGAATGCGCCGGAGTGGAGCGTTGCTGGGAGAGCGTGATTTCGGCACTGCTGTGCAGCGTGTTCAGGAAGATGTGTTGGCTCGGCTTGACGCTCTGATCAACACGGCGGAACAGCAGCAACAGCAACAACAACAGCAACAGTCGAGCTCGAGCAGTTCAAGTAGTTCCTCATCAAGCCAACAGCAGCAACAGGGGCAGCAAGGCGCAAAGGACCAGAAGCAGGGCGAAACAGCGGAGCAGGCTGCCGAACGCCGCCGACGCGAGGAAGCCCAGCGCCGCGCTGCGCGGCAGGGTCAGGATGGGCAGCAAGGAAACAAACAGCGCCAACAAGGCGGAGATGGGAACAACCCGGGCGATATGCCTGAGCAAGTCGATCCGATCGAGGGTGGCGCGCTCACAGAGGCCGACTCGGAATGGGGCAACTTGCCACCACGCACACGCGACATGGTGCAGCAAGGTGTTCGAGAGAAAATGTCGTCGGTCTATCGACGATGGACAGAGGCCTACTACCGCCGCATTGCGGAGGAGGCACGGAAGTGAGGATGATGAAGGTCATCAGCGCAATCTCGTCGCGGCAATGGTCGGTGGCGTTCCTGTGTGCAGGCGTGCTTGGACTTGCGGCTACGGCAGCGCAAGACGAAAAGCAAGTGACACAGCGTGCGGCGGAGCCCACGGTGCAACGAGGTGCGGCTACTGGTGCTGAAAACAGGCCTGCGGAAGATGAGATCAACCCGGCGCAGCAGAAAGCGATTGAGCGTGGGCTCGCATATCTCGCAGAGGTGCAGAATGATGATGGTTCGTTTGGGCGCGGCCGCTACGGTCGTCATATAGCTGTTGCGGCGCTTGGTGGGTTGGCATTCATGGCTGACGGCAATGTGCCGGGGCGTGGTCGTTATGGCGAACAGGTTGCGAAGGCTCTCGAGTTCGTGCTGCGAAACACGGCCGAGAGCGGGCTTCTTGCGACGGATGGAACGACTGGACCGATGTACGGGCATGGCTTCGCCACCCTCTTTCTGGGCGAGATCTATGGCATGAATACGAGTGATGGTCGTGTGCGTGACGCGCTCGTTCGAGCAATCGATCTGATCATCAACAGTCAGAACGACGAGGGTGGCTGGCGGTACAACCCAGTCCCGTATGACGCGGATGTCTCCGTGACGATCTGCGAGGTGATGGCGCTCCGCAGCGCGCGCAATGCTGGCATCAAGGTGCCGCGCGAGGCGATCGATCGCGCCGTTCGTTATGTGCGCGAGTGCCAGAACCCTGATGGCGGGTTCCGCTACATGCGGCAACCCGGCACGAGCGCATGGCCACGCACCGCCGCTGGCGTCGCAAGCCTGTTTTATGCAGGAATCTACGAGGACGATTCAATTGAACGCGGCCTGGATTACCTCGACAACAACGCGGGTGTCGGTGCGATTGGTGGACCGCAATCGCAGGCGCATTATTACTACGGGCAGTACTACACAACACAGGCGATGTACTTGGCAGGTGGGGACCGTTGGCAGAACTGGTGGCGGCGCGCGCGGGCTGAACTCGTCGAGGAGCAGACTGCCGACGGATCATGGGTGGACCATCAGGCGGGTGAGTCCTACGCGACCTCGATGGCACTTATCGTTCTTCAGATGCCCGGTCGATATCTTCCAATTTTTCAGCGCTGAAAAATGCTTGCAGTTGTCTTTGCATCGCTACTTGCCATCGCCCAGTCGCAGGCAGCACAGGCTCCAACAGAGATTGATGTGCTTGTTGCAAATGGTTCGTGGCAGGCCGGAGTTCTCGATACGGAAGGAGTCATTCGTGGAGCGGATGGCGCGGACTTGTTGCAAGGCGCAATCGGTTGGATTCCAAGGCGCAGCAGTGCCGTCGAGCGGCGTCGTCCGCTCGCTCTTGTGCAACTTGCCGATGGACAAGTATTGGTCGGTGCGTTTGGTGGCTTTGTAGCAACGGAAGGAGGCAGCGTCTCCCGTTGGAAGCACGCTGGACTGGGAATTGTCTCCGTGCTGCTCGATCAAACTGCACTGATCCAGTTCGAACCACTGCAGCGCACGCTCACAGCTTCCGATTCGGATGTGATCCTGCTTCGCAATGGCGACCGAGTCAGTGGGTTTGTGAAGTCGGTCAGTACCGAGGTCGAGATGGAGGTTCAGGGCAGCGTTCAGCCAGTGCCAGTGGATCGGATTGCGGCAGTTGCGCTCGTGCACGCGGAGCAGAAGGGCGGTCCCATACGAGTGTGGCTCGACGATGGGTCGGTCTTCGATGCGGCACGGATCGACGGAGGATTTGCTGGGGGGTTTGCACTGCGAGGCCTCACACTCGTCGCGGGAAAGTCGAACTTACCGCTGATGCCCGATGACATCGAGGGCGTCGCATTGCAACCCGCGCGGCTTCGATCGCTTGCCGATCAAACGCCTCGCTTGGGAGAACCAACTGCTGCGTCGCTTCCGCGCGCACACCGCGAACTGCCGCAGGTCGCAGATGTGCCGAGCGCCCCCCTCGCGGCGGCGACCATAACACTTCGGGGGCCGATACGGCTCGTCTACGAAGTCCCCGAGGGGTTCACCACATTGTCGGCAACAGCCGAGATTCCACACGCACTGCGTCGATGGGGCGATGTTGTGCTGGTTGTTCGGCAGGGCACAAAGGAACTGCTCCGTCAGCCCATGTCCGCCGACAATCCCCGACTTTCGATTGCGCTGCCAATCGTCGCGGGTGCGCTTGAAATCGAAGTCGAAGAGGCTGGCAATGGACCAGTCGGTGACACAGTGATTCTCACGCGGCCCCTGCTCATCAACACCAACTGAGTTCCACGCGTTCGGCAGGCGAATGTCCGTCGCATGCCATCTGTAGCGGTCACCCTCCCACCGCCCCACATGCAGACGACCACTGTCGTCGAGGAGCACTGCACACGCGCGGTCCCGTGCTGTCACCAGTCGAAGTGAATCGTCAAGCAAGTCTTTCCAGCGATCACTTCGCCACCGCTGCTGACCTGTGGATTGGAGAATGATCGGTGCACGGATCCGTTCAACAAGAGCCGCCGCCGCAGGCTGGAAGCTCCCATGGTGCGGTAGTTCAACGAGGTGTATGCCCTGAAGCATTTCCCCACCCGATGCGAGCACGCGTGGGCAGCCCTTTCGCGCAAGATCGCCAGTCATGAGAATGGAAAGTGCCTCCACATCGACACGCACGACCAAGCTTCCATCGTTTGCATCGAGCGCTGGGTCGTCCCAAGACGGATGCAGGACGGAGAGCTTGACCGCGCCAACCGATGTGACATCCCCAGCCCGCATGCAGCGAATGGGCACACATGCTTCTCCCACCGTCCGAACAGCGGCTGCGACGGGCCCATCATCTCTGTCAGACCAGCGAAGAAATGCATCTGTCACGACAACTTCTCCCACATCGATGCCTTTCACAATCTCGGGGAGTGCGCCGAAGTGATCGAGGTTCGGGTGGGAGATGATGACACAATCGATTCGCTGAACGCCAAGAGCAAAGAGAGCGGGCAGAACAGTTCGCGATCCGACCGCGGTCGCCCCAAGACTGCCGCAGTCAAAGAGGACGCAGGCCTGCCCTGAACGAATCAAATGGCATGAACCGTTACCCACGTCAAGCATGTCGATCCGAGCGCGCCATGTGATCTCATCGCTCAGAGTCCAACCAGGAGCCGGCGTTGGAAGTGCTCCAGGCCACCGCGCAGTCTCACGAGCAACGCACAGCACGACCCGCGCATCAAGCACTGCCGCCTGCCCGACCACATATCCCCCCAACGGCCAGAAGGGGTCGAGCGCGACCGCTGCGTTTGCAAGAACGACCATCAATGCAAAGACAGGCGACAGGAGTAGTGTGCATGGAATGCACAGGAGTGGAACCGAACCAAAGTGCATCCATATCACGGGCAATGTTGCGGTCCACGCTCCGATCGCGGCGCAGAGCGGCTGCAGCGCACGACGAAGCAACACCATCGTGAGATGCGGTCCCGCAAGGAGACGGTGCATACACCACTGCACAGATTCGGCCCCAGTACGGAGTCCGAGGATTGCCGCGAAACTCAGTTGCAGTCCCGGATCATGCGCTGAGAGCGGATCTGCGATCAGCAACAGCCCGAGGCTGATCGAAAGCACAACCGAGAACGGCACCCGCCGACCAAGAACACCTGTCAGTGCGACACATCCACCCATCCATGCGGCGCGAAGCGAGGACACTTCGGGCTCGATGGAGAGCACAAATAGCGCAGCAAGTCCAAGCAGCGCAATACCCACGATGCGGGGCGGAGTGCGAAAGATCCCAAGGCAGCACAGAACGGCACCCGACAGCAGGGCAAAGTTGAAACCAGATATTGCCACAAGGTGCTGAATGCCGCATGCCGCGAATGTCCGGGCAACGCTCCGAAGTCCCGGAAGCGAAGCGCCTGTTGTGGATGCAGCCACGAGGGCCGATGCATCAAGATGTTCGCTTGCGACAACGCGCTTCAATGAGTTGTCAACTGCCCCACGCCACCGCGCCACCCACGCTTCAACGGTGTGCGCCTGCCCCGCCGAATGGATCAGTTCATCGCATTCAACCTGCAGCGATCCGGCGATACGGCGATCACGGGCCCATCCCACCATGTCGAATCCGCCCGGGTTCCTCGGTGGACCGAATCCACTCAGCCAGCCGTGGACGCGGATGCGTTCACCTGGAGTGCATGGAACCTCACTCCCAGATACAACGACCTGCATGAGTGCGTCGACACGAACTGGCGTGGCCTCACTGATGGAGTTCTCGGCATGAAGCAGGAAGCGTGTGGATGGCTCGCTCGGGACAAAGCGGGCCAGGACATCTTCATCGAGTGCTCCGCACGCACTCAGTTCACGGCGAAAGGCTCGCTCATCGGTGCGAGGAGTGGAGATGACGATCCCTTCAATATGCACCAGCCGCCGCCGCGTGAAGTCAGCCGTTCCACATCTCGCCAACACCTCATCCCACTGCACCGCATCACGAAGGACTGACAGCCAACCACCGAGTGCGCACAGCAGGATGAATGCCCAAAGACCAATCGAACGCCTTGCAAACATCCCGCAGCCGAGCACCCATGTCGCAGCGACAAGAGAGACCACAGCGAGTCCCCCTGACGTCGAGGTAAACAAGGCGCCGCTCCAGCAGCCGCAGAAGAGCGCGAGCGTGGCAATTGGAAACAGCAACACGCGGCGCACATGTCCACCCCCCGTTCGGCGTGACATGACCGAAAGGTAGGGCGCGGCGGAGCGCGGCTTCCTCAATCAACCCAAACTTCAGGTTCCTGGCAAGTTGTTGGAAACTGCGAATGACAGATTCGCTGACCGCACGCCTTGATGCACTTCGCGGAGGAGGTCGCGGCGCAACTTCACCACGTCTGCGGATGGTCCCCACACATACACCAACCAGACAACACCAAGCGCAGTGATGTCATGTATGAACGCATCGGGAGCTTCATCAGAACGCCCCTGCACCCGTTGCGCCGCCCGCACGAGCGCCATGCGTGCGGCTTCGGAATCGACCTCATGCTGAAGGACTACTTGTACTTCGACCCGTCGAAGAGGGTGAGCACTGTTGTTGGTGATCACCGCACCGAAGATCATGCTGTTTGGAACGAAGATCCGTCGATTGTCAACGGTGTCGATCGTCGTCGAGAACAGGTCTATCTCATCCACGGTCCCGATCTGCCCTGCGGCTTGAATGGTGTCGCCGATCTTGTACGGACGAAACACCATCAACATCACTCCAGCGGCGAAGTTCGAAAGCGTTCCTTGGAAAGCAAGACTGACCGCAAGACCAACGGCGCCCAGAAGGACAGAGAAACTCGCCGTTTCGAAGCCAAAGCGATTCAGCACGAATGTGATCGCAACAATCAGGATCAACCAGCGCGTGAGTTTGGCAAAGAAGCGCGCGAGCGTCGTATCGATTTCCGCGCGTTCGCATGCACGCAGAACGATTCGCCGACCCCACGCGGAGAGGAAGTATGCAACGACAAGGATGAAAAGCGAAACGATCAGTGGCGCGGCGTACTGCTGAATGAGTGCAAGAGCCTCTCGAGTCACGGCGGACTCGGCGTTTGGCGTGG
>JBJTUC010000005.1:0-31231 GCA_046080505.1 Planctomycetota bacterium
CTGCGGCTGACCACGATTCCTGCGGCTGGCTACGCGCGCCCTGAGTTCGTCTATGGATGGTTACCTGGGAATCCCTTCAGCGGGAATGGGCAAGCAATCGGCATTCCCGGCGATGCGGCGTTCGGCAACTCCGAGTCGTCGCGGTTCCAGCGCACGTGTGCGCATGAAATCGGGCACTGTTGGGGGCTCAATCACACGAGCAATACGCTCGGCACCGTTGGTTTCGATGTCGAGCACCATCTTGCGACTCCACTGAACTTGGCGCAGACCCATGCATCGTCACAGAGTGATGTCATGGTCGCGGGACTGCTCACCAATCAGGCGTGGGTCGACACCACGACCTATGCGGATTGCCTGGCCGACACGCGCAACGCGTGCGGCGCGTTCGATGGGACGGGCGGCGGCGAGACCCCATCGCAGGATTGGGTCCGTGCCATTCACCTCACTGGGTCATTTGAGCACTCGTCTGGTCTTATTCGACTGGATGTCCCATCCACGCTTGATGCGGTGACGATCACACCAGACGATCCCCGTGGCGATGTCCTGATCCAGTCAATCGCCGACGATGGCACGCTGCTCCACAGCATCCGATGGCGCTCGGCGACGACTCGCGAATCATGCGCAGGCTGCACGAAGGGCGCTGGCTGCATGCATGCCACCTCGCCCGTCTCCATTCTTGTTCCTGCAGATCGCCGTGGGCGCGCGCCCGCGCGAGTCGAGTTGCGTGACATTCGCTCAGGGCGCGTCTTGGCGGAGCAGGTTCGATCCTCTCACGTGCCTGAAATCGTCACGGTTGGCAGCATCCCACGCATGGATGGCAGAGACGGATCGGGTGGACATGCACCGAGCCTGTGCGGGCATGGTCCCTATGTGGAGCTCCGCTGGAGTGCGACGGATGCGGATGGGGACTCGCTGCGCGCGAACATTCTCTACAGCCGCGACGGTGGCGAGTCATGGACACCGCTTGCCGTTCACCAGACTGCCGAGTCCTTCACTTTTTCGCTCGCAGACATCCCCGCGCCGTATGTTGGAGTTGGTCGTGGGCTGGTGCATGTACGGGTGAACGACGGATTGAACTTTGCGGAGGCGCTCATCCCTGCGGCGTTCGGTTTCTTTGATCCGTACGGCTCGCCCGCCGGCTCGCCTGAAGGTGGGCTCGCTGGTGCCGATTGGTCGGGATCATGGCTTGTGAATCCCCCGGACATTCATTTGCTGACTCCAAACAGTGGAAACTCGTTTCCGCAAGGAGCAGCGATCCTGCTGCATGCGTCCGGATGGGATCTTGAAAATCAGTTCCTTTCGGACAGCGCATTCACGTGGCGTTCGTCCATTGCTGGCCCGATCGGGACAGGAAGGCAGATTCTCGTTTCGTCACTCTCGCCAGGCGCACACACCATCACGCTGCGAGGGACGGATTCGAGCGGCTTGTTCGTGGAGCGGACAGTGAACATCACGGTGACCGCGCGCACGCTCTACACGATTGACATCGATCGCTCTGGCGCGGTGGACGGCAGTGATCTTGCCGCTTTGCTGAGTAACTGGCTCGGAACGGGCGTTGGCGACATCAACTTTGACGGCGTGGTGGATGGCAGTGATCTCACGCTCCTGCTTTCAGGCTGGACAAGCTGAAGAGCGTCCAAAAGTCTTGCGTGGTAGAACTCTGGCGTGGGCGATACGCATGCCTTGATTGAGGCGCGGGGACTGCGCAAGCGCTTTGGCGCGGTTGAAGCAGTGCGCGGTGTCGACTTGACCTTGCACCGCGGTGAAGTGCTCGGCTTTCTGGGGCCAAACGGTGCTGGCAAGACGACGACGATGCGAATGCTGAGTGGCTACCTGCTTCCCGATGCGGGGTCCGTTCGGCTTGGCGGCGTTGATCTCGCGCAGCAACCTCTCGAGGCAAGACGGCGTCTCGGATATCTGCCGGAGGGTGCACCTGCCTACGGAGAGATGCGCGTTGAGGACTTTCTTGCATTCGTGGCACGCGCACGCGGTTTCGCGGGTCGCGCGGTTCGACAGCGCGTGTCGGACGCGATGGAGAAGGTTCACCTTGGCGCTTACGCGGGGCAGCGGATCGAGACCCTCTCCAAGGGATATCGGCGGCGTACTGGAATCGCGCAGGCATTGTTGCACGATCCGCCGGTGCTCATCATGGACGAGCCCACGGATGGTCTGGATCCAAATCAGAAGTTCGAAGTCCGTCAACTAGTTCGATCACTCGGGCGTGACCGTGCAGTGCTGCTGTCAACGCACATCCTGGAGGAGGTCGAGGTAGTGTGCACGCGCGCCGTCGTCTTGCATCGCGGCGTGACGGTGTTTGATGGGACACCAAAGGAGTTGGACGCACTTGCACCGCAGTCGATTGCGCAGAGTCGGCTCGACCATGTGTTCCGAAAGCTCACCGCCGTGCGCGCTGGTGCGTCATCCAGTCTGGAGAGGCGTTCATGAGCGCTTTGAGCGAGCCGAAGTGTGCGCCACCCCCGACCCCGAGGCGTTTGCGGCGTGTGGGAAGCGTGGTTCGCCGCGAGTTCGCGTCGTACTTCGCGACCCCAGTCGCCGCGGTGTTTCTGGTGATGTTTGTGGCGCTTTCCGCGCTGTTGGCATTCCAAGCGGGCGGTCTTTACCAGCGCGGACAGGCGGACCTGCGTCCATTTTTTCAGTGGCAACCCTGGTTGGCGCTCTTCTTCATGCCCGTGCTAGGTATGCGGCTTTGGTCGGATGAGCGGCGCTCAGGTTCGATCGAGCTGCTGCTCACGCTGCCGCTCACCATCGGTGACATCGTGATCGGTAAGTTCATCGCGGCGTGGGCGTTTGCGTGCTTCGCATTGCTGCTGACCGTTCCGATTTGGATCACGGTGGCATGGCTTGGAGGCCCCGATCACGGCGCGATTCTCGCGGGCTATATCGCAACGGCTCTGCTGCTTGCCACGCTTCTCTCGGTCAGCGCATGCGCCTCAGCGTGTACCCGAAACTCGGTGGTGGCATTCGTACTCGCGCTGTCGGTCGGATTTCTGTTGTTGGCATCAGGGCTGCCTCTGGTGCTTGACTTTCTTGGACGCCAATCGCCGGCATGGATGGTCGACGCAGTTGCATCCATGAGCGCACTCAGCCACTTTGACGGCGCAGTCCGAGGTGTTCTTGATGCGCGCGATGTGCTCTATTCCATTTCCGTCTCGGTCTGCGCCCTCTGGATGAACGCACGCATCGTGGCTTGGCGAGGTACGGCATGAAGCGCGTTTCGCGGCGCGCGTCGGGTGGGCATGTTGGGGCGCTCGTGGTGGCGGTGCTTCTCGTCATTGCGTTGAACGCCACCGCGGGCCGCTGGTTGACTGGGATTCGTATCGATCTGACGCGCGACGGGCTGAACACCTTCTCCGAAGGCACGCGCGCCGTTCTTGCATCACTCGATGAGCTAGTTCGCGTCGATCTGTATGCATCGACCGAGTCGATCGCGGACGTTCCCGACCTCCGTTCGCATGCGGTCCGTGTTGAGGAGTATGTCCGTGAACTGGCTGACCGATCGAACGGTCAGATCGACCTGCGGGTGATTCATCCGGAACCATTCAGTTCCGCCGAGGATGATGCGCGGGTTGCCGGATTGCTTGTCCAGCCCATCAACAACACGGGCGGGACATTGATTCTTGGCCTCGTGGTGACGGGGTCGACCGGGCTGACCAAGACTGTGCCGTTCTTTGCTCCCGATCGCGATTCGTTCATGGAGTACGACATTGCAAAGGCGGTCGCGACAGTTGGACGAGGATCGAAGCCGCGCATCGGTTTGCTCTCGTGCATGCCGCTCGACGATGCCGCGATCCGCAACCCGGATGGGTCGACGACGGCGAGCGGTCGTCCGCGCTTTGTAGTGGAACAGATGCGCGACTTGTTCGACCTTCGCGATGTGTCACCCGATGCCACCGCCTTGCCGATCGATATCGATGCACTTCTGATCGTGCAGCCGCGAAAGGTGCCCGATCAAATGCTCCGATCGATCGATGCTTGGGCGCTCGCCGGTAAGCCGATTGTGGCACTCGTCGATCCTTTCGCGGAGACCGATTCGCACCCCGACTCCAGGCTGTTGGAGATGAAGGTTCCTGCGACCGCGCATGACTTTCCGCTGCTCCGCGCTTGGGGGATCCGCATACCAACGGACATGGCAGTGGGCGACATTCAGTATGCCACACCGATCCGTACGCCAGGACCCGCTGGAACACTTCGCGAACTGAACTATGTGGCATGGCTCAGTCTGACCCGTGATGCGATGAGCCAGTCCGATCCCTTGCTTGCCGGCATTGAATCTCTGAACGTGAAGAGCTGCGGTTTTATCGAGCGCGCGCTGGATGCGCCTGCTGGCGTTCAGCCCATGATCGATCCGCTCGTCGTGTCGTCCGAGCGCGCACAGTTGATCCAGACGCTCAAGCTGGGTTGGTTCGGTGAGGCCGAGCAGCTTCTTCGCGACAGCAAGGCGGATGGGGTGCAGCGGATTCTCGCTGCACGCATCACGGGGCGCATTGGCAGCGCATTCGGCCCTGAGCTTGGCCAGGGGAACATCGTGGTGGTGGCAGATGCGGATCTGCTTTCGGACGATGTGTGGGTCCAGATGGATCAGCGGTCCGGCGTTCGCCGTGCGTTCGCGGACAACGGTCCACTCATCATCGGGCTGCTTGAGCGCATGGCGGGCAATCCTGCGATCGCCACTCTGCGCTCGCGGGGGGCGTTCCGCCGACCCTTCGCGCGGGTCGAAGCGCTTCGAACTGCGGCACAGGAGCGCTACATCGCCCGCGAGAAGGATTTGCAGTTGGAGGTACGGAAGGTGGAGATCGAGATCGCACAACTCCAAGAAGCAGCTGGCGGAGCCGCGTCTGGCGAGATGCTTCTATCGCCTGCACAGCAGGCACAGCTCGCTCGACTGCAGCAGACGGTCAACGAGTACCGCAAGGAACTTCGCGGAGTGCAGTATGGACTTCGAAGTGAAGTGGAAGAACTCGGTTCCCGTCTGCTTGTGATCAATGTGATCGCGTGGCCAGTGATCGTCGCCCTTGCCGCTGGAATCTGGTGCTGGATTGCCGCGCGCCGCATCGACCGCACGCCCGTGCTTGAGCCGTCGGAGTGAGGGGGCAGAAACGCCGCTTTCGCGGAGATCTGGGGAAAGGCCGAGGTGGGATTCGAACCCACGAATAACGGATTTGCAATCCGTCCCCTTGGACCACTTGGGTACTCGGCCAGTTTGGGGGAGGGGTATGGTGGCACCTTTCCCCCTTCGCGTCAAACACTCGCGAATTGTCTGCGGCGAGGGGGTTCCATTTGCATGGGCCGTGCGTTACTCTTTTGGCATGAGTCAAGGCGCAGTTGCTTCCCCTGAAGTCCAGAACGCACCGAAGCCAATGTCCAAAGGTCCGATGGGCCCGTGGGCAGTTGTGGTGCATAACGACGACATCAACACCTTTGATTTCGTGATTCGCTGCCTGCGAGAGATTGCACGGCTCGAATCACCGGTCGCCGTCGCGAAGACGATGGAGATTCATCAGGATGGCGCATCTGCGGTGGCGCATTCGCACCGCGAGCATGCGGAACTCATCTGCGAACGCCTGCAAAGCCGCGGGCTGACTGCGACTTGCGAGCCAGCCTGAACATCTTGGATCAGCGATGAATGTCGATCGGAGGATTGTGGTGAAGAGCCGCCATCCGAGTCGCGCGATGAACTTGAATGTTGTCTTGGTGATGCACTTCGCTGTGTTACTGCTCCCATCGCTTTCATGCCTTGGTCTGCTGACATCGAGCAGCGCCGCTTTCGCGGCTGTGCAAGACTCTGCAAAGTCGCCTTCAACGGATCTTGAGCCGCCTGCCGCAGCGCAGTCTGGACCGCCCGTCACGCCCGCACAGGAGGCAGCGGAGATCAAGGCGTCGGGTCGTTTCCTGCCGCCACTCATCCCGGAGGGTGGCATGTTGCTTCGCGCGAATGCAACGCTTCAACGCGATGACTTCCTCGGCGCGTGGACGATCGTTCTTCAAGACCGTGTCAATGGCGCTTCCAATCGATCTTTGATTCTCCTTCCTGCAGGTCCGATGGGGGACATGATCGCGCGTCATCGCCGCGCGGTTCGTGATGGAAGTTCTGCACCGCTGTTTGAAGTGAGCGGGAAAGTGCTTGCGTTCGGTCGTACCAACTTCTTCCTGCCGTCGTTCGCTGCACCGGTCACTCGAGTGATTGAGCCGTCGCAGCCGGATGCACTTGAGGCGCCAGGATCAAGGAATGCAATCGGGTCCGTGGGCCGTGCGCCCACCGCACCGAAAGGTGCAAGTCCGATGGGTGCAAGTACTGCGAGTGCAGATCCAGCACCGCCCATCGATCCCGAGGTCTTCGCACAGCAACTCGAGCAGAAGTTGATGGCGCAGACGCCAGCCGTTCCTGCAAACATCGACCCGGATCCTGCTGCAGCGCAGGTTGCGGCAGGTGTGGAACAGCCATCGCGCGCAACGGATCCGAACGAACTGCCGATGCCGGAGATCCCGATGCCTGCGGCCAGTCAGTCGACCACGGGAGCCGAAGCCGCGCCGACCGCGAGCGCGGACAGCGAGCGTCCATTTGTATTGCCGATTCCGCGTGACCCGCCAATCGCGCCAGCGCAGCAGCAGGGTGGAGCGCAGTCCGTGGCGTTGCCCTCCATCGGTCCCGCGGAAAACCTGCCGAGCAGAATTGCGCCACTGCTTCCGCCGATGCGCATTCATAGTCGACGCGGTGTGGTCACGCGTGATGCGGTCACGGGCACTTGGCGCTTTGTGTTGGCGTCGGGCTCGCGTGATGATGGTGATCACTCGATCGAGATTCTCCCATGTGAGCAGTTGAAGTCGCTCATCACGATGGCGCGTTCAAGTCAGATGCCTGTCCATGTGCTGCTGACGGGTGATGTGACGGTCAGCGACGGACGCAACTACATCTTGCCGATCCGCTCGAAGCCGATCTACGGTGGTCGCTGGATCGGACCTTGACGAGCGCCGAGCATGTACGACGATTGTGCGCGCATCGCATGCGCTGAAGACCTATCCTTCGCTGCGCTATGGCCGCACCGCTCCCGAAGCGTTTTGTGTTGACCACATCGCTCGGCGACATGGAGTTTGCCGCGTGGGGCGATGTGGCGCCGCAGCATGTTGCGAACTTCGCAAGGCTTTCGGCAAGTGGCTTCTATGAAGGACTCGTGTTTCACCGCGTGATTCCCGGTTTCGTTGTGCAGGCAGGATGCCCACAGGGCGATGGAACGGGTGGCCCAGGCTGGACCGTCCCTGCGGAGCTCAGCAGTCGCCTGCATGAGCTTGGCGTTCTGTCGATGGCACGGTCCGTTGATATGGACAGTGCGGGAAGCCAGTTCGTCATTTGCCTCTCGCGCGAAGGCTGCGCACACTTGGACGGTGCATACTCCGCTTTCGGCAAGGTGATCCGCGGCGTAGATGTGCTTGAGAAGCTCGCTGCTGTGGAGTGCGAGCGATCGGGAAGACCTGTGGATCCACCGCGCATACTGAAACTTGAGGGGTTCGCATCATGAAGTCCCCCGAGGCTCCTGATCGATTCGCACGAGTGCGGGATGCCATCCTCGCGTTTCGCGATGCACGCGAGTGGAAGCCCTTCCACGATCCGAAGAATCTGGCGGAGGGGCTTTCCATCGAGGCAGGCGAACTGCTTGAGGTGTTCCTCTGGAAGACGACGGAAGAGTGTCGGCACGTTCAGGACGATCCGGTGGCCATCGCCAAGATTCGCGAGGAACTCGCAGACTGCTTCCTCTTCTGTGTGCTCATGGCAGATGCGTGCAACATTGACCTGATGGAGGCGGCGCATGCCAAGATCGAAGTGAATGCGCGGAAGTATCCGGTCGATCGCGCCAAGGGGCGGCGCGAGAAGTACGACGCGCTCTGATCCGCAGCGAAAGGTGGATGACTGCGATTCGCTCTCACCGTACGGTGGGAGGAACGCTGCCCGCTTCGGTGATCGGCTTCACGCGCTCACTGTTGCGATCAGTGCCGGGCATTCTTGCCGGCGCAGCCACCAGTTGCATCGACAAAATCACAGGTATCGCCTGCGGACGACCGGTCGACGCATCGGCGATTGGCGTCGCGGCAATCGAGTCGATGGTGCGCGCCCCGGACACCACGAACCCGAATGCGCAGTACTGCCCATCAAGACGAGCCGTCGCTTCGCGCCCAAGTGCGATGAAGAACTGAGAGCCCGCCGAATGCGGCTCGTCCGCGCGCGCCATCGAAAGCACGCCGTAGTCATGCGGGAGCCTGCTCGGCTCAAGCGCCAGCACATGACCAGGGCCACCATTGCCCGAAAGCGTCGGATCGCCCCCCTGAATCACGAAGGGACGACCTTCACGATCCGCAGGCACGATGCGATGAAAGCCGCCCCGGTCGTAGAAGCCATCACGCACAAGCGTTCGAAAGTTCCACACGGTTGCGGGAGCCTCGTGTGGAGCGAGAGCAATCCGCATCTCACCATGATCGGTGCGGACGAGCACATCCATGTCGGGATACATGCGGTAGCCAGAGAGCACGGGCGGATCTCCATCAATCCAAGTTCGCTTGAGCTCGTCGATCGTTGTGTCATCCGGGTCAAGCGCCTCGCTGCCCCATCCGACCACCTTGGTGAACTCGGTCGTTCCATCGGGTCGCTTGCTGCGGACCGTTCGCACTGGCGGCGGTTCCCGCAGCGGTTGAATGACGAGCGGAGAACCGACCGCCTCGTCATTCGCGGCAAGTTGTAGCCACGCGGCGCGGTGCATGCCTTGAACACCGGGCAGCGTCGACAGCAGATCGACCTTTCCGCTGCGAAGTTCCCGCGCAGTGCCAAGAACTTCGCCCGCAGAGTCGATGAGTAACAGGGTGTACTGCGTCTGTGGATCGGCGCCGCGGATGATTACCTCAACGGGACCGCTTGGCGGCGCAAACAAGCGCGCGGCGCGCAGTCCCGCCACATCGCGCCGGCCCGCAGCCGAGCGCGAGTCGCTGCCTCGCGGCTCCGTATGGCGAGGCGGTGGAGCTGTGCGCGGCGCAATCGTCGGATCGCGGAGCGTGGTCGGACGCAGCTTGGGCGTGGCCGTCGGACTGGCAGGCGGCGGCGAAGGCGGTGTACTCGCAGGCCGTGGGTCGTCTGGAGTGGCTTGAAGGGCCAGAATGCACATCAACGCCGCAGCCGATGTTGCAACAGGAATCGCCACGCGTTCACGCTATCACGGATCGCCTGCCGTGCGATGCATCGCCGATCACACAGGCGACAAACTCTTATCATCGAAACATGGCGCACGCGGTTCGATCGGCCATCGTCCACAGGCGGCTCATCATTGGGCTGGAGATCCATGTTGAACTGGCGACGCGAACGAAGATGTTCACAAGCGCTCCAAATCTGGCGCATCCTGACCACTTCGATGCGGCGCCCAATACGCTTGTCACGCCAGTTGTCGCGGCGCTTCCCGGCACCCTGCCGGTGATGAATCGACGGGCCATCGAGATGTCGATGATGGTGGGCCTGGCTCTTGACTGCACGATCGCAAGGCAGTCAAAGTGGGATCGCAAGAACTACTTCTATCCGGACTTGCCCAAGGGCTATCAGATCAGTCAGTATGACCAACCGCTGTGCACGGATGGGAGTTTGGAACTCAATGTTGCGAGCGGGGAGGTGCTGCGCATCGGGATCATTCGAGCGCACCTCGAAGAAGACACGGGCAAGCTGGGTCACGAGCTGCCTGGCGGTGCGCCGTATGACGGGTCGCTGGTCGACCTCAACCGTGCCGGAACGCCGCTGCTTGAGATCGTCACTGCGCCCGACTTTCGTACCGCAGATGAAGTTGTTCTCTTTGCACAGGAATTGCGTTCGATCTGCCGATTCCTCGGCGTGACCGAGGGGATCATGCAGAAGGGACACATGCGCTTCGAGCCGAATGTCAACATGGCTCTGACGCTTGCGGATGGGCGCGAAGTGCGCACGCCGATCGTGGAGGTCAAGAATCTGAATTCATTCCGTGCGCTCAAGGGTGCGATCGATCATGAGGCCGAACGCCAGCCGCGCGAGTGGGAGGAGACTGGTCGTGAGCAGGGGCGTGGCATGAAGTCCACACGCGGCTGGGATGATGTCGCGATGGCCACGGTGCTGCAACGAGAGAAGGAAGACGCGCATGATTACCGCTACTTTCCTGATCCCGATTTGGTTCCCGTGGAAGTGTCCGACGCATGGATCGCGCAGGTTCGCGGGGAGATGCGTGAACTGCCGCAGTCGAAACGGAAGCGGTATACGGCGGCGGGTATTGGCGAGAAGGACCTTCGCCAGTTGATGGATGCTCCGGCCTTGTGCGCATTCTTTGATGCGGCTGTCGATGCAGCGGGCGGCGTGAACGCAGCTGGGGCGGTGGCGAAAGTGGTGCTCAATGCGGGCGCGCGCCGCGCGAACGAGACTGGTGTCGCGGTCCATGAACTCGGCATTTCGCCCTGCGCTGTGGCGCGCATCGTTGCGCTGCGCGAAGCGGGGCGCGTGTCGGCCCAGGGAGCCGATCAGTTGTTCGGTCTCGCGTGCAGCGATGGGGACGATGTCGAAGCGATGGCGGAGAAAAACGGGCTGCTCGTGAGCAATGATGCGGGTCAACTCGATGCCTGGGTCGGCGCAGCGATCGCTACGAATGCTCAGGCGGCGGCAGATGTGCGTGCGGGCAAGATGGCTGCGATCGGACGAATCGTCGGCGCGGTCGTGAAGCAGTCGGGTGGCGGCGTTGATGGCAAGGCGGTGCAGGCCGCGATCCTGAAGCGGCTTGGGAGTGGCGGCTGATGCAGACACCGCTCGTCCCGCGATTCTGGGCAGAGCAAGGAGTCGATCGTGTGTTGATCGATGAGGGTTCGATCAACCGCCGTGTGCAGGAACTTGGACGCGAACTCTCCACGCAGTTCCATGACGGCAGGGAAGTCGTGCTCGTCGCTGTGCTGACGGGTGCGGTTGTGTTTGTTGCGGATCTGATGCGTGCCATTCCGACGCGGGTGAAGATCTCGATGGTCAGCGTGGCCTCCTATGGCGCTTCAACGCAGAGCCAAGGCGCTGTATTGGCGTCGGCACTCCCGGCAAACATCGCTGGCAAGCATGTCATCATTGTCGATGAGATCCTCGACTCAGGGGGGACGATCCGCCTGCTTCGAGATCGATTGACCGCGCACGGTGCCGCATCGGTGCATGCGTGCGTCTTGCTGCGCAAGCAGCGGCCACAGGCTCTCGGGACGCCTTGCGAACTCATTGGCTTTGACATCCCCGATGTGTTCGTCGTCGGCTACGGACTCGACTTCAATGACGAGTTCCGAAACATGCCGTTTGTCGGCGTGCTCGGCGACGCGGCGATTCATGCACGGAGTTCGACGTGAGCGACACCATAGCCGCGGGCGCATCGGTGCGCGAACTCGCTGCCGTGGTCGACGAGGATGAGACGATTCTGCTGGTTGTTCGACCTGCACCATGGTTCATTGTGGCGACGAGCGCGCGAGCATTGCCGGCGGCCGCGGCCGCAGGGGCAGTGTTGGCTCTTGCATCACTTGACCCATCGATCCCGTGGGACTTGAACGGTTCTCTGCTTGCATTCGCCGCCATCATGGCTGCGCGCGCAGTGTGGCAGAGTGTGGACTGGTTCTCGCGCGTCTATGTGTTGACTGACCGCCGCATCGTGGTTCGCCGAGGTGTTCTTCCAGAAGTGTCTGAGTGCCCACTCGCAGAGGTCGCAGGAATCGGGCAGCCCCAGCGTTGGATCGAACGAATTGGCAAGACGGGATCGCTAGCCGTGCTCTGTGGGCCATCGCGCCGCACTCGGCGCGCATGGCGGCTCAGGCAGGCGAAGTCCCCCGAGAGTGCGCTGCCCGTGCGATCAAGTCAGAAGGCACCATCATCGGCAGCTCACAAGACGGGATCGCCACACCGTGTTCGAGTGGCGACGGAGTTGGAGTGGAGCGTGATTCGCAAGTCCGAGTCGGTTCGACAGACGATCTTGCACGCGGTCACTCGCTACCGCTGAACCACGCGGATTGTGGAAGGTCGACTGCGCTACCAAAGTCCTTCACGAGGATTCGGCAGTCGTTCGCCCATCTCGCGCAGTGCGCTCTGGTCCGGATCACTCAGCGATGATGGTGCAGCGATCTGAATGACTGCGTAAAAATCGCCAGGCGACTTGTTCGGCGGCGCAACCCCCTTGCCGGGCACACGAACCCGCTTCCCGCTTGATGTGCCTGCAGGCACGCGTACATCAACCGTTCCCTTCAGAAGCGGAACGCTGACCTTCGTGCCGAGACTCGCTTCCGCGATCGTGATCGGCACATCGATCAGAATGTCAAGACCATCGCGGCGAAAGTGCGGGTGTGGCGCCACCTGAATATGCAGTACGAGATCGCCTGCAGGGCCGCCACCGATTCCTGGACTACCTCGGCCTGCGATGCGCAGCGAGGATCCCGTGGCAACGCCAGGCGGAATCCGAACATCGAAAGTGGTTGGCTTGCCGTCCTCGCTGTGACGCACTGTCACGCTGCGAACGCCGCCAACCGCCGCGGTGGTGAAGTCCACCGTTGTTTCGAGTTCGATGTTGCTGCCTGCACGCGCGGCGGATCGACCCGCCCGCCCAACTTTGCCGCGACTCCCAACACCGCCGCCACCGCGAAGAAAATCTCCTATTCCGCCGAGACCGCCGAGCATGTCCTCCAGATCTTCGGGATTCACATTCTGCCACGGACCACCCGCACCGGGTGTTCCGCCCCCGAATGGGCTGCCAGCCGCGCCGGCGTGTCCAAACTGGTCGTAGTTCCTCCGCTTCTGTGGATCAGAGAGCGTGTCGTACGCCTCCTGAGCCTCACTGAAACGCTTCGCCGCCTCGGGAGACTTGTTCCGGTCTGGATGGAACTCCTTGGCGAGTCGCCGATGTGCCTTGCGGATGTCGTCGTCGCTCGCGCCCCGCGTCAGACCAAGCACTTCGTAGTAGTCGCGCGCCATCGTGCGGTTCCAGTATAGAAGTTCGAAGTGGATGAAGCAGCGCGTACCGCCATCGTGGTGAACGCCGAGCCACTCGCGGCCGCGCCGTAGCATCTTGCGCCATGAAGCCCGTGTCCGTTTCGCTGCCGATCGTCACGCAGCCTCAGGCTCCCGAGCGCTTGTGCGCCCCACACCGACAGACACCCATTCGTCGATCGCGCATGTCTGTGAAACGCTTCGCGGTGCTGCTTACCGTGCAGGCCTTCATCTTGGTGCATATCGCACACTGGATCACGGCCGGCACCACGCTTGCACCGATTGAGCCGAGCGAGTCAATGGAGACGCTGAAGTATGGAACAGTGACCGTCGGCGCCATCTTCTTCCTGATCGCTCTCGCATCAACGGCAATCTTTGGGCGCTGGTTCTGCGGCTGGGGATGCCATGTGCTGCTGCTGCAGGATGGGTGCTCGGCGCTCCTGAAGCGGATTGGTCTTCGCCCGCGTGAGTTTCGCTCGCGACTGCTTCGCTGGATCCCGCTCGCGCTTGCGCTGTACATGTTCGCATGGCCTGTGGTGTATCGGTTCGGCATCGCGCCCTTCATGCAGCCCGACCTTCAGCCGATGCAACTGTCTTGGAAACTGACGCTCGATGACTACTGGGCAACATTTCCCGGTTGGCTTGTCGGCATTCCGTTTCTGCTCGTGTGCGGTGGCCTGACCGTTTGGTTCCTCGGCAACAAGGGCTACTGCACCTACGCGTGTCCCTACGGTGGTTTCTTTGCACCCGTCGACGAGCTCGCGGTCGGTCGGATTCGGGTGAACGACGCCTGTGAGGGGTGCGGTCACTGCACAGCGGTGTGCACATCGAATGTGCGTGTGCATGAGGAGGTGGCGCTGCACAAGATGGTCGTCGACCCAGGCTGCATGAAGTGCATGGACTGCGTGTCGGTCTGTCCGAACAACGCACTTTCCTTCGGCTTTGGGAAGCCTGCGGTGTCGGTCGCATCCGACAAGCGTTCGGTGCGCAGTTGGGATCTCACGTGGACGGGTGAGTGGGCGCTGCTTGCAGCCGCGCTGCTTGGGTTCTACGCGGTCTACTTCCCGTTCTCCGATGGCATTGGCAAGGTCACGCTGCCGTTGCTCTTTGCCTCGGGGCTTGCGGCGTGCTTTGCGTTCATGGCGTGGAAGTCGACGCAGATCGTGCGTCGCGTGCCGAGTGGATTCCACCGAGTCAACTTCGTGCGACAGGGGCGTATCGCTGCGGGGGGGATCGTGTGGATCGCTCTGACGGCCCTCGTCGGCGCAGGCCTGTGTGCGAACCTCGCCACGAATGTCAGCGCGATGATGGCGTTCCGAAGCGATTCGATGGTGCGAGTACCCGAGGCGCTTGTGTTCTCGTCGGATCGAAGTCCGGTCGATCCGCGCACGATCGCGTCCGCGGAGTCTGCAATCGTTTGGTACGGCCGGACGCTGCCGATGACATCGGGCGGACTGGCGGTACTACAACCATCGCAGGATCAGATTCTTCTGCGGATGGTGTTCTTGCATGGTGTGCTCGCGCAGTGGGGCGAAGCTGAGGCGCTTGTACAGAGGCGATTGGGTCTGTCGGACAATGAGGTGTTCGTGCTGCTGCTGGCCCGAGTGTGGCGTTCCACTGGGCAAACGGATCGGGCGGTCGAGTGGCTCGCGGAACAGTCGCGGCGCCATCCCGCCTGGATGGGTGTTCCAGAAGAGCTCATTGGCCTGCTTGTCCGCGATGGACGGAACGCCGAAGCGATCCTCTCCGCGCGCGAGGCATCGGACCGTCCCGATGCCTCACCGATGCTGAACAACCGTCTCGCTGCGCTGCTCATCCGTCAGGGTTCTGTGGATGAGGTCGAGGAGGGGCTTCGCATCGCACGAGCGACGCAGCTTCGTGAACCCAACAATCCGGCGCTGCTCGGCGTGGTGGGCCTTGGGGAGATTCGGCTTGGTCGGGTGGATGTCGCGGTACCGCTGCTTGAACGGGCGATTGAACTCGCGCCCGACGACCCTGCGCTTCATGAGATCATGGCGGAGGCGTGCGAAGTGCGCGGCGAACTGGAGCGTGCGCAGTACCACCGTGATCGTTCTGGCGAGTTGCGGTTCGGCGTTCGTGCAGAGTGAACGCTCACCTCGGGTGGCAAGTGGACACACTCCTCCGCTTCCCGAAGCATGGAAACGCACCGCGCTGGTGCGGACGCTATGCTCGACCATCCGATGTTGGCGGCGATCTCGATTCGTGAACTGCTTGATTCGCGCGCAGTGCTTGTGCCGCTCACGGCTGTTGATCGGCAGGGAGTGCTCAATGAACTCTGTGATGCGCTTGGGGGAACGGGTGCGGTATCGGATCCCGAGCAACTCAAGAAGGCGGTGTGGGAACGAGAGCAGCAGCGTTCAACCGGTATCGGTGAAGGACTCGCATTTCCCCACGGAAAGTGCAGCAGTGTGGCGCGCCCGGCCATCGCGGTCGGACGCCCATCGGTGCCAATGGACTTTGGTGCGATTGACCGCCGCCCGATTCGACTGATCGTGCTGCTCGCATCGCCGCCTGATCGAATCACGGATCACATTCAGGTCCTTCATCTGATCAGTCGCATCTTTTCCGACGCGGCGACTCGTGAGCGCATATGCCTCGCGCCTGATCCCCTCACGCTGCGTACAGAGCTCCTTGCCGCGGAATCCGCGCTCGCGACTCGGGGTACTTGACCCCCGTCAGACCATTCACGCTCAGTTCCAGTGCGCGACGGAGGCGCGGATCGGCGCACGGCTGAACCAAACCAGCATGAAGATCGGCAGAGTCCATTGCCAGAGGAGATTGAAGGCGACTCCAAGAGTGCCAAGGAAGCCGATGAAGGCCGGCGGCCCCGCTGCATTCTGGTCAGCCTGCATCAATTCCATCTGCGCCTGAAGGGCGATCCAGCCAGCGCCTGCGAGCAGCAACGCAAGAATCAACTTTGCTCCAGCCCATGCGCGAAGAAGCGCTGCGCTCGATGCGCGTCGGCGGAGCAATCGGATTCCCCCAACGAGGAGCATGATTGCCACAAGCATCGACAGCAGCGAGAGTCCAGTGTTCATCCACGTAAAGCGTTCAGTCGCTTCCTGCTGAGAGGCCAACTGGTCTGCGCTCTGTGGCACCAGACCAGTGAGCAACTCGTACATCTGGTTGCTGAAGATAGAGCTGACCATGCCGCACCCACCTTGCAGGACTCCAGCCCCACCAAAGATGATCGCGATCGTTCCAATGACACCGGGCCATCGGTCCGTGGTCGGTGCATGCACACCGTCAAAGGGTGGGGGTACAAGCGGTGGAATACCAGTCATGGAAGTCATGGCAAGATCTCCTTCACTCACTCAGGCGAACGACCGAATGGTAACTGCCATCAGTGAGCAGTTCAGCGCTGTCGCCGATCGAGCCGCGGGGCAACCACTCCGTCTCATGCACGATCTGCCCGCGCCAGTTCTGTGCTAGCCAGCGCGCCTGTTCCTGATTCTCGATCGGGTCGAGACTGCAGGTGCTCCAGAGCACATGACCGCGTTCAGCCACGAGTCCGCGGTGATGGGTGGCGATCGCACGCTGCAGGGCCACAAGCTCCTTCATGGCATGATCGCTGAATCGGTAGCGCGCTTCAATGCGCCGTGCGAGAACACCCGTGTTCGAACAGGGCACATCAAGAAGGAGTAGATCAAAGTGGCGCGGAAAGGGGCCGAGCTCTGCCAACTCGCAGACGCGAAGATTTGCGATTCCCTTTGCGCGCTCCCGCAGCGCGCGCAGACGCGCGGGATCAGGATCCGTTGCCCACACTTCAGCGCTTGGATGCAGCAGTGCCAGTTGAACCGACTTCGTTCCGCGCCCAGCGCACGCGTCCAGTATGCGATGTGGATTGAGGCTTCGGGTCGCGAGAACGGCTTGCGCACTCGCGGGATCCTGCAGAATCAGCGTCGGATGCTCGCGCAGCAGCTGCGCAAGCTCGGGGCCAGTCTGACTCGGCAGGAAGAACCCCTCACAGGAGTGAGGCGAGAGATCTGAGAGCGTTGTGAGAGCGCTGCCCTTGTCTCTCGCGCAACCATCATGCATGACGAGCGGCATCTGCATCATGCCGTGCAGGGCAAGTTGCCGCGCAATCTGCATGCCGCGGGTGGCGTGCCATCGCGCGACCAGCGGATGTGGATGACTCGTCTGAACAGCCAACCGCGCCACGGCGTCCGCAGGAAGCAGGGGCTCATTCAGCAGCAGGAAGCGCCCGTCAGGGAGAGGTAGCAGATCACGGCGCTCAAACCAATCCACACAGCCATCGCGCGGGACCGTCTCGCGGCGAAGCCCCGCGACTCGTCGAAGAACGGCGTTCACCATGCCTGCAGCTCCTTGCTGCAGTCTGTTTCGTGTCCAACTCACGGTGTCATCGACAACCGAATGGGTCGGTTCGCGCGGCATGTACAGAAGTTGCGTGATGCCTGCGAGCAGCGCGGCGCGCGCGGGTGGTTGGACTTCGAGCCACGGTCGAGTACAGAGTGGACGAGCGATCGACTCAGCCGTCAGCCAGTGACGGAGGGTGGCGCGCTCGATCGCCGCAGCGAGTCCACTGCTGCCCGCGGAAGCAAGGGGGCTGGCATCAGCCTCGTGACGCCCAGGTTCGCCCGCGGAGTCGGCAATGGCCGCTGACCGCCGCTGATCAAAGAGCAGATTGGGAAACGCCGTCACCTGCGGAAGCAGTTGATCGAGCGCCGCTGCGCGCGGCATCGTCTTGCGTGCAGAACTCACTTGGCGCGCACGCGTACAGCGGACTTGCGTAGGGCGGATGCAACATCCGTCCGCTCCCACGAGAAGCTGCCCTTGCCAGCCGAGCCCGGTTCACGGCCGAAGTGCCCGTGGTAAGCGGTGTGCGCGTAGATCGGACGCTTCAGATCAAGCGTGTTGATGATGCCTGCAGGCGTGAGGTCGAAGTGTTCTCGAACGATGCGCGCAAGCTTCTCATCGGGAATCTTGCCCGTGCCCTGCGTATCGACGAGCACTGATGTCGGCTCCGCGACACCGATGGCATAAGCGATCTGCACCTCGCACACTTCTGCGAGATCCGCACCCACAATGTTCTTCGCGACATACCGAGCCATGTACGCGGCAGAACGATCCACCTTCGAGGGATCCTTGCCGCTGAATGCGCCGCCGCCATGTCGTCCGCGACCACCATAGGTGTCGACGATGATCTTGCGGCCTGTCAGTCCGCAGTCGCCGTGCGGACCACCGATTTCGAATCGACCCGTCGGGTTCACATGGACAGCGATACCGTCATGCCACCAATCACCGAGTACGGGCTTGATGATGTGCCGAATCACTTCGGACTTGAGACGATCTTGGCAATCGTTCCACATCGGGTGATGCTGCGTGGACAGCACGACATTCTCAATCTTGCGCGCGGAGCGTCCGTCGTACTCGACAGCGACTTGGCTCTTCGCATCTGGGCGCAGCCCCTTGATGATCTCCTTCTCGCGAGCCTCAGCCTGACGCGCGACGAGTCGATGCGAAAGCATGATCGGCAGTGGCATCAGTTGCCGCGTCTCGCGGCATGCGTAGCCAAACACCATGCCTTGATCGCCTGCACCCTGCGCCTTCTTCTTCTTGCTCGCGGTCTTCGTGTTGACGCCGCGCGCAATGTCGGGCGACTGTCGGCCAATGGTCACCAACACGCCACAGGAACGACCGTCAAATCCTTTGTCTGCCGCGTCGTATCCAATCCGCACGATGGTCTCGCGCGCGACCTTTGCAATGTCGACATCCCCGGCGCAGGTAACCTCGCCAGCAACGACCGCCAAGCCGGTTGTGACCAGCGTCTCGCATGCGACTCGCGCCTGGGGGTCAGCCGTGAGCATGGCGTCCAAAACGGCGTCCGAAATCTGGTCAGAAACCTTGTCGGGATGACCCATGGACACGGATTCTGAGGTGAAAGTGTAAAAATGGTTTGGCATAATGGATTCCTGATCGAATACTTGGCAGTCGGACAATGTACTTGTCGGCGGGCTGATCGCCAACCTGCCTAATGTCTGTTGATCGTCTTGAAGCCCATGCTGCAACTCACCTCGCCACCTCAAGCAGCCGCCCAACCTCACGACAAGTATCGAAGGCGCGCACTCTCAATCGCGCTGACATCGACCGCCGTGTCTTTCGGTGCGTTGGCGTTCCCACTGCACGCACAAGGCAACGAGGACGAGCTCTTCGCAACAACCCATGTGTTGGTTCGAGTTGAGGCTGGATACGAGGCGCGACAGGATGCAAACGGCGACTGGATCTTCGCGCAGTCGGTACAGCCGAACGAAAAGGCGAACCCAATCGGTGGAGCGGCCAGGCAGATCGCGACGGAACTCGATGCACTGTCGCGCATCATGCGCGGCGTTGGCGTCACCAACATCGTGCGACCGCTGCCGTTCATGCCAGCACACCCGGACACGGCTGCCGCAGTCGGACTCGACCGCTGGTGGCGCATCGACATTCCGGAGGGATCGAATGCGCTCGCTGTGGCGGATCTTCTGAAGGCTTCTTGGAACGGCTTTGAGGTCTCTGAAGTTGACGGGGTCGGCGGACTTGCGGGAATCCCAAATGATCCGTCGTTCAGTCTTCAGTACTCGCTTCGGAACACCGGGCAAAGTGGTGGGACTGTCGGTGCGGACATCCGTGCGACCGAAGCATGGGACATCGTGTCGGGCAACCCGGACATCATCATTGGAGTGCTCGACAGCGGGCTCTTTCCGCACACGGAACTTTCAGGTCGCATCCTGCAGGGGCGGAATGTCCCGCTCAATAGCAGTGATACGAGTGAAGTGTGCGGCGGGCACGGGACGCATGTCAGCGGGATCATCGCGGCTGCGGGCAACAACCAGACTGGTATCGCTGGTCTCTGTTGGAACGCGAAGATTCTGCCCGTGGTGATTGTGAACCCTTGCTCTGGACTGGAGTCGTATGTGGCGGACGGTCTTGTTTGGGCAGTCGATCAGGGGGCTGATCTTTTGAACATGAGTCTGCAGTACACGGTCGGGTCGCAGTACCTGCTGAATGCAGTGCAGTATGCGGCAGCGCGCGATGTGCCGATGTTCGCAGCAACGGGCAACAGCAATGCTGCAGTCTCGTTCCCGGCTCGCTTCTCGGAGACGATTGCCGTCGCAGGATCGAACCGCTTCGACCAACGCTACAGCCTTTCAAACTTTGGGCCTGAGGTAGATGTCACCGCGCCTGGCGAGAGCGTCTACTCGCTCGCGACGAACAATAGTTACGGCAATCGAACCGGCACAAGCATGTCGTGTCCGCATGTGACGGGCACCGCTGCATTGATGCGCGCGGTCTTCCCACGCATGAACCGCACGCTGATCCGCACGGTCCTCATGCAGCACGCACGCGATATTGGATCACCAGGGTTCGACGAGATGACTGGTGCTGGTGTTCTGAACGCAGCTGCGAGTGTGGCTGCTGCCGCGGCGCTGAATCCTGGACCAGCGGATCTCGATGGTGATGCGGTGGTGGGCGGCATGGATCTGACGATCCTGCTGTCGCAGTGGGGAACATGCAGCGGCTGCAGCTGCGCCGCGGACATCAATGCCGACTGTGTGGTTGATGGCACGGACTTGACTGCGCTCCTCTCGTCCTGGTCAGGCTCCTAACATTCTCGTTGCCATGAAGGGCAACAACACACTGGTTCCTGTCGAACTCACGCGGATCTACATCCGCGAGATGACCGACTTGCAGATCATCGAGCTGACCGAGATCGGCGGCAAGCGGTCCTTTCCAATCGTGATCGGCATGGTCGAGGCGTGCGCGATCGAACGGCGCCGAAGCGGTACCGAGGCGGAGCGACCTCAGACGCACGATTTGCTCGCCAACGTGATACGAGTGCTCGGTGCGACCGTTGCTCGGGTCGAGATCTGTGACCTCCGAGACAACACCTTCTTTGCCAGCGTCGTTCTCAGGCGCGGGAGCGATGAAATCACCCTCGATTCTCGTCCCTCGGACGCGATCGCGGTCGGTGTCGCCATCGATGCCCCCATTTTCGTCGCTGAGCATGTGCTCGCTGCGGCGTCCGTGCAAGCAACGCAGCCGTCGCTGCCCTTTGCGGTCGACGAGGACTCCGAGTCGGAAGATGATGATGCCGATTCGCAGACAGACTCCGACGACGAGGATGATCCGCAAGGCAACTGGTGGGAGGATGAGGGTGCCTCCGACGAAGATGAAGAGAAGTCGTGACGCGGATCGCCGCCGAATCGCACCACGAATCAGTCTGCTTCGCGAGAGGCGTCCGTGACGGTGCCAAGCAGTTCAGTGAGCAGGGTGGTGGCGTAGGAGCCGGCAGGCAGTTCAAAGCGAAGCAGAATGAAGCCGCCATGTTCGTCCACACCTGATTCCACGCTCGTACCACGAACTGCCGCGCGCAGCGCGCGTCGATCACCTGTCGGAGCGTGCGGGGCACGCGCCATCTGCTCCGCGGAGACTCCGAGCTCCTGCATCGCGGCGCGCTCAAGATCCGCGGTCACGCCCGTGGGCGTGCGCACAGATCTGCCGGGAAGTGGTCCGGTTGGTGTCGTCTCGAATGCGGTGCAGCGACTGCGCACATCGTCGAGGTTGTCCTCCGCGCCGATCACAAAACAGCGGGAAGTATCGCCTACCTGCATGACATCTCCCTCACGCGGCACATCCCAAGATCCGTCATCGAGTCGAGCGCCGAGCACGCGGTTGAACACGGCCGACTGCCATGCGCTCGTCCAAAATCGAAGATGATCGCCGCCAAGATCCTTGACTGCACGAGAGGGCTTTGCGCCGCGAGCGAGGGCAGCGGTCACACGTCGCTCGGCATGATCGCCCTCGCCCCACAAAGAGACGGCGCTCTCAAAACGACCCTGTGCACACGCGTCGCGTGCAGCACGCTGATGTGCTGGGAATGGAGTACTCCCATCGCCAAGCGCAATCAGGTGATCAACGAGTGCATCCCACTTCTCAAGCACGCACCATGCACCAAGCAGATGTCCATCCTGTCGAACTCCAAATCGCTGTTGACCGAACGCGTTGGGCATACCGCCTCGCGCGATCTGTTGCAGGCGCCTATGCACCACGGGCACTTGCAGCGGATCCACGTCGCGCACCCTGATGACAAAACGGTTTCCAGCAAGGTGACCGAGGCGCAACTTGTGCCGATGGCGTGCGGTCCACGCGACTTCAAGTCGTTCATGCGTCAGTTGAGTCGCAGGCTCAGGTCCGATCAGGTTCACGGAGAGCAGCTGCCGAGTGATGGCACGCTTGTCCTTGCGTCCCGCGAAGCCCACATCGCGCGCTGAAACGCCAAAGTGGCGCGCCACAGTCTTGACGAGTTCATCGTGCGTCATATCCCGCTTCTGAACGGAGATGAGCAGATGTTCGCCCTCGCCGCTCGGCTCATAGAGCGGCAACTCATCCACAAGGAAATCCTCAGGTCGCTGCTTGATACGACCGTTGGGTCCCGCGGCGTTCAGCAGCGTGCGCGCGACGAGGGGTGAGTGCTGCGAACTGATGCGCACAGGCGCCGTTGGGGGAACCTCGGGAACGCGTATCGGGACGCCGCACGCGGCAAGAGTGCGCGCAATCTGCTCCGCGGGGCTGCCCGCATGATCGATGTGGACGGCATTCCATCCAAGTGCGCGCGCGGCATCGATGTTCTCCTGCAGGTCATCCGCAAACAGGATGTCAGCCGCTTGGAATCCCGTGGCGGACTCGAACGCACGGTAGATATCAGCGTGCGGCTTGTTCACGCCGAGGAGATGTGATGCGTGCCGGATGCCAATCGCGTTGAACGCCGCGCTCGTCGCGTGCATCTGCTGCCAGTGAACATCATTCGTGTTGCTGAGGCAGGCGACCTCTATGCCGAGTGCCCGCACTTCCTGAAGCAGTTCCCGCATGCCTGGGTAGTCGCCAAGGATCCACGCGCCGTGGATGCGGTCGATCTCAGCTGGCGAATGTGCTCCGCCGAAGGCTTCGGAAACTGCGGCGACAAAGTCCGCGTGTGGCAGCGCACCGCGCTGATAGATGTCCACGAGCCGAGCGCGTTCCCGCACAAAGGAAGGATCACTTTCTGCTGCCGCCACGCGGTGTGGCACGCCCGCCGCCGCGCAGCCCTCCTGCCACGACCGACAGATGCGCACCACAACGCCGCCGAGATCAAGGCAGAGAACTCGTGGCGATCGTGGCGTTTGGTTCATGACATTTGCCTTGCCCTGGGCACTCAAGGCTTTCGTGCGCGCCGCTCCTGACGGCGCGCGCGGAAGAATCGGGTGAGCAACTGACCGCAGCGGATTCGGTCCACGCCGCCGATCACTTCCATTCGGTGGTTGAGACGTGGATCACGACACAGGTCATACAGGGTGTCGACGGCACCCGCCTTCGGATCACGCGCACCGTAGACGAGCCGATCGATGCGCGCATTCACGAGCGCACCGGCACACATAGGGCAAGGCTCGAGTGTCACGGCGATCGAGCAGCCCGAGAGGCGCCAACCGCCGACGGCGATGGATGCCGCACGCAGTGCTGCAACTTCTGCGTGTCCCGTCGGATCGCCCGTTGCCTCACGGTCGTTCGACGCTTCGCCGAGCACCACGCCCGCGCGGTAGATGACCGCACCGACAGGTACCTCGCCGCGAGTCGCGGCGTGCTCCGCCAGCGCGATGGCGCGCCGCATCATGTCGACGTCTTCACGCGTTGCACCGCGTGGCAGACCGCGCCGCCGCCGCGATGTTCGTCGCCGCCACGATGCAAAGACGGATGCGATGCCTCTCACTGCGCAAGCCTCCACATCACTCGTCGCCAACGTCACCCTCACGGGTCCGTCCCACGCGCAGTCGTTCTCTGAACTGTTCCAGCACGCGACCACCGGAAACCTTCGATGGCGGCGCCATCACGATCAGCCAGATCGAGAACTCGTACAGCAGATAGAGCGGTACTGCAACGATCACGAGCGACAGCAAGTCCCCAGGCGCAATGAGCGCCGCGAGCACGACGACGCCGAAAAGCGCGTAGCGCCGATGGCGTCGAAGCAAGTCCGGTTGCACGATGCCGAGCCAACTAAGCAGCAGCATCACGATCGGCATCTGGAACGCCAGCGCGAAACCGGCCGCAAACAGCAGCACAAAGTCCAGATACTCGCTGAGGCGAAACGACGGCACCAATTCGCCTGGATTCTCAAGCGCGACGGAGGCGATCTGTACCTGTGTCGCGTCGCCCTCGATCGGCACGGCAATGCAGAGTTGCTTGGTGGCGGTGTTGACCCACATCTGGCCCGCACGCGGCGCCGAGGGATTGCCATCGATGAACGCCATCGGCGCCGAGCGGTCGGACGGCGCGATCGCCGTCGCATCCGTCGCCGAACCTGCCGGCAACAACTGCTGCGGCGAAATGCTGAAGCCGACCAGCACATTCAACATCAGCGGCAGCATGACCCAGTACAGCAGCGCTACCCCCGTCAACGCAAGCACGCCACTGCCTGGAAGGAGCAGGCGCACATAGCGCTGCTCGCTTCGGTGGAGACCTGGCGCGACAAACTGCCACAGTTGCCAGAGCACCCATGGCACCGCCACGACGATGGCGAGAATGAGCGACAGTTTCAGGTCGGTCATCATCGTTTCGGTGGGACTCAGGACGGACAACTGCGCGGGAATGCCGTTGCTGCGCATCGCCCACAACAGCGGCTCGCAGAGGAACTGCCGCACATTCGCACCGAAGATGAACAGCAGCACCATGAGAGGGACAGGCACCACCAGCGCCAGGAAGACGCGGCGCCGCAATTCTTCAAGGTGGTCGCCGAAGCTCATGGTCGCTTCAGGTCGTGATGCATCGCCTCCGCCAAGCATGGCAAGCGATCCTAGCCCATGCGTGTGGCGTTCAAGGCGTCCAACGAACGCCGAAGAACCGCTCCGCATTCATGTCGAGGGTGCGCTCCAACTCGTGGGGATCAACGCCGCGAAGTTCGGCAAGCGCGTGCGCGATGTGCACCACATGGCGCGGTTCGTTCGGCCAATCTCCGCGCACTGGTTGCGGCGAAAGAAATGGCGCGTCCGTCTCGACCATCATGCGATCGAGCGGCACCAACCTCGCGGCTTCACGCAGGTCGCGCGCGCTCGGATATGTGACGACGCCGGTGAAGGAGATCCACGCACCGAAGTCGAGCACCATGCGCGCATCAGCAGACATCCCCGTGAAGCAGTGGAACACAAAGCGATCATGTGGCAGACCGCTCGACGCGAGGATCGGCAGCAGATCCGCGAACGCCTCGCGGCAATGCACGATCACCGGCTTCGCGAGTCCATCCTCGGTCCAACGACGGATGTGCGACAACTGCTCATCGAGCACCGCGCGCTGCATGGCGAGTGGCGGTTTGGCGTAGTGGCGGTCAAGCCCAAGTTCTCCCCACGCCACGCACTTCGGGTTGAGCGCCGCACGATGCATTTCCTCCCAGTTGCACGGCGAATCCGAATACAGCGGGTGAACGCCCGCCGACGCGTAGACGCCGTCGTGCGTGTCGGCGAGCGCGACGCACTCGAGTGCGTTTGCAGTGGTGGTTGCAATCGTGACCGCACCGTGAACACCAACGGCACGAGCCGCCATGAGTACCGCATCGACGCGTCCTGCAAACTCAGGAAACGTCAGGTGGCAGTGCGTGTCGATCATGCAAATCCAGCCGTGTCGTCACGGTCGGCGCATGTCGAAACGGTCGAGCATCATCACCTTGTGCCACGCGGACACGAAGTCGCGGACAAAAGGTTCCTTCGCATCATCGCTCGCGTACACCTCCGAAAGTGCGCGCAGCTGCGAGTTCGATCCGAACGCGAGATCCACGCGACTGGCGGTCCACTTCGACTGTCCCGTCTTGCGACAGCGTCCGTTGAATGTCTCCTCATCCTTCGATGCAGGCGACCACACGGTGTTCATGTCGAGCAGGTGAACGAAGAAATCGTTCGTCAGCCGTCCAGGAGTCGCAGTCAGGACGCCGAGTGCAGATCCGTCCCAGTTCGCGCCGAGTGCACGAAGGCCGCCCACGAGCACCGTCATCTCAGGTGCGGTCAGGGTCAGCAGATCGGCCTTCTCCACCAGCAGATGCTCGGCGCGGCGGGGAAGCCCGGGCGAGACGAAGTTGCGGAAGCCGTCCGCAGCCGGCTCCAGCACACGGAAAGAATCCGCGTCAGTCTGCGCCGCCGTGGCATCGGTTCGGCCAGGCGCAAATGGCACACTGATCTTGACACCAGCATCGAGTGCAGCCTTCTCGATCGCCGCACATCCACCGAGCACGATCAGATCCGCGAGTGAGATGTGCCCGCGGCCGCTCGAGTTGAACGCCGTCTGTACACCCTGGAGCGCGCGCAGCGCAATGTCGAGCGCGGGCGGGTTGTTCGCAGCCCACGCACGCTGCGGAGCGAGCCGAATGCGCGAGCCGTTCGCACCGCCGCGCTTGTCCGTGCCGCGGAACGAACTCGCCGATGCCCACGCGGTCGCAACGAGTTGCTGCACGGTCAATCCGGATGCGAGCAACTGTGTCTTCAGCGCCGCGATCACCTGCTCGCCCAAGGGCGGATTCGAAGCCCTCGGCACAGGATCTTGCCAGATCAACTCCTCAGTTGGCACCTGTGCGCCGAGATATCGCGAACGCGGTCCCATGTCGCGGTGCGTCAGCTTGAACCATGCACGCGCGAACGCATCGGCAAACGCCTTGGGATCCTTGTGAAAACGCCGAGAGATTGGCGCGTAGGCGGGATCCATGCGCAGCGACAGATCGGTCGTAAGCATGATGACCGTCTGTCGCTTGGACGCGTCGCCTGCATCGGGCGCGGTGACAGTCGTCTGCCCCGACAGCGTTCCCTTTGGTACCCATTGCCACGCACCTGCGGGGCTCTTCGTGATCTCCCATTCGTGACCAAGCAGCGTGTCGAAGTAGCCGTTGTCCCACGCAGTCGGGTTCGGCGTCCATGCACCTTCAAGACCGCTTGAGATCGTGTCGCTGCCGTGTCCCGTTCCAAAACTGCTTCGCCAACCGAGCCCTTGCTCGTGCAGCGGCGCGGATTCCGGATTCGGCCCGACATGTGCCGCGGGCGATGCGGCGCCATGCGTCTTGCCGAAGGTGTGACCGCCTGCGATCAGCGCGACCGTTTCCTCATCGTTCATCGCCATGCGCGCGAATGTCTCACGGATGTCGTGCGCAGCAAGCAGCGGATCAGGCTTGCCGTTTGGTCCTTCGGGGTTCACATAGATGAGACCCATCTGAACGGCCGCAAGAGGATTCTCCAGTTCGCGCTGACCCGTGTACCGCTCGTCCGCGAGCCACGCGCGCTCGCTGCCCCAGTAGGTGGTGTCGGGTTCCCACACATCGCTGCGACCGCCGCCGAATCCGAAGGTCTTGAACCCCATCGATTCGAGCGCCACATTGCCAGCGAGGATCATGAGATCCGCCCACGAAAGCTGCTTGCCGTACTTTCGCTTGATCGGCCAGAGAAGCCGCCGAGCCTTGTCGAGGTTGACATTGTCCGGCCAACTGTTGGTCGGTGCGAAGCGCTGCATGCCCGAACCTGCGCCGCCGCGTCCATCGCTGATGCGGTAAGTGCCCGCCGCGTGCCATGCCATGCGAATCATGAACGGCCCATAGTGCCCGTAGTCCGCAGGCCACCACGACTGAGACTGCGTCATCAGAACGCGCAGGTCGGCGCACACCGCCGCGAGATCGAGTCGTACGAACTCCTTCGCGTAGTCGAAGCCGGCGCCCATCGGATCGGACTTCGCGGAGTTGCGCGCGAGCGATGCGAGGTCCAACTGTTCAGGCCACCAGTCACGGTTGGTCGCCGCCTTCGCCGGGTCGCGCGAGAACGCACCTCGAAAGGGGCAGGTGCCGCCCGTTGCCTTGACCTCGGTGCTTGGTGCGTTGATGGTGCTCATGAATGCGATCCTGTGCGCGGGGTTCAGCGACCGTCCACTCGGTAGAAGCCGCGTGGATTGACCATGAAGTAGCAGTCGTACGGCTCCAGCGGCGGCAAGCGCATGAACGGCTTGCCTTGCTCATCGCGGTCCATCATGAAGAGCCACATCTGTTCGGGGCGTCCGCCGGACGGCTTCCTGCGGATGCCTTCCTCGCGGATCTCGCTCACCAGGTGGTCGACCCACTTCAGCTGCACAGCCTTGTCTGCGAACTCATCCCAGTCGCCGTTCTTCTTGGCGGAATACATGCGCGCCTTGAACTCGTCGAGCGATATACCCATCTTGCGTGCGATCGGCTCGGCCAGTCGACGCTCCCACTCCTTCATCGTCTTCACTTCCTGCTCAATGTCGGTCATGTTGCCCGATGCGCCGCCCGACATCTGATGGTGCAGGATGATCGCGTTGGGATAGGCGTAACTGTGCGGTGCGAGCGTTGCAATGGTGGCTGCCATGCTCGCCGCGAAACTCTTCACCACGACATGCACGGGAGCGTCGCTCGTTTCGATCGCCTTCAGAATGCGGTAGCCCTGCATCACGCTGCCACCGGGTGAGTTGTTGATCACGATGAAGATCGGCGCTTTGCGGTCTTGGTTGTTGAAGTAGTCGATTCGGTCACAGACAAAGTCCGCGGTGCCCGTGATGATCGGGCCATCGAGCGGAATCTTGCGGTCGCTCACCGTCAGCACACCGTTGTCGAAGGGGGCCGAGGTGTAAGTGATCGGCGATGTAACGAGATCGCGGAGCTTGTCGGTGCCATCCCGCTCTTGCAGGAGAGCAGCAGAAGTTCGCGCCTGAATCTCCGCACGAACCTGCTCGTCCGCCAACTTGGACTGATCGGCCTTGCGCTTCTCGGCCGCAAGCAAGTTGTCCGCTGCAATCGTCTCCTGCTCGCGGCGCGTGTCCGCAAGCTTCGCACGGTGCTTGATGTCCAGCAGGTCCTGGGCGGATCGGATGCGGTCCATCTCAGCCTTGTTCGCGGCGAGTTCGCTTTCGACCTTTGCTTGCGCGAGCGCCTGCGTTTGCTTCATCTTCTCCAGTTCCGCCGCATTGCTTGCCAGTTCGCTCCGCAGCGTCGCGTCGCGCAGCGCTGCCGCGCGCTGCATGGCATCGAGCTTCGTCTTGTCTGGTTCCGCCTGCGAGTTCTGCTTTGCGGTGTTCAGGGCCAGTTCAGCCTCCAGCCTCGCCTTTTCCGCTCGCAAACTTGCGAGTTGCGCATTCAACTCCTGCTCGCGGAGTTCAGACTGCTGCCGAAGGCGCTTGATTTCCGCTTCGGTCGAGTCTGCGACTGGCGCAGCAGGTGACGCCGCGGTTGTTGTCGGTGCCGCGGGTGCAGCGGGCGTGCCGCTGCCTTGACTATCGGCTGGCTTCTTCGCTGCATCTTCCGTCCGAGCCATGCTGGCGCAGGCAATAAGAGCGGGCAGGGCGAGCGAGGCAATCAAGATCTCTCGAAGGTGGGGCATCATTTCTCCTTGTTGACTGAGTGGAACCGCTTTCAACTCGATGCAGGTGACGACCCGCAAGTGTACGCAGCGTCAGGTACTCCGCCCGTGAAACAGTGCACTGGGAAAGGCGCCGCCGAGGCGTCCCGTCCATCTGAGTTTGGGACAATGGTGGGTGCATGTCGAGTCGCATGAAAACGGGAATCATCTTCCTCGTTGTTGTTGCAGCGGTCGCTGGGGCGTTTCTCCCGGTGGCAATCGGTCCCGCAGCGCCCGCGAAGCCAGATGCTTCTGTTGCTGCCCCACCGTCCGAGGCAATCCCAGTCACCGAACCAGTCGTGGCGCCGGTAGCAGTTGCTGCGCCGACGCAAGTCACAGGTCCGACAACCGAAGCTGGCAAGCCCGATCGAACTGCAGCGTGGCGCGCAGCGGCTGACTACTCGCGATCAGCCGACGGCGAGTTCCTATTCGTGATGCAGGACGGCAAGGTCATTTTCGAGGATGGGCTCGCAGGGTGGAGTCGTTCGCGTCCGCACGCGCTCGCGAGCGGGACCAAGAGTTTCACTGGGGTTGCCGCGATGCTCGCAGTCCAGCAGGGACTGTTCACGCTCGATGACAAAGTGAGCGACATGATCACCGAGTGGCAGTCCGATCCACGCAAGCGCGAGATCACCGTTCGCCAACTCCTGACACTCTCGAGTGGGCTTGAAGCGGATACCGCGGCAGACCGAAAGAGGATTCGCACGATCGCGAGTGGCAATGCAGTCGAGCGGCTGCTCGCCGCGCGTGAGCAGCGCGATGACTTCCACGCGCAGGCAGTGAAGGCGCCGATGATTCACGACCCGGGTTCACGTTTCGACTATGGAGCAAACCACTTCTTCGCCTTCGCGGAGTTTCTTGAACGCACGCTGCGGGCGCGCGGCATTCAGCCCGCGACCGCTTGGGAGTGGTATGAGAAGAACCTGTTCGATCCACTTGGTATGAAAGTGGCTCGCATCGGTCGCGATCGGCAAGGGCATGCGCAAGTTGCGGGCGGCGCGTCACTCAGTGCGGAAGAGTGGGCGAAGTTTGGCGAGTTTGTTCGGCTCGGTGGTCGCGTTCGTGCGGCGGATGGAAGCGATGTGCAACTGCTGCGCGCCGATCTTCTGAATCAGTGCTTCGAGCCATCGAAGCGCAACGAGCGTTACGGACTCACCTGGTGGCTCGGACCGCGCGGTGCGCCGAAAGATTTGCCCGCGATCTGTATGGCAGCGGGGCTTGGCAAGCAGCGCCTCTACGTCGTGCCATCGGTACGCATGGTGGCAGTGCGCTTCGCTCCGCTCAACAGTGAGCGAAGCGCGTTCAGTGACACCCGCATGTTGACGCTGTTGCTCGAGGCACTTGGCGAGCAGTCGCTTCCATTCGGTGAAGTCAAGGCGCGCGGTGTCGGCAACTGATCCGCGGACCAGCGCCGCGAGGGTCTTTGCGATGGGGATCCCACGGGCGCTGCCATCGCGCTCAAGTCGCGAGTTGTCATAGACCGCGAGGCGCGTATGCAGCCTGACCTTCATTGATGCTTCGCCGCAGCGGAAGCAAAGAGTGGTGCTCAATACAAACAAGCGAGTGCGCGACTTCACTTCACAGGCAGTCAGGTAGGATGCTGGCGTCTTTGGGCCTCGCTCAAGGTGTTACCCTTCCACGGAGGCGGAGCCGAACCGTTGATCGAAAGAGATCAGAAGCCAGTCAGTATGCGCCGTGGGTGTCGGGCTCGTGGCTGGACATTGGCACCACGGGTGGTTGCGGTATCAGACGCGAGTGCCGCCACCACGACAGCGGGGGTGATTTTCATCGGATTGGGCGATGTATT
>JBJTUC010000006.1:0-20729 GCA_046080505.1 Planctomycetota bacterium
GAAGGCACCTGAGGACATCTTTCCGCCCCCAGTCTCCTCGTAGCCGAACTTGGCGACGCCGTTCCTTCTCAGAATCTCATCGACGCTCTTGGAGAGTCCCTCACGAGTTTTGGGGATGTCCTCTGGAATGGCGACCATTCCGTATGTCACAGCACCGAGCTTTTCCAGATCGGGCAGATTCGCACGAAGTTCGCTGCAGCGCACAAGGTCCTTCTCAATCTGCTCGCACTCAGCCAACCATTTGCGCTCGGGCGTCCAGCAATAGTCATTGAGGAACGACCAAACGACGAGGGCATAGACCCCAACCATTGCGTAGCGCATGAGAGGACTGAGCGCCATGAAGCGCGCGAGGAGTACATGTTTGCTGCCTGCTGCCGTACTCACTTCTTCACCTCGCGCAGTCTGCGCATGACGGCTTCGAACTCGCGCTTCAGGCGATCGCGAGTCTCCTCATCCAAGCCTGCAGCGTTCTTTGCCGTCGCGATACGGCCCACGGCCTCCTTCGCCTCCGCTTCAGTCATGGATCTGATTTGCGCTTCAGTCAGTGGCGGCGGTATCGCCGGCTTGGACGATTCCGCGGAGCGCTCGCGTGTCCGCGCGGCGCCTGGCGCTCGTCCGGATCCCGCAGTTGAACGCCGAGTCGCCGAGTCCGCAGCGACTACAGCGTCCGCGGCGGCGGCAGGGGCGGCAGGAGCCTCAGAACCCAAGACGGGTGGACTCGCTTCGCCCGTCGTCGCATCCTCAGTTACGGCGGGTGGACCATTGGCGGTTGCTGAAGCCGCGGCAGTGGCTATTGGGGCAGACGCAGTCGGCGCTGCCGTTGGATCCGCGGGCGGTGGTCCGTACCGACGCTCGCGCAAACTCTTTGCTGCGAAGTCCTGCTCCGCTTTGTAGGCGTGGACGCGCACGGGATCCTTGACCGTCATCGTCAGATTGAATGAGACAAGACCGTTTGAATCCGCCTTCTCCGTGGACTTTTCAATCTTCTCAAAGATCTTCGACTCGCGCAGCCACTGCTGCATCAAGTTGACGAGTTGGAAGGGCTCCTTCGTTCCACCTGAACCTTCGGACCTGCTCGCCTCGGCCTGCACGTCCACTTTGGACTGTTGACCCTGCTGATCGATCGTGATTCCTGTGACCTCGATTCCTTCTGGAGTACATGATGCGAGATCGCCGAGCAATTTTGTCATGGGAGTCGCTTGGCGGGCGATCTCCTCATAGATCTGCCGCTCCTTGTCGGCGCGTTCCATCTGTGCTCGGAGAAGTTCCTGATCGGGCACTTGCCACTCGAGATACGCCAGACGCCCACGTGCCACGCCCATCGGCACCAAAGCGAGTGCGAGCAGCGCAGCTACGCCGAGCTTGGCGGCGACTGATGGACGCTCCATGGCTCGCAGCATGCGAAGCCACCACTGCGCATTCTCTGCTTCAGCCCTGAGCCGAAGCGAAAGCAGTCGAGCAAGTGAACTCGTCAGCGCCACAGCACACCCGAGCGCGACACCGAACCGTTGCTGCCACTCGCGGTCATTGCCCACCCCTGATGCAAGGTTTGTCATGGCGGACCATCCATCGCCGCAAGGCAGGAGCAGCCCATCAGGCTGCCGATCGATCGCCTCGCGTAGCGAGGTCATCGTCTGCGCGATCGCTGCGTCCGGAAGTTCCAGCATCATGAGGCTCTCGGCGACGGTTCGCGCAACAGCTTCCTTCCAAGCCGACAAGTCCGTTCCGTCCTCCAGCGCGGTACGGAGCGCGATCTTGATCCCGTTGGAATATGCCAACGAGATGCCGCCCGACTCGCGCTGCAACAGCAGACACATCGACTCGTGCGATCCGCGCGCGATGCTCGCAAGCGTCAATGCAGCAAGTGCTGCGATCGGTGGTGCGTACAGAACATCCCGAGCATCGCCGAAACAACTTGGAAGTTGGGGGCCGTCGCTCGCCGCTGGCCAGTCGACCATCAGCGCCACTCGCTCGCGGTCGGGATCGTTGGAGGGGAGCACCGCTGCGCCCGTCCGCCATCGAGCCGCGCCACCGAGCAGCACATTTTCGACCTGCAATCGCAGTGCCATCTCCAACTGATCGGGCGATGCGGGTGGCAGTGCCATCGTCCGCGAAATCACCTCCGCTCCGTCGAGAAGCATCACCGTTCGTGAAGCCAACTGCTCCGCGGCCCATCCGTGTGCCTCCTCGAGGCACGAAGCACCCTCCCACGACTGCGCAGCGACGCATTCAATCCGTGCGCCCGTCAGAGCGACCACGAGAACATCGCAATGCGTCACGCTGTCCTTGACCCGACGGGGCGAAAAAATCGCCACGCGCGCGGGGTCGGCTGCGGCCTTCGTCTGCTTGGTCTTGGGGCGCTTCAATGCCATACGGGCGGTTCGTTGGTCAGCCGTCTTCAGTCAAGGTTCTCGGTACATCAGGATCTGGGCAGGCAGAGTGGAACGATCAACTGTCACCACCATTTCATGTTCCGCACCTCCCATAAAGGAGCGACCCTTGCAAGAGATGGTGAAAACAAAACTCTGAACATCGAGGGCTCGAGACAGGGGGGAGAGTACTTCGGGCGTCATGCCTGGGATGTCCATGATGGTGGCAAGGCTGGTGAGCCCCACCGACTTTGCGTCACGCCGCTGGATGATGGCGCTCGCGAGTCGCGGGTTCAGATCGAACACATCACGCAGTACTTCCTCCGATATGGTGTTGATGTTCATCTTGCCCGCCTTCGGCTGCGTGAACTCCTCAAGCGTGCACTCGTTGAGCACATTGCCGACAGTGACAGGGTCGAGGTTGTTGGGCGACTGCTGCTGCACCGACCCACCGCGCCGACCCGCACCACCGCTCGAGCGGCCCGTCCGTCCGGCACCCGTGCCACCCTGTCCCCCTTGTGCACCCTGTTGCCCTTGCCCGCCCGACAGCGTGCTGAGTGGTGCCACCATCAACTGCTCAAGTCGCGCGTTGGGCGTCCTTGCATACGCGAGCAGCGCCGTTGCCTGTGGCTCCGACATCGGAACGCGTTCCATCAGAACCTTCGTGTCCGTCTCCGCTGCCTTCAGATTCAGTCGGGGTGTTCCACTCAGCGCAAGCGGCGATGTGCGGGAGGATGCCGTCAGGAGATCACTCCAGCCCGCATCGAGCACCCCATCTTCATTGTCTTCAGGCCAAGTGAACTCACCATCGTCCTCGTTTGCATCGAGACGACCGTTGAGGTTCCAGTCCTCGCCTCGGAACGATTCAGGCATCACGCCCGCGACAAGTTCCACTTCGGCGCTGCTGCGAAAGTCCTTGTTTCGCGGACCGTAAGACTTTCCTCGTCCTCGGTAGAACGACGCTTCCGCACCGAGCAACCCAGGCTCGGTGTTCGAGTCTCGCCAGTCCACGATTGCCTGAGCAGTATCCATGCCCACACCGCGGATGTTCATCAGTTGCATCTGACTCAGCAGATTGATGTTTGCCTTGGAGTGCTCATCGAGTGGTCCTGCGATCTCGACTCGTGCGAGCGTATGGCGAATATCCCAGATTCCCGTGTCAAGTTCCCCGTAGGAGTTGTCCTGCAGTTCATTGATGAGCGCTAGGGCATCTTCGGGATCAGGGTTCTCCGTGTGATACTCCATGATCGCGATCATCGTCTCGACTCCCGCGCGCGCACACCAACGCGCCTGCAGTCGAGCGATCACTTGGTTGCCCATGCTCGCCTGACGGAACGACACCACCTGAAGTCCCGCGGCCAGCGCCGCAGCGATGGCGACTGCCCAAATGACAATGACGAGGACCGCACCGCGGCGACCACGATCGCGCATGCAGCGGCTCAACTCGAACCTCCTTGACGGCCGACTCCGCCAGCACCACCGCCGCCTCCGCGCGCAGGTCCGCCACCTGGACCGCCGCGTCCACCTGCCCCAGGGCGTCCACCGACGCCACCTCGTCCTCCGAGCCCTCCCGAACTTCCACCTGCGCCTCCACCTGAACCGGAGAGTGGCACTCCTGCGGTGGGATCGCCAGCGCCGCCAGCACCAAGTGCCCCACCGGCGCCCGCGGCACCAGACGGATCAGCCGCAAGCGCGCCATCGCCGCCGGCCCCAGTCTCGTCGGGTGCTGGCGGTTCATAAGGTGGTGGAACTCGGTCGATCGGCACGATCGTTCGCAGCGTCATCAGCTCCCGCACATCCTCGTAGGGGTCCTCGCCATCAGGATCGCCTCCAGCGAAGACCCACACGCGAAGCGCATGGGGCAGACCGTTCACATCCGAATCCCATGTATCGAACCAGTCCTCGCCATCGAACGCTTCCACGAAGATTCCGAGTACACCGTCCATGATCGGATCGGCCGCACCACCACCCTCATCGTTCTCGTCCGGGACTGGATCGTCACGCATCCAAAGCGCGCTCCCGCCATCGTCATCCTCCACACGGAACTGGATCTCGTGCTCCAGGCCAGACCCTTCGAGCGTCTTGTTCCGTACCGGCGCGATCTTTGTGGTGTAAACGCGGAGCGTGCTTCGGAACATCTCGCCGCCCTCAATCGGCGCGGGAACTGTCGACTGTTCGATCACGATTCGAGTGTCGATCAGGTTGTCGCTGCGGATGACTGCCTGCACTTCACGGCGAATGCGCTCAAGAGCCGAGTAGGCACGAAGGTGTGCCGTGAGACGAATGCGTGCCGTCGCTCGCGCAGCGGCAAGCTGTTGGAGCGATCCGCCGATCGTGCCGACCACGATCACAGCGATGATTCCCGCAATGATCAGTTCGACAAGCGTGAACCCGCGGCGCCCACGGGCGCGCCCACGCGCCAGTGAGCCCTCCCACGGATGGCGCGACCAGCGTCCCGACTGAAAGCCTGCAAAGGGAAGGGGCTTACTTCGCAGCACTTGGGTCTTCCTCAAGAGACTCGAAATACGCCTGACGATCAATTGTCTCACGCGGACTGCGCTCTGGATCCGGCTCCTCGCCGAGCCGCAGCGCAACACGGGTCGCGCATCGGTACTCGCGTCCAAGCGGATCGGTCACAATCAACAGAACATCGCACGGCATGCCCTGAGGTGCGTCCTCGATTTTCATGTCGTACTGAAAGTCCGCGTACTTGTAGGAGGAATCAAAGGACGAAAACGCGCCGGATGGCTGGTACTGCCTATTCCATTCCACCGGGCCGAGCGCCACCAGACTGCCGAGCAGTTCATCCATCAGCGCCGCAGCCTGCACGGCATGCTCGCCGCGCTGCTGCGCAGTCAGCGACTGCATCGAAAGGGAGATGGCTGCGCCAAGGCCGATCGCCAAGATCACCCCAGCCACAATGACTTCCATCAGGGCGAAGCCGCGCGGTGCGCGCCGATGTGGGATGCGCACACTCGACTCGTCGCCGCAAGGGATCACCAGCGTTCTCCTCGAAGGCCGCTCTCCAAATCAACCTGTTCGCGTGTGAACGCCTCGCGCCTGCCTTGCTGCTGCCGCAGTGGGGTCATCGCGGAAGAGGGCAGCGAAACGGTCGCCTCGATGAGATCAGACTCAAGCCGTAGTTCGATCGAGGGTCGTCCACCACCCGGCACACTTGGCGCCATCCAGTCACTCCCAGTCACGGGTTCCCCATCGATGACAACATCCACGAGTCGGAGCGCCATCGGGAGATGCACAGAATCGCTCATCCAATCCTGCTCCCACTCCTGCCTCTCTGGAACATCGCCCGTTGTGCTGAGGGCGGATCCCTTCACCAACAGCGAAAGATCGCCCGACTTCGGATCCTGCCAGAGCGCGACCTGCTGACCAGCAGACATCGCCTCACGAAATGCGTATGTCGCCAGCAACTCCTCAACCGCATCGATCGCAGCCTCATGCTCCATCCGCGTCGTGGTCGCCAAGCGCGGTACCAGAATCCCCCCGATGATGACCAGCACCAAAATGGCGACGATCAGTTCGATCAGGGTGAACGCGCGCCGCATCAGTCATCCTTCGAGTCGAAGATCATGGGGCACAGAGCATCCGCTCATTGCGCGCTGGAAATGTCGGCATTCTCGCCTTCACCACCCGGCTGCTTGTCCGCGCCGAAGCTCACAATGTCAAACTGCGAACCGCTGTCGCCTGGCACCTTGATGGTGTAACGCCCGCCCCATGGATCGTCGAGCGACTTGACTCCCCCCTCGATTTGAGGATTGTCACCCTCCGTCAGCACGATGAGGTCATCGGGCGGCGTGCTCGAGCCAGACGCCACCATGAACAGTCGAACCTGGCTCGCGATCTGCTTGACACCAGCCTTTGCAGACTTCGTCTTCGCATCACCGATCCAGCGGATCACATTCGGCGCAACGACGGCGGCAAGAATCGCGACGATGGTGACTGCCACGATGACTTCTAGCAAGCTGAAGCCACGGGGGGTGCGACGAACCCTGCTGACTCTCGGCGAATCAAGTCGCGTATGGCACACGGGTGAGATTGTTGATTGGCGGCGCAAGTGCATTTTTTGTTTCTCCAGATGAACGCGGATCAAGGTGACGAACGGGAAGCTCAACAGGTGTCTAGCCAGCAAGACTTTGCTGCATCTTCAGCAGCGGCAGCAAAATTCCACTGAGTACAAAGCCAGCCACGGCACCCATGACGATGAGCAACACCGGCGGCAGTGCTTTGGTGAAGACCTTCAACGATTGGTTCACTTGCCGGTCGAACGCAGTCGCAGCGTGCAGCAGCATCGGTTCCAGACGACCCGATCTCTCGCCGATGTTCACGATCTGCACGAGCAGCGGGGGGAACAGCCCTGATCGTTCGAGCGGATCGGCGAGCGACGATCCGGTCGTGACTCGTTCAAGAACTTGGTCGATCGCGGCCATCATGGCCGCGTTGCCGAGCGTGTCTCGCACGACGCGCAGTGCCTGCAGGATCGGAATTCCGGCGGAGACGAGCGTTCCGAGCGTGCGCGTGAAGCGTGCCACCGCAACGTCCCGAAGCAGTGTTCCAAGGATCGGAATCCTCAGCAGGAAGAGGTCGACTTGCAATCGGTTCGTGGGAACGCCGATCCAGGTCCGCCACGCCAGCAGCGCGCCAACGATGGCGAGCAGCATCAGCCACCACCACGATGCGGTGAAGTCGGCCACATTCAGCAGAACCATGGTGGGCCACGGCAACTCGCCACCGCCGGGCTGACTCATGAGCGGCTTCATCAGTTTCGGAAGAACGAAGGTGACAAGGACGATCACGCTCGCAACCACGAGGCCTGCCACGATCATCGGATACACGGTGGCGCCCACCAGTTCTCTGCGCAGTTCGACCGAGCGGTCAAGCAAGTCCGCCAGTTGGTGCAGTACCTCCGCGTTCCGCCCTGATGCATCGGCGGCGCGGAACATGCCGACGGTCATGTCGTCAAAGGGCGGTCCGTACTCCTTCGCTGCCTGATGCAGGGTGACACCAGCCTCGACGCGCTCAATGATGAAGTCGAGGATCACTGGGAGTGCGCGTCCAGCCGCCTGCCGACGAACGGTGCGAAGGGACTGCAGCAGCGGGAGACCAGCTTCCAACGCGGTCGCAAGATTTCGAATCAGTGTCGCCAACTCCGAGCGGGTGATCGTCGGCTTTCCACGCACTGAAATGCGGACAGGGCTGGCGTTGCTGCTGCCCCCACGGACTCCTTTGCCGTCTTCACGCATCTCCTCAAGTGAAGTTGCCAGGACGCCCTTCATGGAGAGCATTCGCATCGCTTCGGAGCGATCTTGCGCCTCGATGACGCCCGCGCCTGCAGCGCCAATGCCTTGGTACCGGAACGAGGGCATGGGAGGACTACGCGGTCAGATCCTCGACATCCTGAGTCGCACGGAGTACTTCGTTGATGGTGGTCAGCCCAGACTGCGCCTTGCGTATGCCATCATCGCGCATGGTCGTGAAGTCATCATCGAGCAGCGACTTCAGTTCCGCGACGGGTAGTCCCTTTGCAATGCCTTGCCGCAGCGCAGACGAGACTCGGATCAACTCGAAGAAGCCCAGTCGCCGTCTGAATCCGCTGTTCTTGCACTCATCGCAGCCACCCGGCATCCACTCTTGTCCACCAAAGCCGCTGATTTCCGTCGCCGTGAGACGCACCCGCGAGTCCTCGCTCATCGGCACCTGCTTTCGGCAGAGACCGCAAAGCCGCCGACCGAGTCGCTGCGCGAGGAGCCCTTCAAGCACGCTCGCCACAAGGAACGGTTCTGCGCCCATGTCCGTGAGTCGTCCGATGCTTGAGATCGCATCGTTCGTGTGCAGCGTGGAAAGAATGAGGTGGCCTGTGAGTGCCGATCGGATGGCAATGTCCACCGTCTCGTTGTCTCGAATCTCGCCGACGAGGATGACATCCGGATCTTGGCGGAGAATCGCTCGAAGCCCGATCTGGAATGTGAGCCCGCGCTTGGGGTTCACGGGAATCTGGTTGACGCCGGCGAGTTCATACTCGACTGGATCCTCCACCGTGATGATCTTCAGCGTGGGGTCATACAACTTGCTGAGTGCCGCATAAAGCGTGGTGGTCTTTCCAGATCCAGTCGGGCCAGTGACGAGCAGCAGACCGTGCGGCTTGTCGATCAACCGATCCATAGTCGCGACATGCGCCTCGCTCATGCCAAGACCGCGCAGATCGAGCGGCAGATTGCTCTTGTCGAGAATTCGCATCACGATGCTCTCGCCGTAGATGGTCGGCACCGTCGAGACACGGAGGTCCACCTTGCGTCCCTCAAAGCGCAGCGTGATGTGACCATCCTGCGGGATGTATCGCTCGGCGATGTTCATCATCGACATGATCTTGATGCGCCCTACCAATGCCGCCTGCAGGTGCTTGGGAGGCGATGGCTGCTCAATCAGCACGCCATCGATTCGGTACTTGATCTTGATGTCATTCTCGAACGGCTCGATGTGGATGTCGCTCGTTCGACTCTGAATCGCCTCAAGGATGAGCAGATTGACCAGGTTGATCAGGGTTGGCTGCTCCGCCATACGGTGCACGTCAGCCGCTTCAATCGCATCCACATTGTGAACGCCCTCCTCAGCGGATGCATCGCCTGCGCCGGCGAGCGACTCCGCGATTCGAGCAGCGGTCGTTCCATACGCCTTCCGCATCAGATCACCAAACGGCGCCGGCTCTAGGCCGATTCGCGTGACTGGCATCCGCGCGAGAGTGGCAATCTCATCCGCCGCCATGAGGTCGAGTGGATTGAACATCGCCACATGAACGCGCCCCTTCTCGATGCGGAATGGGACGGCACGAACACGCACAGCAACTTCAGGTGTGAGAAGATTGATCGCCGCGGCATCCGTGTCGGGTGCCTTCTCAAGCCACTCGATTCCAAGGGCCTTGCACCGCTCGCGGAGGCGGGCCGCTTCCGCCTCGGGGCCGCCGGCTGGCTTCTCGCCCGGCTTGGTGCCGTTGGCGGAGAGTTGCAACTCGGCGGTGGGTGGTGTCATGACTTCAGTCTGCAGACTTCGGTGCGTCCTTGCTCGAGCTGCGGGTTCCCGATGACGGGAGCGCGCGGCTCTCCTGACTGCGGCTTCTGCCGCGAGGTTCCGCCATGCCGCCATCGGGCGCGAGGTTTGGCTCTGGCAGCTCACCGCCCTTCGATGCGCCTGCCATCGGTCGCTGCTGCGCCGCCGCAATCTTCGCCGCACCCGGCAACTGTTCGCACAACTCTGGGCCAACGATCTTGCAGATCGCCTCGCGCGTCTGCTCGTCGTAACGGTCCCGTTCATCATGCATGGGCCTATAGGGGTCGCTTGGCTTGGGAACACTCGCCTGACCCTGTGTTGCGCGTCGCCGAGCCTCTTCGGACTGCTTCTTCGGCTCCTCCGTTCGGTACAACTGCGCGAGGTTGGTTTGCCACTGCGCGTACCAGGTCCTGTACTCGGTTTCGAGTGCGTTCAACTGTGCCGTCTGATCTGGCGAGAGCCCGGGCAACTCACGAGCCGCCGCAAAGTAGGGAATCATCGAGCTCGGTCGGTACACGCTGGGGTACGCCTCCCGCAAGGCGCGATCGCGAAAAGCGGTCCCGTACTGTGTTCCAAATGCGGTCGCGAGCAGAGTGATGTACCGCTCTTGCAAGTCTCGCAGGGCGACGCGCTTTGCAACGATCAACTCGATTTCGCGCAGGCCTGCAGTGTTGTCATTGATCGCCAACGCGGCCTTGATCCGTTCCTGTGACTCAGCCATCTGGCGCGCACGGTCGGCAAGCGCACCATCGATCGCAACTTCGTAAGCAGTGATGTCGGCGGCAGACGCCTTCATCACTTCAGGTGGTACATCGGATGCCCGAGCGATCACAACAAGGTCCAGACTCTCGCCACTCAAGACCCCACGCGGCAGTTCCTTCTCACGCCGCATCGCGCGCTCAAGTTTCGGCCAACGGGCGGCCTGCTCATCACTCAGAATCGCCTGCACATCTTCCACGAAGCGATCGTGCAACTTGCGCTTCTCCGTCGTCCACGCATTGATCGGACCAAGAATGACGCCCATCGCACCCTGGTCACCTGCGGCGATGATCTGATCCTTCATCGCCTTCATCTTGTCCTTCAGTCCTTCGGTACCGAGCTTGAAACTGTCGGCGTAGTCGGTCAGAAAATTTTCAAGCACCGCTTGCTGTGTGTCGTCAAGTTCGAGTACATCCGCGAAAACCACCATGTCACGCGAGAGAAAGTCTGGTTGGAACGCCTCCACGAATCCGGCGTTCGCACCCATCTGGGCGCAAGCGTCCGAACAGGGGAACACCACTTGGATGACGGCAGCAAGCATGCATGCAACGAGTACTCGGGGTGTCTTCATACGGGCATTCCTTCTCACGGCGAAGTGCGGGCTTTGGGAGGAACGGTCTTTCTCACCAGTTCATGAACGAACGAAACGGGAATGTATGCCACTGACAACGAGCGTTTCGATTGGCCGAGGCATCACAGTGCCACCAGGGTGAACGCGCCCTGCAGACTGACCCGTTATCGGACCTCAAGTCTATGGTGCGCTCCGCACGGTCCGCTGCTCGATCCGCTTTTCGCTGACCGTCTCCACAAGGCGGTCCACAAAGATTGCGGGGGTGTGGATGTGATCAGGATCGAGTGTCCCCGCGGGCACGATCTCCTCGACTTCGGCGATGCAAACTTTGCCGCACGCTGCCACCATCGGATTGAAGTTGCGCGCTGTCTTTCGGAAGATGAGATTGCCGACCGTATCGCCTCGCCAAGCCTTGACGAGCGAAACATCTGCTCGGATTCCCCGCTCCATCACGAAGTTCTCTCCATCGAAAACCTCATGCGGCTTCCCCTCCGCCACGAGCGTTCCCACGCCCGTCTTGGTGAAGAATGCGGGGATGCCAGCACCGCCTGCACGGAGACGCTCGGCGAGGGTGCCTTGCGGAGTGAACTCGACTTCGAGTTCACCCGCCATGAACTGACGCTCAAACTCCGCGTTCTCGCCTACATAACTGGAGATCATCTTGCGGATCTGCTTTGTTTGCAGCAGCAAGCCAAGTCCCCAGTCATCGATGCCCGCATTGTTGCTTGCCACGGTCAAGTTGCGAACGCCGCTCTCGCGGAGCGCCAGAATCAGTTGCTCAGGGATGCCGCAGAGCCCGAAGCCTCCGACGGCGATCAGCATGTCGTCTTTGACCACGCCGCGCAGCGCATCCGCACAGGATGGGAACACCTTGGTGGCAGCCATCGCGCAAGTGTAAGTGCCCGCCGAGCTGTGTAGTGCTAGGCTCGACCTGTGCATCCGCTGTTGCTGCTACTGATCCTGCTGTCGGCGATCCCCGACACCATGGCAGCGCCCGTGGTGAAGGAGCTGCTCGTAGACCGCTATGGGGCTTCCGCGCCGAGCGCACAGATTTTTAACGGCATCAATCTGCTCGGCGCCCTCGCGGCCGTGCCACTCTTGTGGTCCGTGCGGCGTCGTTGGGGATCGCGGACTCTTCTCATCGCGGCATCGCTCGCCGATGGCGCACTCCTGGCGGTGATGGCTCTGCCGCTCGGCATCGGGTGGACGCTGGCCCTTCGCTGCCTCGAAGGAGTCACGGATGTGCTCGTGTTTGCAGCGCTATTCGACATCGTGCGCGGGCGCTCTGCGGGTCGTGTCGGAGTGGGGCTTGGCATCGCCTCGTCTCCGCTGCTCATCGGTCTTGGTCTTGGCGCCGTCCTTGGCGGCGTGGTGGTGCGGCAAGCGCAGGGCGTGGGCTCTGCGATGTGGCTCTTCGGAGTGTCTGCTGCGCTGAGCGCACTTGTCGGCATTCTCGCTTGGCGCTGGCCGCGCATTGATTCTTTCCCGCGAGAGCCAATTCGGGCGGCAGAGGAAGGAATGGCACTCGGTTCAACGACGGAGCGAGTCTGGCCGCCGCTTGCGATGGCATTTGCGGATCGCGCGACAGGGGGACTGCTGACGGGAACGCTTCCGATCGCACTTGCGCAGGTGCTGGGCTACTCGCCGCTGGTTCGAGGAGCGTTGGTTGGACTGCCGCTTCTGCTGATGGCGCTCGGCACTGGTCCCTGCGGGTGGCTCTGCGATGTCGTTGGTTCGATACGCATTCGACTCGTTTCTGGGCTGTGCTACGCGGCGTCCTTTGCGCTCCTCCCCGTCGCGAGCGCCCATCCTGCAGCGCTCGGTGTTGTGATGTTCATCGTGGGCGTGTCGGCGAGCGGTCTCTTCGCCAGTTCGGTATCGCTGACCGTTCAGACAGGCGCATCATCCGTCGCGCTCGGCGCATTCCGCGCCTCGGGCGACATTGGATTCCTCAGCGGAACAATCCTCTCTGTCTTGTTGCTTGCGTCCCTTGGCGGCGCCGATCCAACCTTTGCGGACTACTCCACAGTGCTTCTCGTCTTCGCTGGGTTTCACCTGTTGACAACAGTGGTTGTGACAATCGCACTGCCTCGAGGCAGAAAGGCGCGCGCTTGACCTGCCTCGGCTGACCTCGGCTTGCCAGGCCAATCAGTTTCGAGGGAGCGCCAGAGCAAGTTCCAGTTGGCGATCATCCGAAACCAGTGCAAAACGAAGCTTCTCGAGCGCCTTGTTCTGGATCTGCCGCACGCGTTCCTTCGTCACACCGAGGATGCCGCCCACTTGCTCAAGCGTCAACTGCGAGGACTCCATCGGTCGATCAAGACCGAAGCGGTGGAAGATCACACTGCGCTCGATCTCTGTGAGTCCTGCGCGGCCTTGCGAGAGGAGGTTTGTCATCTCGCGAAGCGTGTCGGACTCGCGCGCCGAGCGAACATCGCCAACATGATTGGCGCGTTCCAACTCGGGATCAAACTCCACAGGGAAGTGCTTGCGGTGCTTCTGCGTCTTGATGCCTAGCCGACTGTACGCCTTCAATATCGCACGGCATGCGTAGGTGGAGAACTTGAATCCGCGGCTGAAGTCGAACTTGTCCACCGAGCGCATCAGCGCCATGTTGCCCTCGCTGATGAGGTCTCCGAAATCCAGTTCGGCTGAACGCACGCGCTTGGCCATCGCGAGCACGAGTGCAAGGTTGGTCTCGGCGATCTGCGTACGGATCGCTTCAGCTCGGTCGAACCATCCGAGCAACTCGCGCGCCAGCTGCGCATTCACTCCTTCGCGTTTCATGCGCCGCTGAATCTTCGAGGCGCAGAATCGGGCGAAGTTGAGCTGCGCGAAAATCACTCGCTCCTGCGCTGCGGTGAGAACCACGGAGCGCGGCGCACTGGGCATCTGCAGGCTTCCGCTGCCAAGTCGATCGCTCAGGAGGGGTTGATACCACTTTGTGTCGGGGGAGGGGACTGGCGATGGATCTTCCATGATTCGACGCTGCGCGTTGGCGCGGCGGAAATCCGGACTGTCCACAAAGTCGATTTCCTCCAGCATCAACTTGTCCACCGTTGCGCGCTGCGCTTCCGTGAAGTTGCCTTGCAGGCGAGTGGCACCGAAAGCAATGTGCTCCGCCGAGCGTCGCACGGCGATGGCGCCGACATTCTGCGTCAAGGAGCGAGCGCGGCTTGCCTTGGGTCGTGGCTGTGCGATGGTCTTTGGCATGTCAATTCTCCTTGGGGGGGCGCCAATCTCTGGCGCGACTCCAAACATGTGATGTGCTTACGCCTTTGACGAACTCAAACGCGGCACACGACACAACCGCTCGGTCATTTGTACGACCCCAATCGTCCGCGAGGTTCCGACTTTGTGATTTTTTTCACAAAGTCGTCCACATGCCCCCAAGTCACCTCAAAAGGTCAAGTGTGAATTCAAAAGAATGCAGCTATTGCTAATGCAGAACAGGGTCACCGGCGGCAGAAAAGCGGGCGACCCCCGGACACACCGAGCCCTCATGGCCGATCTTCGGCAGCGTTCACTCGGGCTTGCCGCTGCTGTGGTCGTAGACCCACTGGTCGATCGCACGCTTGCAGTCGAGCACTTCGCCCTGCTTGAAGAACAGAGAAAGCTCGCGCGCTGCGGCCTCTGGGCTGTCCGAGCCGTGCACCAAGTTGAAAGAGTTGGAAATGCCGAAGTCGCCGCGGATCGTTCCTGCGGCAGCCTTCGATCCAAAGGTTGCGCCCATCAGATTGCGGCAGACGCCGATGGCGCCCATGCCACGCAGGGCAAGAACAACAACGGGTTCGCTGGTCATGAAGCGCACAAGGCCCGCGTAGAACGGCTTGCTTGCATGATCCTTGTAGTGCTCCGCGGCGAGTTCCTGGGAAATACGCATCAGTTTCATGCCGACCACCTGCAGACCCTTCTGTTCGAAACGGGAGGTGATTGAGCCGATCAGTCCGCGCTGAACCGCGTCTGGCTTCAGGATGATGAGGGTTGTTTCCATGGGAGATGGTCCTTCCGAGTTGGTGGGCGTGAACGTCGTGGCGAATCGAACTCGATCGGCCAAGCGGGGCAAGATGGTAGCGGCAGGTTTCGGTCTCGTGAGCGGATGCATGCTGCGTATCGGTTGCACCTTTGCAGGGGTTTTTGCCGATGCTCGGGCATGGCTAGTATCGCCGCCGGCATGGATGCCTCACCAAAGACCCGATCCAAACCCGCCGATGGCCGCCGCGGCGCCACGGCCGAAGAGATGGCGCAGAAGCAGCGCGAGATCTCCGTCAGCGAGTTCTTTGCCAAGAATCGCCATCTGCTCGGCTTCGACAATCCTCGCAAGGCGCTCATGACCGCGGTGAAGGAGGCGTTCGACAACGCGCTCGATGCCTGCGAGGAAGCGCACATCCTTCCTGATATCCGCGTGGAACTTCTTCAGCGATCCGAGTCGCGCTTCAAGGTCACCGTGCGCGACAACGGTCCGGGCATTGTGCGTCAGCAGATCGAGAACATCTTCGGTCGTTTGCTTTATGGATCAAAGTTTCATCGGCTGAAGATGAGCCGTGGGCAGCAGGGCATCGGTATCTCTGCGGCAGGCATGTACGGACTGATGACGACGGGGCAGCCCGTGCTCATCATTTCGAAGACGAGCAAGAAGAAGCCGGCGGTCGAGGTGCTCTTGAAGATGGACACCTCAAAGAACCGCGCGGATGTGGTGAGTGAGACGGAGCATCCTGAGGACGATGGGCTCTTCCCGGACGGACACGGCACGCAGGTGAGCATCGAGATGGAGGGGCGATATCAGGGCGGACGCCAGTCCGTCGACGAGTATCTCGACCAGACCGCGATCGCGAACCCGCATGCACGCATCACCTTCGTCAATCCATCCAACGAGACGATCGAGTTCAAGCGCGGTACGAACGAGCATCCGCCTGAAGCGAAGGAAATCCTGCCGCATCCGAAGGGGATCGAACTCGGCACGCTGATCCAAATGGTGGAACGCACCGAGCGGACACAGATTGGATCGTTCCTGCAAGAAGAGTTTTCGCGTGTTTCACCCAGCGTTGCGAAGGAAATCTGTGAACGCGCCGGAGTCACGAACCGCACCTGGATCAAACAGGTCGGTCACAAAGAGTCCGAAGCGATCTACAAGGCGATTCAGGAGGTGCGCATCATGGCACCGCCCACGGATTGCCTTGTGCCGATCGGCACGAAGGCGCTGCTTTCGGGGCTCCTCAAGGGCGTCCGCGCAGAGTTCTTCACCGCGTGCACTCGACCCGCCGATGTGTACCGCGGCAATCCGTTTCTGATCGAGATCGGTCTTGCCTATGGCGGTGAACTGCCGAAGGACGAACTCATCCGCGTCATTCGCTACGCCAATCGCGTTCCACTGCTCTATCAGCAGTCCGCCTGCGCGTCGTTCAAGGCGGTGCTCGAAACGGCGTGGCGCAACTATGGGTTGTCACAGTCGCGCGCCTCGCTGCCCGAGGGGCCGCTCGTGGTGATGGTGCACATGGCGAGTGTGTGGGTTCCCTTCACGAGTGAGTCGAAGGAAGCGATCGCCGACTACGACGAGATCCGCAAGGAGATGAAGCTTGGGTTGCAGGAAGTGGGGCGAAAACTTGGCATCTACATGCGCCGCAAGCAGCGCATGCGACATGAGGGTGAACGCCGCAGCATCTTTGAGCGTTACATCGGGGAGATCGCGCAGTCGACCGAGTCGATCACCGGTACCGCGGCGAAGAAGGTGTACGACTCGCTGATGCGCGTCGCGAAGCGCAAGACCGAGGAAGCGGACGCCGTGCTCGATGATGAGGGGCGACGTGTGAAGGATGAGGATCCGCTTGGAAAGGACGACTCGGTGGTCATCATGGAGTCGCGCATCGCCGCGCCGCCGAAGGAGGCGGGCGGTGATGACGAGGTCCCGCCCGCGAAGGGTGCCAAGACGCAGGGATCGCTGTTCGGTGAAGACGATGCGCCGCGTTCACGGCGTAAGCGCGGGTCCGGCAACTGAACGGACGCGGAGGACGCATGGCACGCAAGAGCACATCGGCATCGGGCAGCGCAAGCAGCGGCAGCGAATCTGGAACGCGGCGCACTGCTGGCGCGACGGGAAAGGTTCGTGAGGAGACGCTCGGCAAGATCGGATCGCTCGGGAAGGCAGTCGCCAAGACGGCGCTCGCCGAGGACGATCCATTCGTGAATGTGCCGATGCGCACGATCTCGAATACCTCCTACAACGAGAAGCGCCGCCTGCTTGAGATGGGCGATGCCACACTTCGGCGAAACCTCTTCAATACGGCGCAGGCACGGAAGTTCATGCAGACGCTGCTGCTCTCCAAGGGCTGCAAGGATCTGCTCGAGGCGCAGAAGACGCTCAGTCTGCGTGGCATGTACTACAAAAGCCTGCACACGATCGCGGGCACGAAGGAGAAGACCTTTGAGGATCAGGAGGAGTCCGACACCATCCTTGAAGACATCGAAGTCGCACTGACCACGCTGCGCGAGAATCTCAATCTCTTCGCAAAGAAGCGTGGCACGATGGTCGGCAACATCACTGTCATCGACAACGGTGACACGATCGACTGCCGTCGCATGGGGACGGGTGGCTACGCCATCCCATCGATCTGCGAGCCTTCGATCATCCAGTTTGGCAAGTGCGAAGCGAAGTTCGTGCTGCATGTCGAGAAGGACACAGTGTGGAGCCGCTTCAACGAGGATCGCTTTTGGGAGAAGCACAACTGCATTCTCACCGAGGGAAGCGGGCAGCCGCCGCGTGGCGTTCGCCGCCTTCTCTATCGGCTCAACCATGAACTCGGTCTGCCGATCATCTGCCTGCTCGATTGTGATCCGTGGGGGCACTACATCTACTCCGTGATCAAGCAGGGATCGATCAATCTTGCATTTGAGAGTCAGCGCATGGCGATCCCCGATGCGAAGTACCTCGGCATTCGCTCCGCGGACTACACGCGCTGCGAGCTCTCCGACGATGTGAAGATTGCGCTGAACGACCGCGATACCGAGCGCGCGAAGCAGATCGCGGAATACCCGTGGTTTGCAGGCAAAAAGCACTGGCAAAAGGAGATCGCGCTGATGCTTCGCAATGGGTTCAAGATGGAAGTTGAATCGCTCATCACAAAGGACATTTCCTATGTGACGGAGGTCTATGTCCCTGAGCGGCTGAAGGCGAAGGACTGGATCGACTGACACTCGCTCACGCGGGCGTGGCGGTCTCAGCGGGACCTTGGGGCGTCGCAGTGATGGGAATACGAATCTGAAAGTCACTTCCCTTGCCGATTTCACTGAAGAGCGTCAATCGTCCACCATGCTCTTCCACAATGCGGCGTGCCACAGGTAGTCCGAGCCCCGAACCGCCGCGGCGCTCGGTCACATACGGGCGGAAGATCTCCTCGTGCCGCGCCGAGGCGATGCCTGGTCCAGTGTCGATGACATGGATGATCGCCTCTGCCTGCTGTCGCGCCTGTGCGGGAGCGTGCTCCACGCGGAGGATCAGTTCCCGTCGTGCATCGGGTGCGTTCGCCTCCATGGCTTGAATCGCATTCAGCATGAGATTCAGCAGCGCCTGCTTGATGAGATCCGCATCGACGGGCGCAGTCACGGCATCCCGCGGCAGGTCCGTGCGCAACAGGACCGACGCGGCTTCCGACTGAGGCAACAGGAAATCTCGGAGTTCGCCGACCACTTCTCGGAGGTCGTGTGGCTGTCGGTGCAGACGGAATCGACCCGCATACCGAAGGAAGTCCTCCAAGATCGCGCGAATTCGTGTGGTCTCCCGCGCAAGTGCATCCACCTTCCGAATCAATGGCGCAGCATCGGCATCGGGCAGGTTCGCATCGATCACACCCTCACGCAGAAGCTGCGCGTTGAGCACGATGCTCGACAGCGGATTCTTGATCTCATGCGCCAATCCGCTCGTCATCGCGCCAAGCTCCGCCAACCGCTCCGCCTCGATCGACCGGCGCTCCGCCCGGAAGGCGCGTTCGATTCGGCGACCAACGACGGCATACCAAATGATGGACGCCAACAGCAGTCCCAGTCCGACACCGATGATCAGTTCAGCTGACAGCACAGCAGGACCAAGAAACGGGACCAAGAAGTGGGACCAAGAAACGGGACCCACAGAGGAGGCAAACGAGTGATGGAATGACGGGCCGAATCGAGGTCAAGAGCGTCTTCCGTACGGAAGTCCGACCGACCTGTCTCACGCAGTCGCGGTCGGCACGCGACTTGTCGCCTTCGCGGCCGTCGCAGCCCATCCCTTCGGACCGCTCTGCGCGCTGTATTGCACCTTCTCGCCATCGCGCAGCGTGCGAAAGCCATGCTCCTGATCGATCACGCTGAAATGGACAAAGATGTCCTGCCCCTGCGGACCGACGATGAATCCGAAACCTTTGCGAGCGTCAAACCACTTCACAACGCCTTCACAGTTCACGATCTTTTCAGTGGTGTCTGACATGCATTCCTCCACGAACCGAGAACTGCGCGGTTACTAAACGATTCCTCAACAAATGGGACCCCCTCTAACGCTGCCAAGCGGGGTCACTTTGGCTCAGGGGGATTGTGCATCAGAAATCGACATTGTGCAACTTTGAAACGGGAAGAACTATCCGATATCCGCACCAGTGCCCGACCAATCGAATCCTCATTCGGATCGGCCGGCCATGCCAAAACGCTGTTCCTCAGGGGGTGTTGAGGGGTGAGGTCGGTTCGATGATTGCAATCATGGCCGAATGGAAACGATTGCCAAATGGCAGCTTGGACGCTATGCGATCGCATAACGCCCAAGTGCATGGTCGATATCCCTAAGGTCGGTCAGCGTCGGTCGCGCCCGCCACCTCGCCGATCGCGGTCGCGCCCACCGCCGCCATCGCGGCGATGACCACCACCACCACCACCGCCACCGCCACCGCCACCGCCGTTGCTTTCGCCCTCACCGCCTGCGGGGACAAGTGCCGGATCTGGCGGATCGAGCAGCGCCTTGCGGCTGAGTTTGATGCGACCGGTGTCATCCACATTGATGACCTTGACCTTGATCTGGTCGCCGATCTTCACCACTTCAGTCACATTGCGCACGAAGCCGTGGGCGAGTTCGCTGACATGCACCATGCCGTCAGTGCCAGGCGCGAGTTCAACGAACGCACCGAACTCCTTGATCGAGACGACCTTTCCGTCGTAGATCGTGCCGACTTTGATCTCCGCACCGAGCGCCTCGATCTCCGCCTTCGCTTGCGCGGCGGCTTCGGCGTTCGAGCAGGCGATGAACACGGTGCCATCTTCCTCGATGTCGATCTGCGCACCGGTGCGCTCCTGAATGCTGCGGATCATCTTGCCGCCAGGACCGATGACCTTGCCGATCTTCTCGGGGTCAATCTTCACGATGGTGATCCGAGGCGCGTTCGGGGAAATGTCGGGGCGCGGCTTGGCCAACACCTGCTCCATTTCGCCGATCAGGAACAGTCGTCCCTGCTTCGCGCGCTCGAAGATCTGAACGATCTCATCGATCTTCAGGCCGCGTGCCTTCAGGTCAAGCTGGATGCCCGTGATCCCGTCGCGGGTGCCAGAGACCTTGAAGTCCATCTCGCCAAAGAAGTCTTCTTCGCCGATGATGTCGGTGACATGCGTCACGCGTCCATCGCCGCTGGTGAAGCGACCAACCGAGATGCCCGCACAGGTCGCCTTGATCGGCACGCCCGCATCCATCAGAGCAAGGCAACCGCCGCAGACGCTGGCCATGCTCGATGAACCGTTGCTCTCGGTGATCTCGCTTGTGAGACGAACGGTGTACGGGAAGTCCTCGGAACTCGGGAGAATCGCCAGAAGCGAACGCTCCGCGAGCGCCCCGTGTCCGATCTCACGCCGACCAGGACCCGTGATTCGGCCCGCTTCACCTGTGCAGAAGGGGGGGAAGTAATAGTGCAGGAAAAACTTCTTCGCATACTCGGGCATCAGCCCGTCGACGATCTGCTCGT
>JBJTUC010000007.1:0-10860 GCA_046080505.1 Planctomycetota bacterium
GTTCTATTTGGGTCGGTACGAAGTCACGCAAGCGCAGTGGCAGGCGCGTATGGGGTCGAACCCGAGCTACTTCCAAGGCGCGAGCGCAGAGGTACCCCAAGCCCAAGTCCCGCAGCGCCCCGTGGAGCAGGTGAGTTGGAACACGATCCAAGGCTTCCTGAGCCAGACGGGCATGCGACTGCCGACGGAAGCGGAGTGGGAGTACGCGTACCGAGCGGGCACAACAACGGCGTTCCACGGCTACACGGGGCAGCTGAGTGGCACGAACGCCGACAGCCTGATTGGGAACATTGCGTGGTTTTACTTCAACTCGAACAGCCAGACGCGTCCAGTGGGCGGCAAACTCGGCAACGGGTTCGGCCTGCACGACATGTCGGGCAATGTGTGGGAGTGGGTGAACGACTGGTGGGGCAGCAACTACTACTCAACGAGCCCATCGGTAAACCCGCAGGGGCCGTCGTCTGGTGCGCTCCGTGTGTTGCGCGGCGGCGGCTGGGACGGCTTCTCCGACGACTGTCGCGCGTCGAGTCGCAACGACGACTACCCCAGTGTTTCCGACACCTATGTCGGGTTCCGTGTCGCCAGGACTCCGTGAATTCCATCTCCCATCTTTGATTTTCCATTTTCTTCTGTTTCTGATTTCTGACTTCTGAGGTCTGACTCCGACCTCTGCGATTCACTCCGCGCGCGCGACAACGCGCTGCGGAATCGAGCAACGACACACCGCACGAGCCGAACCACACCCTGCGTGTGGGCTGCGGCATGCCCGTGCCGGGCGAGTTCTCGAGCCTGCGAACGCGCGGCGCCAGCCGCGTGGAGCAGGCGAGAGCTGTCTGAGCCCCGGCACGGCTATGCCGCAGCCCCTTGGCGTGGGAGTGTGCGCGTCCGCGCAGCGGCTATGCCGCAACCCCTTGGCGCGGGAATGTGCTCAGCCGCGCGCGCGTTCAACTCGCTTTGGCAGAGCAGTGATTGCGCCAGGCGTCTCGCATTGCCCCAAAGAACCGCGCTGCCCATGACGGCGCATCCAAAAGCGCACTCGCCCCAAGCGTGCCGCGAAGGTTGTCTCGGAGCAGGGCGAGTTGCGATCTGTCGGCTGCGAGTTGCGCGGAGAGTTCGGTGAACTGTGCGGCGTTTGCGGCGACGAGGTGTGGGAGGTTGGCGGCGCGGAGCAGGCTCGCGCCAACGCGGGCGCAGTGTCGATCGCCCAGAAGGGTGATGACTGGAACGCCCATCCAGAGCGCCTCGCAGGTGGTGGTGGTGCCGTTGTAGGGGGTGGTGTCGAGAGCGATGTGGATGCGTTGATAGAGAGCGAGATGATCGGCGATGGAGTCGGTGAAGCCAATGATCTCGATGCGGGTGGTGTCCATGCCTGCGGCGCGAGCGCGGGCGAGGAAGTTCGACTGTGCGGTCGGGTCGGCGAATGACTTGGACTTCAGAAGCAGTCGCGAGTGTGGGACGGCGGCAAGTGTGTCACGCCAGAGGGTGAGGGTGGTGCGGCTGATCTTGGAGAGCAGGTTGAAACTGCCGAAAGTGATCGGTGCGTCGGCGGGCGGCAGTGCAGGCGCGGGTGCCTCGGTTGGGGGGCGGTAGCAGAGAAAGCAGGGGTCGATTCGGACAAGGCGTTCCGTGCAGAGACTGTCGCTGTCTCGTGGGTCGGTCGTGGAGTCGACGATGCGAAGGTCGATGTGCGGGTGACCTGTGGTGTTGGGGTAGCCGATCGCGGTGGCGATGATGGGTGCTGGCTTTCGGTCGAGCGCTGTGAGTCGGCCGCCAGAGGTGTGCGCGCCGAGATCGATGAGGATGTCGATTCGCGCGGCGCGTATGGCGGCGTCGAGGGCGGCGTCGCTGAGTGTTGGGGCATCGCACCATGCGTGGGCCATGCGGCGGAACTCTTTTGCGGCGCCGTCGCCTGCGCGTGCGCCCGAAGTGGAGAAAGCGGTGAGATGCCAGTCTGTGGGTGGGTGGCGGAAGATGGCGTCGGCGAAGAACCCAACTGCGTGGGTGGTGAGATCGCCTGAGAGGATTCCAATGCGCAGGGGGCGTTCTGGGGAACGGTCGGACGGTGGCGGGTCTGCAGCGGCGGTGACGCACGCGGAGTAGTCGCGGTGCGCCGCGGCGATGTCGGCGGCTGGTCGTTCGAGGTAGTTGAGCGCCATCAGCAGACTGCTGCGCAGCGGAGCGAGTGTGGGATGCCTTCGGACCGCGGTTTCGAGGTGCTCGACCGCGTCTGCGGGTCGGTCAGCGGCGGCGAGTGCTCGCGCGTAGTTTGGGCTGAGTTCAGGCCAGTCTGGTTTGAGGGCGAGCGCGCGTTCGGCCGCGTCGAGGGCGCCGGTCAGATCGTTCAAAAATGTTCGGGCGATCAGAAGTCCGAGGAAGGCGCGGGCATAGTTGGGATCTGCGGTGGCTGCTGCTTGGTAATGCGATTCGGCCTCCTTGAATCTTCCTGCGTGTATCAGGGCATTCGCCAGGTTGCTGTGGGGGCCAGGGATGGATGGATGAACCGTGACGGCAGTCTTCAGATGGTGAATCGCCTGCTCGATCTGCCCCGACTGCGTGAGCAGAAGTCCAAGCACTGAAAGGACTTCCAAGTCTCGTGGGTGCAACCTTTGCAGCGTGCGAAGGGACGCAAGGGCAGCTGCGAGGCGCCCACTTTGGGCGACTTGGAGCGCCTTTGTAACCGCATCACGCGAAGCCACGGGAAGGATTATCGCACATTTCTTGCCAAAGGAAGATCGCAGGGCGATGTCCGAGATTGCCGATAGTTCTACACTTCAATTCGGAGGATGTTTCGCTTATTCAAGTTTCTTGAGCCCGATCCCCTCGTGGGGGCTTCTGGCAAGAGAATCAGAACAAAATAGGAGATGAACCGGTGTTGAGCATTCTTGCAGACATGTCAACGACAATGAGGGCTCTCAATGCGGGACTGACCATGGAGGGGGTGACGATGTACCTCTTCTGGCTGTCGACCGTGGCGATGGGCGGAGGCGCGCTGTACTTCTGGCTGCAGCGCAAGACTGTTCCAGTGCAGTACCAGACGGCAGTAACTGTTGCGGGCATCATCTGTGCGGTGGCCGCGTTCCACTACTGGCGTATGGCCGGTATTTATCTCGAGGGCGTGGCTAGCCTCTTCAATGAAGATGGCACTCGCATTGCCGGAGCCACAATCAGGCAGTTCCCGACGGCTTATCGGTATATCGATTGGCTCATCACCGTTCCGCTGTTGGTGATGGAGTTCCCGTTGCTCCTGAATCTCGGCAAGAAGGGCTCTGAGCTCTTCAAGGGTCTGGTGTTCTGGTCTTTCGTGATGTTGGTGACCGCTTGGGTCGCCGAAGAAAGCCCCACCGGCAGCCAGCAGTGGTGGACCTGGTATGTGGTCAGCTGCGGCGCATGGCTCTACATCGTGTACATGCTGTTCACCAAGGTGACCGAGGCGATGGCGTCCGCGCCATCGAGCATTCAGGCAAGCCTCAAGACCATGCGGCTCTTTGTGCTCATCGGTTGGGTGATCTACCCAGTCGGCTTCCTCATGGCACTCGGCGGGACCAACGGCGAGAGCTGGCGCGAAGTCTGCTACAACGTGGCCGATGTCATTAACAAGGTGTTCTTCGGACTCGTCTGCTACCAGGGCGTCAAGGCCCTCGGTGAAAAGGCCTGAGTCGGATAACGCCTCCTTGAATCGTGCCCCGTCCGCTTCCGCCGGACATGCGCCTGATGCGCGTGGACCGGCGGGGTGGACGGGGCTTTTTCTTTCTTCGTCGCGAACGCTGCCTTGGTGCGTGCTCGTTGCTGGCGCAGTTGGGGGGTTCATCGCCCCTGCATGGACCGCGACGGCTGCGCCCTATCCCTTCGTGATAGCGCTGGCTCTGTTTGGCATGCCGCATGGCGCTGCCGACTGGACTGTTGCGGCGCGACTGTCGGGGCGTGTTGGAATCGGTCATCAGCTTCGCGGATTCGTTGGCTATCTGGTGCTGATGGCGGTCAGCCTTGGCGTGATGATCTGGCAGCCGGGATTCGCCGCGCTCCTGTTTCTGCTGCTGACCGTGTTCCACTTTGGCATGGCGGACTCCACGGCGGTGGGCGCGGATGATGATGGCTCTGTCGCTCGGTGGGGACTTGTGCTTGGTCGCGGACAGTTGCTGCTCGCCGCTGCTTTCGCATCGCACCCCGCAAGTGCGTGGGCGCCTTTCGGCGAAATCGCCGCTGCACTTGGATCGGCCTCCTCAGCTCGGTCGCCCTGGATGCCGTCACTTGATGAGATGCAGTGGTGGGCGCGCGTGGGTGTGGGCGCGGGCGTGCTGTGCGCACTATTCAGCGCAGGCGCACGCTTCCGCCGCGGCTCGGTGCACGCGGCGCTGATGGATCTTGCAGAGCATGGGTTGGTACTGGCCCTCGCACTTCTGGCCGATCCACTGTTCGCAGTTGGCTGCTTCTTTCTGGGCGTCCACGCATTTCGGCACACGCGCCGATTGGCGTGCACGCGAGTGGTGATCGCACCGCCCGCGCAGTCGCTGCTGAAACGGATTGTGCGGGTACATGTGATCAGCCTGCCGCTGATGCTGCCAACGGCAGCGTGTGTGGTACCGCTGTGCTGGCTCCTCGGCGGCTTCACCGTGAACACCATCGCCGTGGCAAGCATCGCCTTCTACATGATCACGACGCTGCCGCACCACCTCCTCGGCCTGCGCCTTCCGCGCACCGATCTTGCACCAGCGATCGTCTGATCGCGCGTGCGCGTGACCGCAAACGGTCCCGCGAGCGGTCCCGCAAACGGTCCCGCAAACGGTCCCGCGAGCGGTCGGGGCAAGCCTGCCGGGGCTCAGACAGCTCTCGCCTGCTCCTCGGGGCTTCGCCCCGCGTTCGCAGGCTCGAGAACTCGCCCGGCAGAGCTTGCCCCTCCTGCTCGCGGGGCGGGGGCAGAACGGGGGCGGTGCGGGGCGGGGCGGGGCGACCGATCAGGGTTGGCGGATACGGCGCGAGTAATCGACGCCTTGCAGGTCGGGCGGTGCGCGACCGTTCACGAGGCCGCGGCGGCGAAGTTCATCGAGCGGCACCGACGAGTCGATCGTGCCGCGCTCATGCATCACCTCATGCAGATAGCCGTTGGCGATCCAGCGCCAGTCGAGTGCCGCGTCGGGATTCACGATGGCTCGCGTATGACCGATGAGTGTGGTCGTGCAGTTGTCGAGCAGCGCGTTGTACCACTGCGGTTGGTCGCGGACATCGTTGGTCAGTTGTAGGAACGCCAGCAGCACTTGGCGCTCGCGTTCAATCGGAACGCAGAGGCGGTACACAAAAACTTGCTCGCCGCGAAAGTCAGTTCGCAGGCGGACGAGATCAGTCTCATCCGCCCAGACGCAGATCAGCTCGTACTGTCGGAAGAATCCTTTGAGGGCGTCGTACTGTTCGCCGCGCTCGCGGCGCGTTTCGACGGAGAGGCACACGCGCCGCCCATCATCGAATCCGAAACTGAGCATCGTGTGCGCGATCGTGGGGCTTCCCCAGTACACCTGAAAGAGATCGACATCCGTGAGGCGCGACAGTTCGAATGTTTCATCTCGGTGACGAAGATCGAAGTCGCTCTCGCTGCGATACGAACAGCTGCGGATGTTGTGGATGGTGATTCGATCGCCATCGCGCTCCGCCCACGGCAGTACCGACACCTCCGCGCACCAGTCGCGGTCGTGCGAGGGCCGCTGCGCCGAAAAGACAAGCAGACCCATCGCAAAGATGCCAAGCAGCAGCAGTGCCGCCCGCCGCAAACTCGGCGCTCGCCACAGCAGAAGGATGGCCGCGATGATCACGATGGGTGAAACGCCCATGCGAAGTGCAGTCGGAAGCGGCGTGCAGAATGTCAGCGCAGCACACGCCCAGATCGCGAGCGGTGCGAGTGCTGTCGTTGCGAGCGCCCATGCAAGGCTGAAGCGCCGCCGCGGCTTGCGCACAGGCGATGGTGCTGGTCGCTCGGCTCGCGCTGAACTGTCGCTGTTCGGATTCACTTCAAACTTGAGCGATCCGGGTCTGGTTCACCGACTTCCGCGCAGTAGGTGTTTGTCAGCAACCAAGTGCCATTGCCCATGTCTTTCAGCGGTCGCCCGTTGCTCGATCCCGCATCACGGCGGTCGCGCAGGACCGCAATCACATCGCTCATCGCGGCAGGATTTCCGAACACATACGCGTGCGATGACGCGAACCCACGGACTTGGCACTCGATCAGTTGGATGTTCGGCATCTTCTTGAGGAGTTCGACTTGCGCCGCAGAGAAGGGAATCTGCGACAGCGTTCCGATGCGACCCTTGCTGTCAAACAGCCATCGCGAGAGGCCGATCGCTTCATCCTCGCTCGAGAAGTACACCACGGTGCGCTTTGGGACCGCGCCGAGATTCTCGAGCCAGAATCGCTGCGAGAACACTTCGAGGTCGAGATCGGGAGCCGCCAACATCAGGGTCTCCAGTTTCAGCGACTTCTGTGGATCCTCGCCCTTCGCGCAGTATGCGATGTTGAGTTCGCGCAGCGCGGTGGTGGCAACATCTGTTCCCCGACTGTGCGCGATGATGTGCAGTCGCTCGAGCCCTGGTACTTCCGCCAACACCTTCAGCATTTCGCGCAGATGAAAGATCGTGAACTCGCCGGACTCGCGGTCATAGAAGTAGCCGAATGGACCGCCGTGACCAGCGGGCCAGGTGTATGCGATGAAGACGCCTTGCCTCGCGATCGAGTGCCAAAGAATGGCCGAGCGCGCGATCGCGTCGTAGAAGCTGTTGTTGAAGCCGTGGACATACAGATACACATCCTTGCTCGCAGTTTGATCGAGTCGCGACTTCACCAGCGCCAGGAACTGCGCCTTCGCGGATTCAAGATCCCGCTGTGATGCCTCTGTGCGTTGGAGCTTTCCCTCGACCACTTGGAGCGACAGTGGAGTCAGAACAACCTTGCCTGCTTCATCGACCTTGGTCATCTCGAGTGCGATCGATGGATGTTCATCTCCCTGTCCGCTGAGGCGCACCAGTTCATCCCATGTCGGCGTCGGCTTCAGCGCAACGGTCGCCGTTCCAAACGCCAAGGCAGTCGCACGGCCGAAGCTGTACTCGGGTCCGCGTTCACTCCGTCCGACCTCCGATCGATCCGTGACAAAGAGGATGTCCATCTCCGGCTTTCGCAGCGGTTCGGCGAGCGCCGACAACTTGGTCGACCCTGATCCATCTCTCAGAATGTGCGGCGTGGGCGGCAGCGTCACCATGCTTGAGCACGCGGCAGCAAGCAGCGAGAGAAGCACCGTCGGAACAGCGGCAAATCTCATGCGGGTGGAGAGGCTAGCCGAGGCGAGCCGTCTTCTGTTGCCGTGAGCTTGACGGTGTAGGCCGTCGGACTAGCCAAATGACGGCACTCAGGGGCAATCGCCCCAACCACCGAGCAGCGCGCCAAGATCGGCGCCGTCGGTCTGGCCATCACCTGTGAGATCGCCCGTTGACGTGCCCCACGCACCGAGCACGAAGCTGAGGTCAGCGCCGTCGACGGTGCCGTTGCCATCGAGGTCGCCTGGGCAGCATGATGCGCCCACCGTGATCGCGCAGGCTTGTGCGAGTTGCCACTCACCGGCTTCGGCATTGCCGTTGCTATCGAGGCTCTGCGGCACCTGCAGCACCGTGCGCAGCGCACCGGCGTTCGCGTTGGCGTAGCGCAGGCTCGCCAGTGCGATGCGCTCGGGATTGCTGCCGAAGGCCGTCACAAGGTCGACGGAGCCCTCAAGTACGCCGTTCGCACCGCCGCGCGTACTGCGCCAGGCGGCACCAGTCCGCAGCACGCTCGCGGTGTCGAACCAACCGCTGAACTGGTTGTCGTTCTCGGCGCCGAGGAACGCGTTCCACCCTGCGACGAGGCCGCTCTTGCCCCACATCGCTGCGCGCAGCGAACCCGGCGCTTCGGCAGCGACCGTGACGAAGGCGTCCTCGCCGCCGCCCGCATCCTGCGTCGCCACATAGAGCCGGCCGAGCTTGATGCCGGCCCACAGTCGCTGGTTGCCGTTCTGCGCTACGAGCGTGGCATCGGCGTCGAGCTGGCCGTCGATCACCCAGTTGCTCTGCGTTGTGCCACCCTGCACGGGGAAGTGCCAGTCGCCGCCGTTGTTGTTGTCCCACGTGCCCGTGCCGTTGTTGAACACTGCATCAAACTGCTGCGCGTTCTGCGCGACCGGCACCGAGACGCGCCACACTCCCTCGGCAGCGATCCACTGCATGGGCACGTCCGGCAGCACGGTCTGCCACTGGTTGATGCCGTAGTGCAGATTGACGCTGCTCGCGCCCTGCAATGGCCGACCCGTTGGGTTGTAGGAGACCGTCACGCTCTGGCCTGCCTGGATCGGGCTGGGGCTCACGGTGACCACCGCACCACCACCGCCACCGCCGCCACCGGTCGTGCCTTCGCCGACCCAGACATGCATGATCGGGCTGCGCGCCACGTTGCCGCGTGTGTCGACGGCCTCGATGTAGTAGTCCAGCAGCGCGCTGCGGACGCCGGTGATGTTGGCGTACACGCGGTGCGCGATCCGCTGCGGCATCTCGAAGAAGTCGATGCCGCCGAAGTTGTAGATGTTCTCCGCCGGGAAGAGCGACGTCGTCATGGGCAGCGATTCCCATGCACCGACCTCGGCGCCGCCGACGAACGTCTCGTTCTGCGTGCTCGAGAGCGGGTTCGCCCCGTCGACATCGCGGCGCCACTTGAGCGTGACCGACTGCAGCCCGCTCACGTCATGCACAAGGCTCCACACCGTGAAGTCGCCATCGTCGGTGTTCTGCGTGTAGCCGTACGGCCCGCCGTAGTTCACGCTGCCCGGATTCCATGGCCAACGCTGCGGGTACCAGATCGTGGGCGGCGTGGTCTCGGTGGCGCCCGTGCCGACGACTGCGCCCGCGTGCTGCAGCGCTTCGTTGCAGGCAACCGTCGGCTTGACTTCCATGTCGAGCGCCGTGCCGTAGTACATGTAGCCCGAGTTCAGCGAACCGAGGAAGAAGTGCCACGCGCGCTCGGCGGGCGTGGTCGCGCTGCCGGGACTCAGGACCTGCGCCGTGCGCACGGGGCTGCCTGCTGCAGCGCTCAGGTCATCGGCGGTGCTCACCCAGTTCTGCGCGGCGGTGATGACGGCCCAGTTGCGTACGTCCTCGGCCCATCCGTTGGCGATGTCGACCTGGCCCTGCGCGTTGACCGGCGGCCAGTTCCAGTTCAGGAACTGCGGCGCACCGAAGTCACCTTCGGCGTTCACCCACGCGCCGTCTTCCACATGCACGAGATCGCCCGCGGGCACTGGATGCGCATCGAGGTACTTTTGCACGACGCTTGGCACGAAACCCGCGCCGACGGCCTGCCCCACGAAGTTCGGCACGGCCTCGTTGTAGTAGGAGTAGCCGCCGCCCCACGCATTGTCGCCGTCGTGCGCGAGCACCACGAGCATCGGACGCGACGGGTTGTTCGACGAGGACAGCTGCTGCAGCCGCTGCACGCTCAGCGGCGCGTAGCCATCTTCCCAGCCAAGGCTCTGGCTGCAGGGCACCACGATGATCGAGCTCGTGGCACCGGTGTCGGGGTTCACCCACTGCGCGCGGTGCGGAACATAGGAGCCAGGAAGGGCCTCGGCGGGACCGCAGCCACGGCTGATCGAGATGCGATTGAAGGCCGGTGACGAACCGTTCACCTGATCGGCCTTGTTCGGTGGATCGCAGTTCACGCCGCCCGATCCGAATTGAACGGGGAAGTTTGCGTACGCACGCGAGATCTTCTCGCCGCTCACGAGCGACCACTCGATGCCCTCCTGCTGCAGGATCGGGATGAGCCGCTCGCTGAATGCCATCTCGCTGGGAAAGAAGCCCTTGCTGATGCCGGGATTCGCGCCCCACACGCCCGCGTAGGCCTCCTTGTAGAGCCGGATGTCCATGCGCACCGCGTCGTCATCGCACAGGGGTAGCAGCGCGTGGTGATAGGAGAACTGCACGATGTCCATGCGCGGCCGCGCGGGTGCGCCGGCGTTGGTGAAAGTGTTGCGGGCCTGCCGCCACGGGTCGACCCAGAACGGGCTGTACCCAAGCTGGCCGCCCGCTTCGGCGAACGACTGGATGTTGGCGATGAGTCCGCCGCTGAAGCTGACCTGGGCGCCGCCTTCGGCCGTCCACGCGATCGAGTTCACCGTGTCGCGCGGGCGGTACTGATAAGCGGCCACGCGATCATCGAGGCCGAAGATCGAACGCAGGTCGTTCGCTGGATTGGCGGCGCCGCCGTCGCGGCGAAGGATCGACTGCCACGCGCGTTCGTAGCGATCGGCCCCGCCGGACTGCTGGTCGGGCCAGTAGATCGGCTGCTCAAGATGCCAGAGGTAGGTGAAGTGCACGCCTTCGGCGATCGCGGCAGACGCGATGAGCAAGGTCGCGGCGAGTGCGGTCGTGCAGAGGGCGGCAGTCGTTCGGCGAGACATGGGCAAAAGGTAGACCGGGGACAGCAAGATGCGAAGCCACACTTTGCGCCTTCTGCGCCAAGATGGCTGGACGCGGCACCCGCGTGGCGTTCATTCCGAGCAACCGAAGGCAGCGCTCGGCGGCGGCCGTCCAAACCGCATGAAATGCCGCAAAAGACAACGCGAGGCCATTGCTGACCTCGCGTGTTTTGACTCGGGCTGCCGGGATTTGAACCCACGATCCTTTGACCTCCAACTCGCGATGTCGCTAGGGTTGGCGCGCAGAATGCTGCGCATGTGGCGTTCGAGTGCATCGCGATTGATGCGGGTGTTGCGCGCGGGGCGACTTGGTTGGTCGCGAGGTTGGATTGTCCACCATGCGCGTGGTGCGCAGCCCTGTTGGCGCCAGGTGTCAAGGTGAG
>JBJTUC010000008.1:0-15816 GCA_046080505.1 Planctomycetota bacterium
CGAGAGCAATGGCGAGAGCAATCGCGAGAGCGATGGCGAGAGCGATGCCATATCGGTGGGCGACGAGGGGTTCCCGAACGATCCGCTGAGGAATGCGCCGCGCGTGGATGGATGCGGCGCGGCAGATAGGGACTCAGACAACGGAACTGCGGTGGAGGCGACCTTTTGCTCGAGCACCCACTTCTTTCAGGTCTGTGCGTCCAGTCAAAACACTGTTTCCACCACCACATATACCTGCACATCGACACCCTCCTCACAGGTGAAGCCATGAGCACACTCAAGAACGCAGCCCTTCTCTCGCTCGCCTCGATCTGCGTGGCCTCATCAGGCTGCGTGTCACGACAGTCGCTCGTGACGGATGCGAGCCCGACCGCACTGACTTCCTACGACGCGAACTACACAGAGACCGCCTACCGCGCTGTGCAGTACATGCTCTGGAACGCCCGCGATGAGATCGTTGGTGAAGATGCGTTTGACTCCTCGCGTCCCGTGCTTTGTGCGGTGGCGGTTGATTTGAACGACATGAACAAGACGACCAACTTCGGTCGTCTGATGGGGCAGTCGCTCAAGACCGCGCTTCAAGCACAGCGCTCCAACAAGATCATCGAGGTGGATCTTCGGCAGGCGTACATGCCGATCGTTCAGGGCGAAAATGCCGGTGAGTTTCTGTTGTCTCGCAATCTGCTGACGCTCGCGCCACGCTTCAACGCGGGCGCAGCGCTCGTCAGCACGTACAGCATCGCGCTCAACAAGGTGTATGTCACAGTCGAGCTGATCAATGTCGATCAGAACGTGATCGTCGCGGCGCATCAGTTCGAAGTACCGATCGGTCCACGAACGTGGGCCTTACTGACAAACAAGGAACTGCCGCCAGAGGCCGATTCGATCCTGCAGTACCGCCCGCCACAGTCGGCGTCGGGACAGATGGAGAAGCCGTGGCCGTTCGCCAACCCAAGCTGATGTTGATTCCCTCTCCAAGCGGTTTCTGAAACTTCATTCCAACGAGAATCTCATGACTCTCTCGATCCGATCTGTGTCTCCACTGTTTGCGCTCGTCTCTCTTTGCGGATTGACCGCGTGCCAGACGCCAAACCAGCCCAACTCCGTTCCGCTTGCGCAGGTTCGTGCGCAGTTGCCTCCTGACTGGGTTTCACTGCAGCCCGATGACTGGCGCATGGCGTACCTCGACAGTCCGACTCGCCAGTCGCTGCGCGACATGAAGAGGGAATTGGCAGACGAGCGCGCAACGCACACGTTTGCGTTCAACAATGGTTATTCCGATGCGACCTATGCGAAGATTCGCGATGTCAACGAGGCATGCAACAAGGCTTTCTGCGCGAACGCTGTCACCATCGGCAAGAATCTGACGCCGGAGTTGGCGGGCACTTCCTTGTCGGTGAACGAGGCGTACATGAACTCCACCGTGGTGGGCGATGTGAACCTGCGGCAGATGCAGGATGATTGGGCGCGGTTGTGGCTGATGAACAAGCCATCGAATCTCAGTCCGTATCCGATCGTGAACACGGGCGGTCGTCCCTGACAGGGGACTTCGGCACGGGCAGCGAGCTCATCATGCTTCTCGCGGGGTGATTCGGTCGCGACCGCCCATGTGCGGACGAAGCGGGGACGGAATCAACACACTGCCATCCGCCTGCTGATGCATTTCAAGCAGCGGGATCAGAATGCGCGGGCTGGCGACCACCGTGTTGTTAAGCGCATACGCGAAGGTCGTCTTCCCACTCTCATCCTTGTAGCGCAGGTTCAGCCGCCGACACTGGAAGTCGCCGAGTCGGCTCGCGGAGTGCGTTTCGCCGTAGGCACCGCAGGGTGATCCATCCGCGGCGATCTCGCCGCGTCCTGGCATCCAACTTTCAATGTCGATCATGTCCTCGTTCTTCACTCCGAGATCACCGCTGCAGCACTGCAGCAAGCGGTAGGGGATGTGCAGCGACTGCAGCAACATCTCCACCGACTCCATCATCGTCGCGTGCCATCGGCGGCTCTCGACATCGTCGGCTCGGCAGACGACTACCTGCTCCACCTTGTCGAACTGATGAATACGGTAGAGCCCTGCCGTGTCTTTGCCGGCGGCACCCGCCTCGCGACGGAAGCATGTCGACACGGTGACGTACTTCCGTGGTAGCGACTCCACAGGAAGTATCTCATCCGCATGAAGTCCCATGAGTCCCACTTCGCCCGTTCCCGTCAGGAAGAGATCGTGCGTGTTGCCGCGCGATGACTCGGCAATGTGATACGCCTGCTCCCGCCCCGCGGGAAAGAAGCCTGTCCCGACCATGCAATCCTCACGCACGATCACGGGAATCCCCATCGGTTCGAAACCACGAGTATCCACCATGAAATCAAGCGCGTGTCGCAGAACCGCCTGATGCAGCCGCATGCCAAGCCCTGTGAGCACATAGTGGCGCGTTCCAGACATCTTGACGCCGCGGTCAAAGTCCACCAGACCAAGCGAGTGCACGAGTTGAAGGTGGGTCTTGGGAGCGAACCCGCGGTTCTTGGCAAAGGAACTTGCAGGGTCGAAGCCGGGCGGGTTCCAGCGGCGGATCTCGACATTGTCTTCGCTGCCCTTGCCGCGAGGCACATCAGGCGCGGGCGGCTGCGGAACGGTGAGTAAAAGCGACTGCCACTCCGGTTCGACATCGCCAAGCATGCGCTCAAGCACGGCGACTTCGTTCTTCAGTTGAACGGGCTTCGCCTCGAGTGCCGCAAGCTGCTCGGTGATCGTCGGGCGTTCCGCATCGGTCGCCGACTTGAGTTGTCCCTTGAGTTTGCCGATCTGCGGTCCAGTCTCTTTGCCGAGGCGGTTCTGCTCCGCGCGCTTCTGCTCGAGATCCGAGAGGATGCGCCTGCGCTGCTCATCGAGCGCGCGTAGCCGCGGGAAATCAACTTCCATGCCTTTGTCACGCGCACCTTGGATGAACCGTTCGGGGTCGTCGCGGAACGCCTTGATATCGATCATGGGCGCAAAGGTATCGCGGATCATCTGTCCTGTCGGATGGTCGCATGAGCGCATATCGTCCACCCGACATGACGAGTGCGAATGAGGGACGTCAACGACCGCTTGCCCTCGGTGGATGGATCGCCGCGGGCGTGGTCGTTGGAGTGACAGCCCTCAGCGCGATCGCACCGGCCGACCGGTTGACATGGTGGCTCGAGATTGCATGGGTCATCCTCGGATTGCCACTGGTCATTTGGATTGCACGCACGCGGCGCATCACAGCGATGCTTGCCGTGCTTCTCACGCTGCACGCGATCGTGCTCGCCGTGGGAGCGCACTACACCTATGAGCATGTTCCGCTTGGGGAGTGGGTCCGGGGGTGGACGGGCTCGGCACGGAACAACTTTGATCGGCTCGGGCATCTCATGCAAGGCTTCGTACCCGCCATCATCGCGAGGGAACTTCTCCGCCGCACATCGCCGATCGCGCCGGGCGCATGGCTCTGCATCCTGATGATCGCGCTCGCCCTTGCATTCAGCAGTTGCTTCGAGATGATCGAGTGGTGCGCGGCCGTCATGCTTGGCTCATCCGCGGACGCGTATCTCGGATCGCAGGGCGACCCTTGGGACGCGCAGTGGGACATGTTCTGCGCACTCCTTGGCGCCACCACGGCAACCCTCACGCTATCTGCGTGGCACGAACGGCAACTTCAACGGCTTCCACGCGCAGGCGGCGCACCGCACGATCACGCCCCGCGATCGCGGTAGTTCGGCGGTGCTGCCCAGCGCATCTTGGAAATCAACTGGCGACCGTAGGTGACGGCTGGGTTCCCGATCAGCCGAGCCATCATTTCATGGCGCGACACACGAATCATGTCGCCGGGATGCAGGCGCATGTGAATCTGCCCATCGATCGCCAGATTGGTGCCCTCATTTGCCCGCTCCACATGCACCGTGACTTCGATGTGGCTTGGCAGCACGATCGGGCGGAACGCCAGACTGTGCGCGCAGATTGGTGTCACGATGAGCGCCTCGACATCGGGGTGCACAATCGGACCGCCTGCCGACACGTTGTATGCGGTGGATCCGATGGGGCTGGCCACGATCACGCCATCACCGGCGATGTCGGGGCCGGTGTCTTGACCAAAATCCACGCGCAGCTCGATCATTCGGAAGGGGATGCCTGCGCTCACCACGGCATCGTTCACCGCAATCCCCGAGTACACGATGCTTCCATCGGCCCGCCGAACCTGGACATCCATCACCATACGGTGACGGACGAGCGGGGTTGGTCCGAAGATCTGTACCGCCTGCGACTCGAGCGAAGCGACATCAAACTCCGCGAGGAATCCGAGCCGCCCTGAGTTGAGTCCGATCAGTGGAACGCCACGCTCGATGATTCGGCGAACTTGGGCGATCAGCGTGCCGTCCCCGCCCACCGCAACAAGCCGATCGAAGTCGAACTCAGCAGGCACAGGCGTGCTGTCTGCCGGCAACTCCGCAACGATCTCTCCGTGCGCACGCAGCACGGCACGCACGCGGTCAAGCAGCGCCGCGGCATCGGGTAAATCGGGGGAAACCACAAGCAAACTTCGCATCAGGACACGATTCCTTTCGTAAGCCGCATGAATGCAGTCTCAAGGGTGACCGGTTCGTGCGAGAAGCGTGCTACGCGGAATCCCTGTGTGATCAGGCGGCTTGGAATCTCGCTGACGACAAGGCCAGCCCGTGGATCGATCGACAGATCGATTCGCGTGACACGATCCTCGCGTTCGAGCGAGACCTTCAGGATGCCCTTGACCTGCCGCAGCAGTGCAGCGGCATCCTCGGTGCGTTCATCCACGACCACATGCACGGTGCCGCCCGTCCCCGCCTTGGACAGCATGTCGGCAATCTTCCCCGCGTACACCAGTTTGCCCTGTTCGATGATGCCGACCGCCGTGCACAACTCCGCGAGTTCCGACAGGATGTGCGAGGAGATCAGGATGGTCTTGCCCATGCGCCGAAGTTCCTTCAGGAGTTCGCGCATCTCGATGCGTGCGCGCGGATCGAGACCGCTTGATGGCTCGTCCATCAGCAGCACCTTCGGATCGTGAAGCAGCACTCGCGCCACCGAAAGCCGCTGCTGCATGCCGCGCGAAAGGCCATTCACATCCGCCGCACGCTTCGAGGTGAGGTCGGTCAACTCAAGCACCTCGCCGATCACGCGTTGTCGCCGCTCGCCGTGAATGCCGTAGCACGCCGCGAAGAACTCCAGGTACTCGCTCACAAGCATGTCTTCGTACGCGCCAAGGAAGTCCGGCACATAGCCGATCACCGGGCGTATCAAATGATTCTGGTAGCCGATCACATGTCCATCGACGCGCGCTTCACCCCATGTTGGCTTCAGCAGCGTCGCCAGAATCTTGATGGTCGTCGTCTTCCCCGCGCCGTTGGGTCCGATGAATCCGAAGCACGTCCCCTCATCGATCGTGAGGTTGAGATTGTCCAGCGCGATCAGGTCGCCGTACTTCTTCGTGAGGTTGACCGTTTCAATCATCGGCACAGGATCGCTCCAGCGAACACTCTATCGGCTCGGGGGAATGGCAAATCGGGCGTCGACAGGGAGCGGGAACACCACGCGCACAAACGTCAGCCCGGAGCTCGGAAGAGTGCGCCCATCGAAGCGCAGCGGCACCGGACACTCCGCGCCACCGCTCGCGGGATCCGAGGGATCGAGGAAGCCGGTCACGATCAGGCATGGCGTCGAAAGCCAATGGGACAAATCGATGTCTCGCGCAAGCATGCGCTCAAAGCGAACTGGATTCGTGGTGCTCGCAGCGATGTAGCCCGGCGCTGGAAGCGCGGAAAAGATGCCGAGCATCTCAAAGAAAGTCCGGCGCTGCTCGGGCGACAGCAGTAGTCCCTGTTGCTCAAGTCGGAAGCCGCGATCGCTTGCCCATGGCTGCTGGTAGCGAACCCGCAGTGCCCGTGCCAGATCACCATCGCGCTCATCCACCGCGATGGATCCCCCGGGATACAAATGCTGAGCGATCTCGATTGGCGAGTTTGGATTCCACGAGGGCAGCATCACATAGCGACCGAAGTACGGCAACTCACCGCTCGGCTCGATCATCAGTGCATTAGCCTGCGAAATATTCGGCAACGACTGACGGATCGGGGTGATGTGCAGAAGGCCAACTTGGGTCAGTGGAAAGGGGAGCGAGTGCGAGATGAGTCCAGACAGCGAAACCTTCGGCGACGGCCCAGCCACCACGGTCTGGACGAGTGGGCGGGCAGCATCCGAAGCGCGCGGCAATTCTCCCCACTCCTTCGCGATCGAGCCGAGCCACTGCACCTCAAAGCTTGCGCTCGTGCCGCGAGCAGCGACGGCGATCTGCATTGGCGTGTCGATCGGCTGCGGAATTCGCGAAGGATTTGGGAACGCGCTCGGTGTTTCGCTCGGCGACTCCCATCCCTCGATGCGTGCCGTGCGGGTGACATCGCGGTCGATCTCGACGGTCGTTCTGCCATAGCCCGTGATGAGTGCGCTCACCCACGCTGTCGCGCGCACGAGCGGCAGATCGTTCGGCCTTTGACGATCAGCCGGAACACGAATCGCGGTGAGGACGGTCACATGCTGCGTGCTGCTACGGCGGCTCTCCTGAAGCGTTCCCCACGCGAGTGTGCCGCCTCCAAATGCCAGTGCCGCGAGGACGAACAACAGCCAGGCATATCGCTCGCGGTGGAAGAGCCGCAGCGCGTAGAAGCCTCCCGGCCCTGCAACGACCCAATAGGACGCAAAGAGCAAGAACGCCGCGAGCAGCGTAACGGTGACTTCGCCCGACATGCTGATCGCACTTGAAACCAGATTGCCACGACCGAACTCCACGACCGTCGGCTGTTTCTCCACCAGCAGTTTCTGCTCCTCCAGTTGGCGCAGAGTCTCCGCAGTGAGGCTGTCGCCGCGTACACCCAGGATCGGATTCCAGAACACATCCGCTTCAGGCAGTCCGCCCGACGAGAGCGCTCGTCGATGCAGCGCGTTCACATCCAGCCCCAACACCGTGATGCGACCCGCACCAAACGGACGCGTGATGCCGATGATCTTCCCGTCGATGGACCCCTTGCGAGGCGCGGCGAATCCCGTCGATGAAACCTTCGGAGCGGGGAGTACGACGATCGGGTCCCACGCCGAGGCGGTCGACGGTGCCTCAAAGAACGCGACAGGCATGCCTGCCTTCTGATTGCTGATGCGCGCCACCTTGCTGATCGCAGGCAACAAATCCGCGATGCGGGTTTCCTCGGTTCGATCGACTTTCCAGTCAGGCATCAGATCGCTGAACGCATGTGTCGCGGCCTGCGCGGCAACGCCCCACGGATCACTCCGCTCGGGCAGCACGATCACGAACACGCCACCGAGCGAGATCCAATCGCGAAGTGCACGCGCTGCATCGGGACTCAACGACTGTGGCGATCCCTCCGACCAGATGATCGCCGCAAACGATGAGAGTCCCTCCCAGCGGTCCGGAATCTCCTGCGGCATGATGCCACGGGCAATCTGCGTGGTCTCGTTGCGCGTCGGCATCTCCGTCATTCCTGGTGGCGGTGTGCCGAGCGCATCCAGTCCCATGCGTCCATTTCCGACGATGCCAATCAGACCGCTTTGGCGACTGACATATCGAGTCGGCTTGCTCGCGGCGTTTGGCGCGATGCGTGCGCTGCCAAGTTCCGCGCCTCGCTGACCGTCTTTGTGCTCCCACGCGCGCACCGACGAGATTGATCCCATAGCCGCCAACTCATCGGATGAGTTCGGCGCACGACCGTACAGCCACACGCGCCGAGGCTGCCCTGGATCGCACACCACCACACGCGAGTGTTGTGCAACATCGCCGTTGTTGTTGGGCAGTTCCCAGGCAACTTCCACCGAGACAGGGTCCTGTGTTGCCGTCTGCAGCGACAGAAGGATTGGAACGACATCTCCGCCGCGGAAGCAGCCACCCGCACCGAACTGATCAAGTGTGATGGTGACCTGCGCGAGTGCAGGCGGCGCAAGGGCGACCAAGGCGGCACAAGCGAGGGCGCTCAGCGAGTCGGGCGATCGAAGCATCGCAGATCTCCCGCGCTCCCTCAGCGGCGCATGCGGCCGACTTCACCAAGCAGCGCAGCATGGCTGCGGATCGCACCGACAAAGCACGCCACCTCGAACTTTTCATTGGGCGAGTGAACGCAATCGTCATCGAGGCCGAATCCCATCAGCAGCGCTGGGACTCCCACAATCCGTTGAAGGGCACCGACTGCAGGAATACTGCCGCCCGAACCGATCAGCAGCGGCGCCTTCCCATACACGCGCTGCAGGGCGCGTTCTGCCGCCGCGAGGATTGGCGATGAGTCGGGCACGACGAAAGCGGGCGAAAGTCCATGTTCGGTGAAGGTCGCGGTGCACCCTGCGGGGAGACGCGATTCGAAGAACTCCCGCACGGACTTGCTGATGCGATGTGGATCCTGTGAACCCACCAGTCGGAACGACAACTTCGCCGTGGCGTGCGAGGCAATGACCGTCTTTGCACCCTTGCCCGTGTAGCCGCCAAAAATCCCGTTCACATCGCAGGTCGGTCGACTCCATGTTCGCTCGAGCAGGCTCCGTCCGCGTTCACCGTAGCCATTTGTCAGACCGATGCCGCCGAGGAACTCGCTCTCGTTGAAGCCCATGTCGCGCCACTGCTCGAGTACACGCGCGGGCAGCTCTGGAACGCCGTCATAGAAGTTCGGCACGGTGATGCGGCGATCCGCGTCGTGCAGTTGCGTGATGATCGATGCGAGCACCTGCACGGGGTTTGGTACGGCACCGCCGTACATGCCGGAGTGCAGATCCTTGTCTGGTCCACGCACAGTCACTTCGAGATAGACAAGTCCGCGAAGGCTCGTCGTGATCGCAGGCGTTGCAACATCCCACATGCCAGTGTCTGAAACGACACAGGCATCCGCACGAAGTTCTTCGCGGTTCGCTTCGAGGAACGGCTCGAGGCTTTCGCTACCCGATTCTTCCTCGCCCTCAAGCAGCACCGTCACGGGGCAGGGGAGAGTGCCGTGCACCTTGCTCCAACCGCGAAATGCCTCGATAAAGGACATGACCTGCCCCTTGTCATCGACTGCTCCGCGCGCCACGATACGAGGTCCTCGTGGGCCATCGATGACCAACGGATCGAACGGCCCGCTGTTCCAAAGTTCGATCGGGTCAGGCGGTTGAACGTCGTAGTGCCCGTAGTACAGAAGGGTCGGTCCGTCGTAGCCAGGCGGTCCCTCGTGTTTCGCCACCACCATCGGGTGCCCTTTCGCAGGACGGACCGCCGCGTTCAATCCAGCCGCACGGAGCTGATGGCATGCCCAATCGGCAGCGCGCGCAACTTCCGCCTTCTGTGCGGGGTCCGCGCTGACGCTTGGAATGCGAAGGAAATCGCAGAGACGGTCGATGGCTGCAGGGCGTTCCGCATCGACCCACTCGAGCACGGCGTTGATGTCATCTTTGTGCACTGGAGGCGCGATGCTAGGCGTTGGGCAGAATGCCGTGCAGAATCGCTCGGTTCATGGGAAGATGCCAAGGATGGAAGGACCGCGTTCTTCGGATGACTCGGCGCGGGCGCGCCGCGCGCTCGGTCGGGTACGAGAAGTCGACTGGCTCGCGATCCTTCCGTCGCTGCGGATCTTCGGAGCAGTTCCCGCTGGTCTACGCCCGGCGCGCCTCGCGCTTGCTTTCGTACTGCTGTTGACCATCGTCGCATCAGGGCGTTTGTGGGATGGATTCGCACAGCCGACCGCAGCACCCGCAGGACTGCTCTCGGGTCCGATGCGCGAGGGGGCACTTGTCAGCGATCTCGAAGCCGTTCGCAGCGTGATCGTTCCCGAACTTCCTGCGGCGATGCGGACGGCAGCGGCGACCGCGTCGCTCGAGGAACTGGAGGAGATGCTCGTGGATGCGCAAGATGTTCGCAGCACGGAGGCAGGTGGCGCAGCGCGCTTCGCTTCGCAAATGAGCATGATCGCTGCGGCGCGTCCAAGGCTTCCCTTCGAGGCGCTGCACGAAGCCGTGCGCACGGAGACCTATCGAACCGCGGCCGCGGTGCTGCAGTTTCAGTTCGGCGAGGCGGTGCGGGGGCTGCGTGCCCTTGCGGTCGATATCCCCGCTGCTTCGTGGTATGCCGCGCCTGCGTTCACATTTCTCTTCGCGTTGATTTGCGTGACGGTGCTTGGATGGGGCGGTGGTCTGCTCTGCCGAATGTCCGCCGGTGATCTCGCTGGGCATTCGTGGACGGTCGCGGATGCGGGGGGGTTCATCCGTCCGCGCGTCACATCGCTGATCTGTGCGCCGATTTTTGCCGGAGTGCTCGTGGGTGTTCTGCTGCTGCCTTCGCTGCTGATCGGTTGGCTGACAAGTGTGCCGTTTATCAACATGATCGCCGCCATACTGATGCCGATCGCCCTCGTGTGCGCAATGCTCTCGGCAGTGGTGGCTGCTGCTGCGCTGATTGGTGCAGTCCTTCTCGCGCCGGCCGTTGCATGCGATGGGTGCGATGCAGTCGAAAGCATCCAGCGTGCAGGTGCCTACATCCTCGCGCGTCCGCTGCACCTTGTGTGGTCGGCGCTGCTGTCAGCGGTCGCGCTCGCACTCGCTCTGCTTGCGGCCGACTTCATCGTGACATGGAGTTGGGGGGCAGCCATGGCGTCCATGGATGTGGGTGGCGCGGGCGATGTGGCGCGGGGCGCGGGCACGATGCGGCTACTCGAACCATTTCGTGAAGGTCCATCCGTTGTGCTCGGATTCAGTGATGGCGTGACGGCATCGTTCATCGAAATCTGGCGAACGGTGCTGGGTGTCGCGATCGGTGCGGCGACACTGTCCGTCGGCTTCGCGTGTGCAACTCGCGCGTATGTCCTGCTGCGCGCAAGCGCGGATGGTCAAGAGTGGTCGGACATGTGGATCGACGGCGAACACACAGAGACCGAGTCAGCGCAGGAGCCGCGTCCCTGATCAACCGAGTTGTGATCGCTGTTCAGATCAGCGCGAGCCCAACCCGCCCTTGAGTTCCTGCTTGCCGCTGCCAAACTTGGCGAGCAGTTTGCGCATCTCGGGGTCAGCCTCTCGCGGTTCGATGGGCTCGCGTCCACCGAATCCATCGCCGCGCCCACGTCCACGACCTTGACGATCGCCCCCGCCATTGCCGCCGCTGCGAGCCGGCGCGTCAATGAGCGCCTTGATCGACAAGCTCACGCGACCGCGCTGCGCATCAGTCGACAGAACCTTCGCGGTCACCTCCGTTCCGATCTTGACTGCTCTGTCGGGACTCGGCACGCGTTCATGTGAAATCTCGGAGATGTGAACGAGCCCCTCAACGCCTGGAGCAACCTCGATGAATACGCCAAAGGGGGTGATTCGTTTGACGGTTCCCGTCACTGTGCTTCCAACGGTGATCGTTCCGATCGCCTCGATGATCGGGTTCGCCATCGTTTGCTTGCGGCTGAGGGTGATTCGCGGCGGTTTTGCGTCTTTGTCGACTCGCAGCACTCGCACTTGAACGGTCTCGCCCACCTGCACCACATCCGCCGCCTTGGCGACCATGCCGTGCGCCAGTTCACTGATTGGAATCAGCCCGTCCACGCCGCCGAGATCTGCGAAGGCACCGAATGACTGCAGTGAAACGATAGTTGCCGTGCGCTCAGTCCCAGCTTCAATCGACTTCAGCACTTCATCACGCTGCTCCGCGCGGCGTCGTTCCAACACACGACGCCGACTGAGCAGCATGCGTTCCTTGTTCCGTCGAAGTTCGACGATCTCACATTCAACCTTCTGCCCAAGGAAAATGGAGATGTCCTCGATGTGACGGACATCCACCTGCGAAGCGGGCATGAACGCGTGGTGATGCGCGACCTCCATGTCGAGTCCGCCAGCATTCATGCCGACACAGCGCGCCTCGACGATGTGCCCAACCTTCAGATCACTCCACGGTGCCTTGCTTGCGGCACCCTCCCGAGCGAGGATCAGCAGTCCCTCGAACGGATCGAGGCGCTCAACAACAAAGTCCATCGCCTCGCCAGCCTGTGGCGGTTCGGGAAAATGACCGAGCGGGCAGATGCCTTGGCTTTTCGGACCGAACTCCACGTACACGTCATTCCCGCGGATTTCCATGACTCGGCCACTACGAAGTTGGCGACCCGCCGAAGTTCGGCGAATGGTGGGGCCGACCGTGGTTCGCGCCGCTGGCTTGGAGCCGCCCGTGGCAGCAAGAAGGTCTTGGTCGCTCATACCGCCCATGGCTCGCTCAAGTTCAGCCTCAAGCGCGGACTGGACACTTGGCTCCCCGTGCTGGGGATTTGATGCGGGTGGTTGACCCGGCGTGTCGGGGTCAAGAGACTGCATCCGCATAGGGTAACGCATCTCGCCTTGTTCGGCGGGCGTATACACTTCGTACCCCCAATTGGCCCATCAAGCGGCCCTTCAAGATTCTGCACGACTTAGCACGGGCTTAGACCGAGAGAGACCCCAACCCACTTATGGAAGCAAAGTACGCATGGGGTCTTGAAGTCGGGGAGTTTGCACTGAAGGCGGTTCGCCTGCAGTTGGTTGCTGATCAGGTCTCTGTGGTGGCGTTCGAAGTTATTCCTCACACCAAGGTGCTCTCGGATCCATCGGTCTCCGATCGCGCGGGCATGGTGCAGATCACGCTTGGGGCGTTCGTGCAGCAGCACGCGCAGGAACTTTCCACCGAACCGATTGTGATGAGCCTGCCCAGCAGCATGGCCTTCGCGCGCTTTGCCACCATTCCTGCCGTCGACGCGAAGTCGCTGCGCAGCATGGTGGAGTACGAGGCGAAGCAGCAGATCCCGTTCCCGATCGAAGAAGTGGAGTGGGACAGCCATGTGCTCCCCGCGGATGATCTTGGGCAGTGCGCTATCGGCATCTTTGCCGTGACGAAGGATCGCCTGCAGGAACTACTCGCGCTTTATGCGGAGAACGGTCTCGAACCGGATGTCCTGACGCTGAGCTCGGTAGCGGTTTACAACGCATTGCAATATGACCTGCAACTTGGTGCGGCGAGTGAGAGTGTTGCGTGCCTCGATATTGGCACCAATACTTCGGACCTCATCGTCATGTCGGGGTCCAAGATGTGGATCCGCACCTTTGCGCTCGGTGGATCGCAGTTCACCCAAGCCATCGCGGATGCGTTCTCGTCCCAGAACATCGATTACTCCAGAGCCGAAGCGGTGAAGGTGCAGCGCAACCCGAATGAGAAGACGCTGCGCGGGCGAACGATGGCAATGCGCGGCGTCACCTCGCAGTTGGTGGAGGAGGTTGGACGCTCGCGAGACTTCTTCCTGTCGGCGAACGACGGCGCGCATCTCGAACACATCATCGGTGTTGGCTCGACGCTCAAGATTTCAGGGCTGCGCACCAAGATCGCCGGAGACCTGCAGTTGAAGGTGGAGCGGCTCGAGCGCTTCAAGCGGATTGAGGTGAGTGGCCCAGACCCTGTGCAGTTTGAGGAGCGGTCGATCAATCTTCTGACCGCCATTGGACTTGGGCTGCAAGGGCTCGGATTGGCGAAGGTTCCGCTGAATCTCGCCCCCATTGCCCGCGTTCGGAAGAAGGTCTGGCAAGCAAAGACCCCTTGGTTCGTTGCTGCTGCGGTGCTGTTGGTGCTCGCCTCGCTCAGTATGTTTGCGCGCGTGCTGCTCGACCGTGTCGCACTTTCAAGCCTTGAGGAGGCGGTCGGGGTCGCGTCGCGCACTGCGAAACAGGGCAAGTCGTTGGTGGACAGTCTGCAGCAGGCACAAGAGATCGCAGGCGTCGCAGCATCGGATGCCAATGCGCTGGATTTGCTCGCGGGGCGTGATGTGTGGCCATGGATCGTGCATGACACATTCGCTGCGCTTGAGTCAACGAGCCCTGCAAGCGTCGAGATTGGCAGCGACCCTCAGGCCATTCTTGCGATCGATCTTGGCAAGCGTCGGCTTGTCCGTCTGGAAGAATTATCAGGGGAATACAAGGTTGATCCGGCGAGTCAGTCTCGGATAATCGAAGTGTCTGCGCGGGTTCGACTGAGCGGAAGAAGCGCAGACAAGGATCTTGATCCCACGATGTTCTTCAACAACGAACAGGCAGGTGTGCTTGCTTGGCTGCGTGCGAACAAAGATCGACCTGAAGTTCCGTATGTCATCGAGGCGGACGCGCTCGAAGTGCCCAAGTGGAATGAGGTCGTCGGCGGCAAGTTGTCCGAGCAGTTGCCGCCGAGTGGTGATGCGGGTGGCGATGGCGGCTTCGGCTCCGGCGGTAGCGGCTCCGCAGGCATTGCGGCGGGCGGTGCGGGGGCAGGGCAGAGCGGTGGCGGCGCACTGAGAAAGCGCACTCAGGGACCGATCGAGGACAAGCAGAGTGGCTTTCGCGGCTCGCTCGGTAGCGGCGATGATGCGCCCTCCGAAGGGACTGCTGAGGAGTCGGAAGGAGCCGACGGAAGTCGTGCGGGTACTCGGCGCCGCGCAAAGACCCAAGTCACCTCCACAGAAGGACTGCCGGAAGTTGACATGGCGAAGGAGGCGCCCTTGCCTCAGGCGCCAGCCCTGATGGGCGAGAAGGACAAGGAGTTTGAAGGCATACTGCGTTTCCGCTTGAAGTTGCGTTCGACTGGCTCTCCGAGCGCGGGCGGCGAGGGGGCAGGGCAGTGAATCTCAAGATTGATCTGAAAGGACTGCTTGGAAAGAAGAAGGGCGCAGCACCTGAATCAGATGGCATCGTGTTGGACGGAGAGAAGTCCGCCGGGAGCGAGAAGGCCAAGCAGATTCTGGTGTGGGCCAAGTCCAACGCGCTTGTCGTGACGCTCGCTGTCGTGTCGATCGTGGCGCTTGCATCCGCCTACCTGTTCAGCAGCGACTTGGCCGGAGAGAATCAGAAGAGCGCCCAGGCGGTCGCGCAGCACCTGGAGAACTTGCGGGCGCTCGAGCGCTCGAGTGTCACCATCACAATTCCAGGGAATGCGCCCGTGCAGGTATCTGGTGTCGTAAGCAGAAAGTTGGTTGAGGAAGTTCGCTCTCGCATGAGCACGGGAGAGGAAAAGCCGCAGAATGTGATGGCGCTTGCAGTGGCGCACAACAGCCATGGGCGCTCATCGGCTATTCCTCTTCGCGTTCCGGTGACAGGCCCAAAGGTGCAGCAGGTGCACTTTGAGATGCTCGAGGCACTCTCGAAGCAGTACGAGGCGCTGCTCGACCGGTGCCGTGCAACGCTGCCGCCGAGCGAAGATGATGTTCGAGAAGAACTGCGCCGCACAAAGGCGCGCTTTCTTCAGATGAATCAAGTAGGGCAGGCAAGCGTGTCGACCGGACAACCGGAGGGGCAGAGTTCCCCGCGATCTCCTGGCCAATCGAGTGCGGTTGACGGTAAGGCCAAGCCGACGCTTGATGCGTCGCTTCAAGAGCAACTTCGCAGCGAATTGCAGGCTCGGCGCCTTGGCGAGTACAGCAAGGCGGCTTCCGAGGGCGGTTTGTATTGCTCAGCTGCCGCGCTCGGTTTTGATCCCAAGCCTGCCAGCGAAGACAAGGCGGCTCGTCTTGTCGAACTGTGGCGGCGCCAAATGAAGTTCTGGCTCGCCGAGGATGTTGTGGAAGCATGCATGGCAGTCAACGGTGAGAAGTCGATCCCGGATGCGCCCATCAAGCGCATTGTCGGCATCAACTTCCTCACGCTTGCGCCCAGCGGTGGAGAGAATCAAGAGGGCTCCATGTCCGAATCTGCTCCGCCCGCGGAACAGCCGCTCGAGGGGGCGGCTGATGGAGATGGAGCAGGACAGGACTCGGCCACGGGGCCCCAAATCGACCCGCAGGCGCCCG
>JBJTUC010000009.1:0-7701 GCA_046080505.1 Planctomycetota bacterium
GCCAACTGCTGCTTCAGTGTCTCATTCTCGCTCAGCAGAACGGTGTTCTGCTTCTGCGCCCCATCGCACCCGGTCATGCCCAGAGCAAGCGCCACAGCGCCACAGACAATCCATGTCTTCTTCATCAGAGAATCCTTTCTCCAGTTCGCGAACAATATGTCGCCGGACCTTCCGCCGACCGCAGTATTCAACAGAAACCGATCCGCGAAGTAAAGGGGGTCACGCAAAGAATGCAGGAAAAAGTGCACGCCCGACCTGCACAAACATGGGTCTGGCGACCATGAGGAGAACCTGTGCAAGCACGAGCCACGGTCCATATGGAATCTCACGAATACGGGTGGCGCGATCGCTTCTGAAGAGACGGGCGATACCCACCCACGCGAGTGCCGGGAATGGTGCAACCACAAACGCTGTCACAGGGTCAACCCACCCCATCACGGCGCCAACTGCCCCCATCAGGTGAACATCACCAAGTCCCATGGCCTCCTGCCCTCTCCAAAGGGTTCCCCCGATGCGCACAGCCCACACCAGCCCCGCTCCAACAAAGTAGCCAAGCAGTGATGCGGCAGCGGCTTGCACTTCAGGAAGCGGCGCCCACTCAATCCCACGACCGAGCAGCCAACCGCCCACCAACCCGCAGACAACAGGGAGCAGAAAGCGCAGCTCAATCCACATTTCGCGTCTTGCATGCGGATAGTCGGCAAACACTTCGCCCTGCCGAATGAAATCGCTGTAGTCGTTGAATGAACGCCTCCAAATCCGCGCCGCTGTCAAAGCGAGTGAAACAAGCAGTCCGACACCGCCGGCGAGTGCCGCCGCAGATGCCGCGCCACTCGGCAACGGCAGCGGCCACTTCGCAAAGGCCATCGGTGTTGCCACAGCGGCTTGCACCGGCCAAGCGACAAGACCAACAACCGTTGGCACGACCGTGATGGCGAGAGGAATCGAGTAGCTGCGGAGGTCGGTGAGTGTTGCGGCGATCAGCGCTGCAAGAAGCACACCAACGGCGCACAGTGCCGGCAGCGATAGAAAAAACCCTTGCGACTGATAGAACGCCCCCCCGACCGAACGCCAAGAGCCGCCGTAATCCACCGCGAACAACTCGAGGTACATGACCGCAAAGAGGATTCCGACCGCGCACTCGATGATCGGATAGCGCATGGGGATCCGACCTCCACATGACCAACACCGCCCACGGCAGATGATCCAACCAAACACCGGCATGTTTTCATGCCATGCAAGTCTCCTGCCGCAGTGGACGCAGCGGCTCGGTGGGCGAATGATGCTGATGCCATCGGGCATGCGCTCGCCGATCACCTGCACGAAACTTCCGATGCACGCACCAATCGCCCACGCGAACAGTGCTCCTATCGCATGTGGCCCCCAAATGGTCAGCCAGTGTTCAATCCCGTGGTCCATCAAACTGTTCTATCGGTCAAAGTGCATCGAAAGATCGTTCAGCGAGGGGATTCGCCTTTGGCAAGATCGGCTGCCGAGATGCGCTGCACCTCTGTCTTTGCCGCGTCGAGCACCTCCCTGCATCGGCGCACGAGCGCAGCGCCCCGTCGATACTGCTGAAGGCTTTCCTCAAGCGGTATCTCTCCCGACTCAATCCGCGCGATGATTGCTTCAAGCTCCGCAATCGCCACTTCGTAGGTCAGCGCCGAGACATCATCGCCGACCTCGTGAGCGCGCGCGGAAGCCGCGGAACCTCCACGGGGAGCGGCTGGGGAACCATGCGCACCATCCGTTGCCTTTGTGGCAGCCATGAGGAGAGTCTACGCGTGTGAGAGCGAGTTCGTGGAGACGGCGCCCGTTACGTTGGCGTGCTGGGTTGCTTCGACGCCACGGCACTTTGGATACTCCCATCCGCAACCACCGTCTCGATCAGTGCGCCCTCGTCGACATCACGAAGTGATCGCACGGCTGTGCCGTCGCGCCGAAGCGTGAGGGAAAACCCGCGGCGAAAAACCGCCGGAGGGCCAACTGCCTCGAGGGTGCGAGCCGCCGAGTCGATCGCCGCCGAGGCACGCATCAGTGACGCATCGAGAACATGGGAGAGCTTCGATACGGCCGCGTCGACGCGCGTGCGCTGCGCCGCGAGCCGCTGCAGCGGATGATGACGCTCCAACCGTGCCGACAGCGACTGCGCGAGCCCATGCTGCCTGCCGAGCCGAGCTGCGATCGTTCCGCCAATAGCCACCGCCAGCGCGGACACACGCGTTGTCTGCATCGCGATCATGCCCGCCGGATCCGAAACGGCACGCGCGCGCGCAGCGGCGTGGATGCGCGCCGCGGCGCGTTCCAAGAGGGCTCCCTGCGCCCGAGCGAGCCGCCGCGCGAGTGCCGAAGTCTGCTCGTGCAGCGCCGTTCGGTCTGGGAGCGTCTCGGTGATGGCCCGCGATGGAGTCGGCGCACGGAAGTCTGCCACAAGATCCGCGATGGTCGTGTCACTCTCGTGCCCGACCCCCGTCACCACTGGCGTCTGGCAGGCGAAGATCGCATCCGCGACCACACGCTCATTAAAGGACCAGAGATCTTCGCGGCTGCCACCGCCCCGCGCGAGAACAATGACTTCAATGCCAAGCTTCGGTGCTACCGCGTCCACAGCCGCAATCGTGCTCGCGATCGCCGCTGCAGCGCCGCTTCCCTGGACGCGCACATCCACGGCAATGATGCGCGTGGCGGGGAACGCACTCGCTGCCGCGTGCAGGCAGTCGTGTTCAGCCGCGCTTCCAGCGCTCGTCAGCAGCGCGATGCACATCGGCACCGCAGGCAGCGGCACCTTCGCAGATTCATCGAAGTATCCGAGCGACCGCAACTCCTCGCATAACGCACGAAAGCGCGCATCGAGATCTCCCGCCCCCGCATGCGCAAGTTGACTGACCTGGATCTGCGTCTTTCCCTGCGGCTTGTAGTGCGTCACGAACCCACGAATGAGCAGCGATGCACCATCCACCGGCTTGACGGCGGAACGGTCCGCCGCGGAGCGGAACATCATGCAGTCGATGCGTGACTCAGCATCCTTGATGCTGAAGTACCAGTGGCCGCTCACGCAGCGGGCGTTCGACACTTCGCCGATGACCATGACTTCTCCGATGCTCTGCTCGAGCGTGCGCTGAATCTGGTTCGCGAGCGCGGTGACGGTGAGCGGCTCTTGCTGCGCGGCGGACTCGTCGGCGGACGCATCGGTGGACGCATCGGCGGGCTTGGAAAACAGCCCCTGCGCGAGCGAGCGGTGATCGGCGTTGCGCCGTGCCATGGGCACTATCGTAGGGTCGTGCCGTCGTACTCATCGCAACCGACTGATCTCGCGCGCGGAGTCGCCACGGGACGGCTGACAGAATCGCTCGCGCATCTCGGCATACTCGATCCTCCCGCCGTGGAACGACTCGAGCGAATGAACATCTGCACGCTTGGCGATCTCGCATGGCACTTACCCATGCGCTACGAAACCGAAATGGCCGAAGAGTCAGTGCAAACAGCGATCGATGCCACCGCTGAACTCGATTCGCAGGCTCAGCGCACCGCGATTCGCTCGATTCGCGGCGAGATCGACAAGGTTCGCCGAACGACAGGACGGCACTCGCGCATCGAAGCCAACCTCACCGATGGCTCTGGCACGATCAAGCTGATCTGGTTCCACATGCCCTGGATGGCGGCACGGCTGCACCCAGGTGCGGTGGGCGTCGCGCGCGGGAAGGCGCAATTGCGCAAGGGAAAGTTGGAGATGGTGAACCCTCGCTGGGAAAATGCGCCACCAGATGTGCCATCGACCGCCCCGGAGGTCGGGCGCTTGAAGCCGATCTACCGAGCGAGCGAGGAGGTGGCGAGCGCACACATCGAATGGCTCGTGCGACAGACTCTGCCGAAGATCACTGCGGGAGCCGAGGACACGCTGCCAGAACCGCTTCGCGCCCGACGCGCCCTGCCGGCCCTGTGCGATGCACTCCGTATGGTGCACGCACCCGCGACGCTCGACGAGGCGCGCCTCGGCCGAGAGAGACTTGCATTCGACGAACTGCTTCGGCTGCAACTTGCCATGGCGATTCGTCGCTGGGAGGTCAGGCACACCACGAAGGCGATCGCACTGCCGTTCAGCGAAGAGGTACGCGCGAAAATTGTTGCGCGTCTCCCCTTCCAACTTTCCGCGCAGCAGGTGAACGCCTGCGCAGAAATCGACGAGGACTTGCAGCGCACGCTCCCGATGAACCGCCTGCTGCAGGGTGATGTGGGATCTGGAAAGACCGCCGTCGCGGTCTACGCGATGCTCCGCGCCGTGGCGCATGGCCATCAGGCTGCGCTGCTTGCACCGACGGAGATCCTCGCCGAGCAACACCACGCCGTGATCGAATCAATGCTGACAGGCAGCCGTGTTCGGACGGCTCTGGTGCACGGCAGCATGCGCACCGCGGACCGCGAGATGGTTCGCATGGGCATCGAAGCAGGCGCATTCGATCTTGTCGTTGGAACGCACGCGCTGCTTGGGGGCAACATCCGTTTTCGAAGCCTTGCAGTCGCAGTGATCGATGAGCAGCACCGATTTGGCGTGGAGCAGCGCGCCGTGCTGCGCGGGAAGTCTGGCGCAGAGGGTGCGATGCCGCACTTACTGGTGATGACCGCAACACCGATTCCCAGAACGCTGGCGTTGACGTTCTTTGGTGATCTCGATGTCTCATCCCTCCGCGGACTGCTGCCAGGGCGGACGCCGCCGGTGACGCGCGTGATGCCACCTGGGCGCGCGCGCGAGGTGTACGACTGGCTTCGCACGCGCCTGCAGGCGGGCGATCAGGCCTTCATTGTTGTGCCCGCCGTCGAGGATGCGGGGCACGGACTGAAGGATGTCGCGACGCATGCGGATCGACTGGCACAGGGGACGCTCGCAGGAATGCGCATCGGGCAGCTGCATGGTCAGATGCGAGGCGAGGATGCGGAGCGTGTGCTGCACGCCTTTCGAAGGAAGGAACTTGACGCGCTTGTCGCGACCGTTGTGATTGAGGTGGGCGTGGACATCCCAGACGCATCCATCATGGTGATTGAGCATGCGGAGCGATTCGGGCTCGCGCAGCTTCACCAGTTGCGCGGTCGTGTCGGGCGCGGTGGCCGACGCGGCTACTGCGTGCTGATTGGCGATCCGGCGACTGATGTCGCCCGACAGCGGCTGCAGTCTGTTGCCTCGTGCACGGATGGTTTTCAACTCGCGGAAATGGACTTGCGCCTGCGAGGCCCTGGCGAGTTCTTTGGCGCCCGCCAATCAGGACTGGCACCACTGCTCGTCGCGGATTTGGACCGTGATGTGCCGCTCATCGAGGAAACTCGCCTCGAAGCAGAACGCATCTTTGCTGCCGATCCCCTGCTGCGCACCAGTGAAATCGCCCGTTTGCGGGAGGATGTCCTGACTCTGTACGGCGCATCGCTTGGCATCGGGGACATCGGCTAACCTTTTCAGTCTGTGGTCGAGGCAGAATCCCAAGGTGGCGTGTCGATGCGCGGGCTGCGCTTCTCTTACGACCGCGGCTTTGCGATCGAGGTAGCGCGACTCGATGTTGCCGCAGGTGAGCAGGTGCTGTTCGCCGGCGCTTCGGGCTGCGGCAAGTCAACTTTGCTGCACCTGATTGCTGGCATCGAGGCGCCTGAAGCAGGATCGATCCTCATCCGGGGAACGGACATCTGCGCTCTCCGCGGCAGCACGCGCGACACGTTCCGTGGTCGACACGTCGGCATGGTTTTTCAGACGTTCCAACTGCTGCAGGGGTTCACCGCGCTTGAAAATGTCATGTTGTCGCTGATGCTTGGGGCCCCCACACTCGACCAACCGCGCGTGCGTGCGGAGGCGGCACTCGAACGTCTCGGCATGCGAGATGTCCATGCGCCCGTCGATCGTCTTTCGGTTGGTCAGCAACAGCGTGTTGCCGTCGCGCGCGCAGTCGTGACGGAGCCGTCGGTCGTGCTTGCCGATGAACCCACCGCGAGCCTCGATCCTGGGAATGCAGAGGCGGCCGTGGAGCTCATCCGAAGCGCGGCACGAGTGGCTGGCGCCGCACTGATCGTCACGAGCCATGACCCGGCGCTGCGGAGCGTCTTCACGCGGACGGTGGATGTTGCGCAGTTCGGAGTGGCCGCGGCCGCAGGACGCAAGGGAGCGGCGAGGTGAGAGGCGGCATGAGCGACATGACGATCGTTCTTCGCAGCCTGCGAACGCGCACGCTTGCCACGAGTGTCGCCACGGCCCTTGTCGCGATTGCCGTTGCGCTGCTGTTGGTGCTGTTGTCGCTCCGCGAAGCTGCGTCGCAGGCGTTCCGCCGCGGGACAGGGAACATTCATCTGCTCATCAGCGCGGATGCGAGCCCGTTGGTTGCGGTACTGAATGGGCTCTTCTATGCCAACGCGCCCGCGAACCCGATCCCGTGGGCGAAGTTCAAGGAGATTCAGGAGGGTTTCCCGTGGCAGTGGTGCATTCCAACGCAACTTGGCGATTCCTTCCGAGGCAATCCCGTGATGGCGACAAGTGAGGAGTTCTTCACCGACTTTGAGCCAGTGGCAGGCATGCCCTTTCAGTTTTCCGATGGACGCGTCTTCGAGGAGGCGTTCGAGGTGGTTGTCGGCTCGACTGTCGCGAAGGAGCACTCGCTTTCGGTCGGTCAGAAGATCGTCTTTGCGCACGGCAGCGGCGGGAGTCGCGAGGGCGGTCACGAGCATGCGGACCATCCGTACGAGGTGGTGGGTGTCTTGCAACCGACTGGCTCCGCGCACGACCGAGCGCTGTTCACAAACCTTGTGAGTACTTGGGTGATCCACGCAGAGGAAAGGCGAGCACACGAAACGGGGGCATCTGCAGCCGATGCACCGAATCCAAAGGGTGCGGCCACTGCAGCGCCATCGAGTACGGCAGCTGATGGTCACGGGCACGATCATGAACATGATCATGTGCATGTCGATGAAGCGGACCTGCGCGATGACGAGAAACTGATCACGGGCATCCTGCTTCGAATCCCAACCCGCCCAGGGAGCGATTCGTCTGCATCAATCGCGGCGCAGTTCGATCGAATGCGGCGTGATGTTTCGATCACAGTCGCGCAGCCTGCGCAGCAAATCGGCAGGCTCATGGCGCTGATCGGGGATATCGACTGGCTGTTCCTTGCGATGGCGGTGGTGGTACTCATCTCGAGCGCCGCGAGCATCATGCTCGCGATGGTCTCGTCAATGGAGCTGCGTCGCCGTCAGGTGGCGATCTTGCGCGTGCTCGGCGCGAGCGCATGGCGGGTCTTTGCGCTTGCCATCACCGAAAGCACGCTCATTGGTCTGCTTGGGGCTGGGATTGGCGCAGTCCTCGCGCTCGTCGGCGGACAGATCGCGACAACGTTCCTGCAAGAGCGGGTTGGAGTCGTGATTGCAGGCGCCGTTGATCCGCGCGCCGCGATTCTTGTCGCTGCAGGCGCCGTTGTGCTCGCTGCAATCGCTGGCATCGTGCCTGCTGTCAAGGCATATCGAACATCGATTGCCCGCCATCTTCGTCCCCTTGCCTAGTCTGCCAAGCCGATGCGTGCGCTCTGGATACTGATTGCCCTGCTCGTTGGAGGCGCCATCATCATTGTGTGGCCCACGGCCCCATCTTCAGGCGACGAAGCTGCGGAGACCGTTTCTGGCACAAGTGGTTCGCGCGAAGTTGCTGTGCCCCGCGCTGCTGTTGGCGAAAGCGCG
>JBJTUC010000010.1:0-2839 GCA_046080505.1 Planctomycetota bacterium
ATCGCATCGTGCAGCACTTCCGCTCGGCTGGGCTGCTCGGAGGTGTTCGTCCTTATCGCCACAGTGTCGGGCACGCCTCGCACAGTCATGTTCCTGTCGAGCCTTACCTCTCCGACCAGTGGTTCGTGCGTGTCACCGATCCGCGTCTTGCGGGAAGTGCGCTGCGTGCCATGCGCAAGGATCAGCGACAGTGTGAATCGCCGTCGGCCGCACCCGCGCGGGCAGGGGACGGTGAACTCGCCTTCTACCCGGCGCGCTACGCGCGAACATTCGAGCAGTGGCATGTTGGTATCCGCGACTGGTGCATCTCGCGCCAACTTTGGTGGGGCCATCGCATTCCCGTGTGGTCGCGGACATTCGGCGCAGACTCGCCCCCGTCACAGCAGCCTTGGAGCGCGCGCGGCGCGGCGGAGATGCGGCGCACGCTCGCCGATGGTTCGACTGAAGTGTTCGTGTGCCTTCCTGAACGGCTCGACGGCGAGTTGGCGCACGAGTTGGAGCGCGCTGGATTCCGCCAAGATCCCGATGTGCTCGACACCTGGTTCTCGAGCGCACTTTGGCCGCTCAGCACACTCGGCTGGCCGGATCCATCGCGCTTCGAGATGCAGGGACTGCTCGATGCGTTCAACCCAAGTGCGGTGCTCTCGACAGCTCGCGAAATCATCACGCTCTGGGTCAGCCGCATGGTGATGTTCAATCGCCACTTTCTCGGTGGACGCCTGCCGTTTCGCGACGTGTTCATCCACAGCATCGTGCAGGATGGCTTCGGACAGAAAATGTCGAAGTCGCTCGCCAACGGCGTCGATCCACGCGACATCATTGCGACGCACGGCGCGGATGCGATGCGTTTCGTTCTCGTGCAGATGTCGACGGGAACGCAGGATGTGCGGCTGCCAGTGGATGTGCTCTGCCCTCATACGGGCAAGGCGTTCACACCGAAGACGGTGACGACTGCTTCAGGACATGTGGTCGCCGCGCCAACGCAGTCCTGTCCGACCGATCCATCGCGCGAGCTGGTGACGGCCTATGGCCTGGCGTCCGGGCTGGCGCAGCCGACCGATGCGATGCCACTCGCACGCAACACCTCAAGCCGTTTCGATATCGGCAGAAACTTCGCGACGAAAGTTTGGAACGCGTCCCGCTTCGCGCTTGCGCAGTGCGGCGATGGCAGCGGAGGCGAGCACGCTGAGGCGGCGCAGGCGACGACGGTCGTGCCAACGCGCCTCATCGACCGTTGGATTCTGCACCGATTTGCGCGACTGGTGCGGACGGTCGATGGCGCGACCGATGCGTACCAGTTCAATCCAGTCGCGGAGGCGCTGTACGACTTCATCTGGCGGGACTTCTGCGATTGGTATCTCGAGGGCATCAAGCCGACGGTCAAGAATGACGCGGCGCAGCAGGCGGTGCTCCGCTGCGTGCTCGATGGAACGCTTCGCGTACTGCATCCGGTGATGCCGTTCGTCACCGAGGCGCTCTGGCAACCAGTGGCAGCGGTCCGCGCACGCGGCCTCGCGGCACTCGACTTGCCGCCCTCATCGCTTGCGGCAACGGCAGCATGGCCGCGCTGTGGAGACGCGCTCAACGATGAAGGTGCCGAGCAGCAGTTCGTGCGGGTGCAGTCACTCGTCGAGGCGATCCGAAATCTGCGAGGCGAGCGAAAGGTGCTCGATCGCCGCCGCATCAACCTTCATGTCACGCCGGCGATCGCTGCGCTCATTGCACAGGCGGGCGGGACTGTCGAAACGCTCGCGGGAATCGGCCATGTCGAGGTCTCCTCGCAGGCACGACCGACGGACGCGGTGGCGTTCCCCTTCGAGGGAGAGGAACTGCTGCTTTCCTCGCTCGCGGACAGCGTGGATGTGGGCAGTGAAAGAACGCGGCTCGAGGAGGTCGTGCGTGACCGACAGCGCGCGATCGCAGGGTTCGAGGGCAAGCTTTCCAACGCCGGCTACCTCGCGAAGGCGAAGCCAGAGGTTGTCGATCAGACGCGGCGCATGCTTGCGCAGGCGCAGGCGGATCTACTCGCGGCGCGGCGTGCGCTCGATGCAGTGATGACGAAAGCCTGACGAGATTCGCATCATCGTGCGGGAGTCGTGCTCAACCGCACCGATATGCTTGGCGCATGACGAGCGCGGGTGTCAAGCAGAGCCTTGGTGAGAAGGCGCTGGCACTGCAGGGCTCGGGGCAGCATGACAAGGCGGTCGAGTTGGTGCGTCTGCACCTGCGTATGCGTCCAAAGGACTCGATGGCCGTGAGCATCATGGGCGTGCTGCTGCGGGGCGTTGGGGCGCTCGTTGAGTCGGAGGAGTGGTTGCGCCGTGCGATAGCCCTCGATACTGAAAACGCCGCCGCTTACCACAATCTCGGTTTGACCCTGTCGCAGGCGCGCCGCGAACGCGAGGCAGTCACGCAGTGGGAGCACGCCACACGCCTGCAGCCACTCTTTCCGCTCCCATGGATTTCTCTCGCCGCTGCCTACGCTGATTTGAACGAAGCTGGTCGCGGTATCGAGGCTGGGCAGACGGCGGTTCGGCTCGCCCCAAATGAGCCAGGCGCCTATGCGAATCTGGCGCTTGCTCTCGCGAGGGCTGGCCGCACGGAAGAGGCGAACAAGGCCTACGGCGAGGTTGCAGAGCGGGTCCCGACAGACCCCCGATTCCGCTCGGACTATCTGCTCACGATGAACTACCTCGTACGCCCGCGCGAGTGGGTACTTCAGGCGCACCGTGCGTTCGGACATGCCTGCCATCCCCGAAGAGCCGCCGCATCAACGGATCCGTCGCCGGATCGCACCATACGACTTGGCATCATGTCGGGCGACCTTCACGATCACTCC
>JBJTUC010000011.1:0-5938 GCA_046080505.1 Planctomycetota bacterium
GCCGACTGCCGACGCGGGGGCCTTCGCTGGAATCGAAGGTGTGACTGCCACGGGGCAGGGCGCAGACATTCATGTCTCGATCGAAGGTGACGTGCTTTTCGATTCCGGCAAGGACTCTGTGAAGCAAGGTGCGAAAAAGTCGCTCGACAAGATCATCGGAATCTTGAAGGACAACTACTCGACCAAGTCAATCGATGTGGCCGGCTTCACCGACACCGATCCGATCAAGTTCTCACCGCACAAGGACAACTACTACCTGGGCTTCGCCCGTGCGTACGCCGTGCGTGAGTACCTGATTTCCAAGGGGATCGATGGAAAGCGTGTCTCGCTTTCAAGTTTCGGCCCCGATCAGCCTCGCGACACGAAGTCGAAGAGCCGCCGCGTTGAGATCGTGGTGGTCGGCGACTGAGTTCACCTTTTCGCGCACCGCGCGAATCTCGCTGCAGCGTCAGAACTTCACGCCGAGACCTTCGGCGCGGATCTTCTGCATCAGAAGTTCGACTTCGCCGAGCGTCCGCTTGAGACGCTCGGCGGAGTCGACGAGCGAGTTGTACAAGTCGGGATTGCTCATCAGTTGCCCAACGGTGCCTTTGCCATCGCGGGCCTGCTCAGTGAGTCGTTCCACCGAACGCAGCGTCGACGCCAACTGCTCCATTGTGGGCTTGAGTTGCACGGCGAGCGCATCCGCGCTGACCTGCACACCTCGCGCCGCTTCAGTGATCGTCTGCATGGTCACGGACGCCGTTTCGATCAGTTGTTGGGCCTTCCAGACCGCCGTCTTCGCATCAGCCCTCATCTGCTCATCGCCAAGCCACTTTTGCGCCTCCTCTGCGACGGACTGGATGCTGCGCATTGCGGCGTCGAGCCCTCCAAGCCTTTCATCGAGCAGACGACCAACCTTCTGCTCGAGGCTCTCGAAGTTGGCGTCGAGCGTTGCGCTTCCATCCCGCGCGAACACCGTGCCCGAGTCCGTGCCTTCGGGAAGAAAGAACTCGAGGCGCGCTGTGCCTCCAATCAACGACTGCGTCACTTGCGCCTTTGCGGCGAGCGGCACATCGATGTCACCGTTGATGCTGACGATGATCTCCGCGGGCCGCAGTGGATTCGGCGCGAGTCGCACCGACTTCACTTCACCCACCGGAACGCCCGCCATGCTGACTTGGCTGCCCGCACGAAGGCCGAGTGCCTGATTCGCCTGAATGCGCACGGGATACGAGGGGCGAAGCGACGCGTTGATGTTGCCGAAGAGCAGGAGCAGGAACCCGAACCCGACGAGTCCGACGATCGACACGATGCCAGTCAGGAAGTTGCGTGCGCTCTCTTTCATGGTTGGTCGGGTACCCGCTGCGGCGGGGCATCATCTCCGCTTCCGCGGATTCGCGCCAGTTCATCGGCGCCGAGTTCGCCGCGAAGGAACTGTCGTGCGACTGTATCTGTTGTTTCCTCGAACTCCCGGGGCGTGCCTTCGAGCGCAACGTGTCCCTCGTGGAGCAACACCATTCGATCCGCAATGCGGTAAGCGCTCATCAGGTCATGGGTCACCACGATGCTGGTGATGCCGAGGCTGTTCGAAAGCTTCAGGATCAACTGGTTGATGACTTCGGAACGGATCGGATCGAGCCCAGTGGTGGGCTCGTCGTATAGCACCACGCGCGGTTCGAGGACAATGGCGCGAGCGAGCGCCACGCGCTTGCGCTGGCCACCCGACAGTTCCGCAGGCATCTGATCGATCGTCTCCTCAAGCGCCACGAGATCAAGCACGCGGCGCACCTTCGATTCGATGAGGGCATCGTTACTCATCCCATGTTCACGCAGCGGGAAGGCGATATTCTCGCGAACCGTCAGCGAGTCGAAGAGCGCGCTTTGTTGGAAGAGAAAGCCGATCTGCCTCCGCGCAATGCCAAGTTCGCGTTCCCCGAGCTTGTCGATGCGGGTCGCACCGAACCAAACCTCGCCTCGGTCCGGTCGAAGCAGGCCGACGAGATGCTTCAGCATCACGCTCTTGCCGCAGCCCGATGGACCGAGCACAACGGTGATCGCACCTGGCGCAAAGTCGATGCTGATGCCGCGCAGTACCTCCCGGCGCCCAAAGCGCTTTCGCAGATTCACCACTCGCATGTCTGCCTGAGCCGTCACGCCCGCATCCTATGATCGCATCGACGCCCCATGCCGCCCAAACCGCGCGACATCGTCCTGCGCAGCCATGTCTTCGATGTGGAACGCATGGCGATCCCGCTGAGGGGCGGAGAGATGGGCGAGCGCCACATCGTTCGCCACCCAGGGGCTGTCTGCGTCATGGCGCTTCGGAGCGATGGCAGCCTGGTGACAATCCGCAACAAGCGCATCGCCGTGGACGCTTGGCTCCATGAGTTCTGTGCAGGCAAGCTCGAACGCGGTGAGGATCCGGCCGATGCCGCGCGGCGAGAACTTGAAGAGGAAACGGGACATACACCGGGGTGCATCGAATCGCTCGGCACCTTCTATACGTCGCCAGGCTTCACCGATGAACGGATGCATGCGTTTCTCGCCACTGACCTTTCGCCATGCCCAACCCGCTTGGAGGCGGATGAGCGCATCGAAGTTCATTTCGTGGAACAGGCGCGATTCGAGCTGATGATCGCGGCAGGGGAAGTCTGCGATGGCAAGACATTGGCGACCTACTTGCGCTGGAAGGTCATGCGCCCGTGAGTCAGTCCGACGCAGCCGATTCGGGTGGGCGCGATGTGGATACCACGGGCAACATTGCCGGGACTCTGCGGCGTGCGGACGCGCCGTGGACTTGGGATGTGCCGCTCATTCCCTCTGGAAACTGGTCGCTTCGGATTCATGTCTCGCTGCTGCTCTTCCTTCTGCTGCAGATTCTCCGCGCCCTGCTTCCAGCTGCGACCGCCCCCGTTCCCGCCGAGATGCGTGCCGCTGTGATTGTGCTTGTGCTGGTTTGTTGGTGGGTGTTGCTGCATGATGTGGCGCGTGAGTTCGTCTCGCGGCGCTGCGGCGCGCGTCCATGCACGATGTCGCTGACCCCGTGGGGCGGTGCCCGCTGGAACGAGCCGACTGGCGGGTGGGCTCACCGGCTTGCAGCAGCTACGGCAGGACCCGTGATGCTTGCGCTTGTTGCGGGGCTTGCAGCCAGTGCCCTTGCGCTTCGCGGGCAGCCACTCTCGTGGGAGTGGCTTCCGACCCCGCTGTCCGATGCGGGGTTTCACGCGCTCGAGAGCGACTGGGTGAGCGCGCTCATGTGGCTTGCGGGGTGGACCGCAACGATGGTGATGCTTGTCAGCCTGCTCCCGTTTCATCCGATGTCTGGCGGCCGCATCATCGAGAGTCTGCTCGAGGCGCGTATGAATCGCCGCGATGCGCGTGAGCGCACACTCTGGATCGGCACAGGGCTCGCTCTGCTCGGGTGCGTCATCGCGCTTGCGACGAACTCGCTTCTGTCGCTGCTGGCATGCGGAGTCGGACTTGCGGTGAGTGCACGCGGGGGAAAATTGCTGCGGCTCGGTCTTGAGCCGTGCGATCCAGCGGAGGCGCAAAGCGAAACCGAAGGAGGTCGTGCGGCTCAGCGCGCGGAGGAAGAGCGTCGTCTGGACACACTTCTTGGAAAGATCGCCAAGGGTGGTATGGGTTCCCTCTCGTGGCGTGAGCGGCGCTTCCTGCGGTCGGCAACCCGCCGCAAGCGTGGGTAGCCTCCGCGCGGCATATGGGTACCGCAGACCGAGACTATTGGCGCGAAGAACCGCCCACGCGCCGCGTTCTTGGTGCGCAGAAGGGGTGGAGTGCGACGACTTGGCTGATCATCCTGTGCGTCGGCGTCTTTGTTGCGGATGCATTCTTGCCGCGGCAGTGGGTGGTGATCGGATCGCAGTGGGATTCAACCGTCCCAGAGCCCGTCCAGCGCGAAATCCTCAGTGGAGTGCGCGCGAGTACTACAGGACCGGTCGATGCGGATCCCGCACGAATCTTGATCGCGGAGCAAACGGTCTTCGCACCTCGTGCAGATGGAACGCCGATCCCCGTGGCGGTGAACACGGTGCAGTCGATGCCGTTCCTGCAGCGTTGGCTGTACTTCTCCACATCCACGGCGCTGTACTCCACGATCCCAGGGGTCGGTGTCAGCGCGCTGCAAGTGTGGCGTTTCATAGGGTTCCAGTTCTGCCACGCAGATTTGAACCATCTGATCTTCAACATGATCGGGCTGTACTTCTTCGGACCCGTGGTCGAGCGCTATCTCGGCGCAAAGCGGTACACAGCTTTCTATCTGCTGTGCGGCGTTGCAGGTGCGCTGCTTTACCTGATCTTGAATCTTGCTGGCTACCTCATGGCATCTGCGGGTGCTCGGGTCGTGATCCCGGGACTGCTGCTGAATGATCCTGACATGCCACTCGTTGGCGCAAGCGCAGGCGTGTTCGGAATCATCATCGCATCGGCGCGACTGATGCCCAGTGCACAGGTGCTCCTCTTCTTCGTGATTCCGATGCGACTCAAGACTCTCGCGTACGGACTTGTCCTCTTCGCGTGCGCTGCGGTGCTGCTGCGTTGGAAGAACGCGGGCGGCGAGGCTGCGCACATCGGCGGCGCTGTCGCGGGCTGGTACTTGATCCAGAATCCCGACCGCCTCCGCAGTTTCTTTGATCTGCTTGGCGCGGTCGATCCAACGAGCACATTCCACTCCGCTCGGCGCGTGCAGCGCGCTGGACTCGAACGCAGTGCGCAGGGGTTTGGCGGTTCGGGGCGCGGGACCGCACCATCCGCGGGGGAAGTGGACCGGATACTCGACAAGATCCGATCGAGTGGGCTTGGCTCGCTGACGGAGAGCGAACGGCGAACGCTACGAGACGCAACCCATCGCCACGGTGGATGACGACGGGTGACCACGCGGCACAGCATCCGCTTCGAGAGCATCCGCACGGGTTGTGCAGGGGCGCCCAACGCCCGTCGAAGCCGCGTGACGACAGCGCATGGGTCCTTCGAGACGCCTGCGTTCATGCCGGTTGCCACCGCTGCGGCGATGAAGGGGCTGACGCCGACGCAGGTGAACGCAACTGGCAGCGAGTGCATCCTGAACAATGCGTTCCATCTCCTGCTGCGTCCTGGTGCAGAGCGCATACGCGCACTCGGCGGCGTCCATGCGTTCATGCGATGGGACGGACCGATCCTCACGGACTCCGGTGGATTCCAGGCGTTCTCGATGGCCGGGATCAATCGGCTCGATGAATCGGGGGTCTTGTTCCAATCGTTCATCGATGGGGCCATGGTGCACCTTGGGCCCGAGTCGAGCATGACCGTACAGCAGGCGCTCGGCGCCGACATTGCGATGGCGTTTGATGACTGCCCGTCCGCATCCGATGCGTCGCCCGATGAGGCGGCGCGTGCCCGAGTGGTCGATGCGAAGGATCGCACGCTGCGTTGGCTTGAGCGCTGTATCGAGGCGCACACACGGGACGATCAGGCTCTCTTTGGGATCGTGCAGGGCGGGACGGACCTTGTGCTGCGAAGCGCGTCGCTCGATGCAACCTGCGCTCACGATCTTCCGGGCTTCGCTATCGGTGGGGTTGCCGTTGGTGAAGGGCCCGATGCGATCGCTCGCGTGGTGCAACATGTGGCACCAAGATTGCCGCACGACAAGCCGCGCTACCTCATGGGTGTCGGCTATCCAACGGACATTCTGATGGCGGTTGCAGCGGGCGTCGATATGTTCGACTGTGTGTTGCCAACGCGCAACGGTCGCAATGGGATGGTTTTCACGCGTCAGGGTTCCCTGCGGCTTCGCAATGCGGTCCACACGGATGATCCGCGCCCCATCGAGGAGGACTGCGACTGTGAGACCTGCCGAAAGGGGTTTTCGCGCGCCTATCTGCGCCATCTCTTCCTTGCAGGGGAGATGCTCGGTCCCACACTGGCGTCGATCCACAACATCCGTCTCTACCAAAGGCTGCTA
>JBJTUC010000012.1:0-9577 GCA_046080505.1 Planctomycetota bacterium
GCCATCGTCATAGAGCTCGGCAAGGCGGCTCAGGACTGCAATCGCGCACTCAGTGTGCTTTCCATACATCCTGAGAGCGTATCCGATCGCCTTCATTCGAATTGCATAGTCTGCGTTGGGATGGATGTGAAACAACGACCAAAGAAGGGGGGGCATCCCTCCACCGCTTCAGCCATCGAGATCCAAGTGCAGAAACTGCACAAGTCATTTGGACGCTCTCAAGTGTTGCGTGGCGTCACGATGACCGTCCGTCGGGGCGAGTTGATCGCGCTGATTGGAGGCAGCGGTTGTGGCAAGACCGTGCTCCTGAAGCATCTGACCGGTCACTTCAGGGCCGAGCCGGGGCGTGTGAAAATGTGCAATCATGATGTGCAGGGATCTCCGCTGATGGATCTGGCGGAACTGTCAAACGATGAAATGGACAGGCTTCGAATCCACTGGGCCGTGGTGTTCCAGCGGAACGCGCTGCTGAGCGGCAGCGTGCTCTTCAATCTGTCGTTCTGGCCGACGGAGATCAAGGGACTGACTCAGGAGCAGATTCTGCCGCTCGCGGTTGACGCGCTTCGCGCCGTCGGTCTGGACCCCGATCAGTTGCTTGAGCGAGACCGTGATGAGCTATCCGGCGGGATGGCGAAACGGCTCGCGATTGCTCGCGCCCTGGTGATGGATCCAGTCGTGGCGTTCTACGACGAGCCGACGGCGGGGCTCGACCCTGAGATGTGTGCGACGGTTCATGACTTGATCCTCAAGACCCATCGCACGATGCCAGCAGTTGGCGTGCGGTGTACGAGCGTGGTGGTCACGCATGACACGGCTCTTCTGCGTCGTCTTGCACCGCGCGTGATCATGCTTGCCGATGGGCATGTGCACTTCGACGGGGACTTTGACTCGTTCATGATGCAGGAGGACGAGCACATTCGACCGTATCTCGAACAGATGGCGGTCCTGCATCGGCGTGTCCCTCCTGATGGCCCTGAAGAGGGCTGACCGCCGCGCGAGTGGCGGTGTTGCGTCTAGCCTGCACCGCACCATGATCTCCACGGACGGAGTGCGCAAGGATGGCGCAGTTGGAGGCGCGAGTGCCGCAACGCTCGCTGTCATCGCTGCACTTGGCTTCTCTTCCGGAATCCCGAATCTGATGCTGACATCGGTCGTCCGCACTTGGACAACAGCGTCGCAGTGGTCGATCGAATCCATCGGGCTGCTCTCGCTGCTTTCATTGCCCTACGCGCTGAAGTTCCTGTGGGCGCCGCTGGTGGATCATGTGCGGCCGCCCTTGTGTGGTGCCTTTGGGCAGAGGCGAAGCTGGCTTTTCGCAGGGCATGTGATCGCTGCCGTGCTGCTGACTGGCGCATGTTTGGTCGGCCCTGGCGAAGCACTCGTCTTTCTGACGCTGCTCGCCCTGACAGCGATCGCGAGCGCGACCATCGACATTGCTGCGAGCGCGTATCAGATCGATGTGCTGCCACGCGATGCACTCGGAAAGGGCGCCGGGCTCTTTGTGAGCGGGTATCGGGTTGCGTGGGCGGGACTTGGACTGGCCGTTCTCGCTGCAGCCCCCGTCTGGGGATGGACCTTCGCCGCATCGGCCGCATGCGTGCTCGTGGCGGTCGGTGCCTTGGTGACGCTGTGGGCGGTCGAACCGCAGCGAGGCGTTCCACCCGCACACGGATTTGTCGCCGCCCTGTGGGAACCGCTCGCGCTGTTCGCATCACAGTGGGGAACGCGCTTGCCGATTCTGCTGCTCTTTGTGCTGACATTCAAGTTGCCTGATCAGGTCGGGAACGCGATGATCGAGCCGCTGCTCCTCAAGGGGCTCGGGCATTCGCTGCAGGAACTTGCGTTCATCCGACAAGGGCTTGGATTTGGCGTCACGATTGTCGGGGCAGTCGCGGGCGGCTTTCTGGTGGGGCGCATCGGGCTGCGCCCATGTCTGTGGATTTTCGGAGTCCTGCAAGCGGTCAGCAATGCCGGGTTCTTATGGCTCGCATGGCTGCAGGGGGCGAGCATTGCGCAAGGAGCCGCTGCGCCCGCTGCGTTGTCTGCACTGACTGCGGTGGTGATGGTGGAGAGTCTTGCCGGCGGCATGGTGAGTGCAGGTTTCGTTGCTGCGCTGATGTCCCTGTGCGAGCGTCGCGTCGCGGCAACGCAGTATGCGCTCCTCACCGCACTGATGGCGGTCGGTGGCGCCATCGGCGGAAGCCTGAGTGGCGTGCTGCTTCGCCATCTCGACTACGGCCCGTTCTTCGGTTGGTCTGTGCTGCTGGGCGTGCCTGGACTCCTGTGCATTCCGCTGCTTCGCTCGCGTGTTGCCTAGGCTTGTCTTCATGCCGCAGATGCGCATCCGAAACCTGATCGTGTGCCTCGGCGACCAGCTCAACCGCGACTCTGCGGTGTTTGACGGATTCGACGCCGCATCCGATTGCGTGTGGATGGCGGAGGTGATGGGCGAGAGCACACACGTGCGCTCATCGAAAGTGCGTACAGCGCTCTTTCTGAGCGCGATGCGTCACTTTCGCCTGGCGCTGGAGAAAGAGGGATTCCGCATCGATTACCGAACGCTGGATTCGAACGATGGCAGCAGCGATCTCGGCTCTGCGCTCGCGCGTTCCATTGCGAAGGCAAAGCCCGCACGGGTGCTTCTTGTGCAGCCTGGTGAGTGGCGCGTGCAGGAAATGCTTGAACGCGCTGCAAAGGGCGCCAGCGTGCCGCTCGATGTTCTGCCAGATCGTCACTTCCTCTGCTCCACTGACGAGTTCCGCGCGCATGCTGCGGGGCGCAAACAGCTCCGCATGGAGTACTTCTACCGGGAGCAGCGGCGCAAGCACCGCGTGCTGCTTGATCGCACGGGCGGACCTGAGGGCGGCGAGTGGAACTTGGATCATGAGAACAGAGAGTCTTTCGGGACAAAGGGACCTGAGGGCGTACGGAAGCCGAGGGCGTTCAAGCCTGATGCCACGACACGGGATGTGATCGCGGTCGTGGAGCGCATGCTGAAGGATCACCCGGGTGATCTCCGCGGTTTCGATTGGCCCGTCACACCCGCGCAGGCGCAGGACGCGCTCGAAGACTTCGTGGAACATCGGCTCGCGCACTTTGGCAGATGGGAGGATGCGATGTGGACGGACGAGCCTGTGCTGTTCCACTCCCGACTTTCTGCGGCAATGAATCTAAAGCTGCTGAGTCCGCGCCGCGTGATCGAGCGCGTGGAACAGGCGTACCGAAGCAAGGCAGTACCGCTTGCGAGCGCGGAGGGGTTCATTCGTCAGGTGCTCGGTTGGCGCGAGTATGTGCGCGGCATCTACTGGCTCCACATGCCCGACTATGTGCAGCGAAATGCGCTCAAAGCGGATCAGCCGCTGCCGGGGTTCTACTGGACGGGCGAGACTGACATGCGTTGTCTCCGTGCCGCGCTGACGCAGACGCTCGAGTCGGGCTACGCGCATCACATCCAGCGCCTCATGGTGACGGGCCTGTACGCGCTCCTGCTTGGAGTACGCCCAAAGGAAGTGCACGAGTGGTATCTCAGTGTCTATGTCGATGCGGTGGAGTGGGTGGAACTTCCCAACACGCTTGGCATGTCGCAGTACGGGGATGGCGGTGTGATGGCATCGAAGCCTTATGCGGCGACGGGCAAGTACATCAGCCGGATGAGCAACTACTGCAAGGGCTGTCGATTCGACCCAGCCAAGTCAGAGGGGGATGATGCGTGCCCCTTTACGACGCTCTACTGGGACTTCCTGCTGCGGCATGCGAAGGGGCTCGGTGGCAATCCAAGAATGGCGCTTCAGTTGAAGAACGCTCAGCGACTGACGGAGGTCACAGTGCGCGGCGTGCGTGCACGTGCGCGTGCGATTCGGGAGGGCGGGGGTCAGCCCGCCTGAAGCGATACCGCGCTGACGGTGACGCAACCGAGTGTGCTGGGTAGTCTCCGTGCATTGGAGGTTGGCATGGCAAACGGCGGACAAGGCTCAGCAGGAAATGTCATCGCGGCGGTCTGCAGTTTCTTCATCCCTGGGCTTGGGCAACTGGTCCAGGGGAGACTCTTGCTCGCGGTGATCATGTTCGTCGCCGCGAGTCTGCTCTGGTTCATCTGGCTTGGATGGATCATCCATCTCTGGTCCATTCTTGACGCGGCGCTGTGGAAGCCGCGCTGACCCGAACGGCGGCAATGGAGTCCGCCGACCTGCGGGCGTTCAGACCATGGCCATAGCGTTGTCCACAATCGCGTTGAAGGTGGCGCTTGGACGCATGGCGGATGCTGCTCGCGTTGGATCGGGTCGGTAGTAGCCGCCGATATCGATCGCGCGCCCCTGAACACTGTTCAGTTCCCCAACGATCGTGGTCTCATGCAGCGTCAGTTCGGACGCCAGAGTGGCAAAGCGAGCGGCAATCTCGCTGTCGATCTTCTGCTTCGCCAGTTCCTGCGCCCAGTAGAGCGCGAGATAGAAGTGGCTGCCGCGGTTGTCGAGTTCGCCGATTCGGCGCGCAGGACCGCGATTGTTTTGCAAGTAGGTACTGGTCGCCGCGTCGAGCGCATCCGCGATCACCTTCGCCTTCGTGTTGCCGGTTCGCTGTGCCAAGTGCTCGAGCGATGCGTTGAGTGCGAGGAATTCGCCAAGTGAATCCCAACGCAGCGAGTTTTCCTTGTTGAACTGCTGCACATGCTTCGGCGCCGATCCACCAGCGCCCGTCTCGAACAGCCCGCCACCATTCATGAGCGGAACGACGGAGAGCATCTTTGCGCTCGTTCCAAGCTCAAGAATCGGGAAGAGGTCGGTGAGGTAGTCGCGTAGCACATTGCCCGTGACGGAAATGGTGTCCAGACCCCGCTTGATGCGCTCAAGCGAGTGGCGGCACGCATCTGCCGGCGGCAGGATCCGCCAGTCGAGCCCGGCGAGTTCACCATTCGCCTGATGCCGTGCGAGCGCGGCGCGGACCTTCGCGAGAATCTGGCGGTCATGCGCGCGCGACTCATCGAGCCAAAACACGGCAGGCGTGTTGCTGAGCGTCATGCGCTGCACAGCGAGCCGAACCCAGTCCACGACTGCAGCGTCCTTGGTCTGGCATGCGCGCCAGATGTCTCCTGCCTCGACCGCGTGTTCTGTGAGAACGCGACCGGTGGCGTCAATCACCCGCACCGTACCGGGCGCTGCAATCTCGAAAGTCTTGTCATGCGATCCATACTCCTCCGCCTGCTGAGCCATCAGACCGACATTGGGAACGCTGCCCATCGATCGTGGATCGAAAGCCCCATTCGTGCGGCAGAAGTCGATCGTCGCCTGATAGACGCCCGCATAGGTTCGATCAGGGATGCAGGCCTTCGTCTCCTGAGTCACTCCCTGCGCGTTCCACATCATGCCGCCTTCGCGGATCATGGCGGGCATGGACGCATCGATGATCACATCACTCGGCACATGCAGGTTCGTGATGCCTCGGTTGGAATCCACCATCGCGATGGCTGGTCCAGAGCGGAGCGCATCGGTGACGGCCGCGCGGAGCGTGTCGCGCTCCGCGGTCGGCAACGCATCGATTCGCGCGAGCATGTCGGCGATGCCGTTGCGCGGGTTTGCGCCAGCCTGCTGCAGCGCAGTCCCATGCGATGCAAAGACTGGGTCCAGTGCGACACGAACGGCGGAGCCGAAGAGGATCGGATCCGACACCTTCATCATCGTCGCCTTCAGATGCACGGACAGCAGCAGTGCATCGCGCTTTGCGGCAGCGAACGACTCGCTCCAATAGCCCTGCAGGGCGCGCGCGCTCATGAAGGTCGAGTCGAGAATCTCGCCCGCCGCCAACGCGATCCCATCGCGCAGAACTCGAACCGCTCCATCGGTGCTCACATGTTCAATGCGAACCGTCGTCGCGGCATCGACCGTGATCGACTGCTCGTTGCCGAAGAAGTCCCCCTGTTGCATGGACGCAACATGCGTGCGACAGTCGGTCGACCATGCACCCATCTTGTGGGGCGCCGACTTGGCGAACGCCTTCACCGAGTTGGTCGCACGGCGATCGGAATTGCCTTGCCGAATCACGGGGTTCACGGCGCTTCCCTTGATCTTGTCGTAGCGCGCATTGCTCGCGCGCTGCGCGTCCGTCGTCGGCGCATCCGCATACTCCGGAACAGCAAAGCCCTGCGCACGCAGTTCCGCAATCGCCGCTTTCAGCTGTGGCATCGACGCGCTGATATTCGGCAACTTGATGATGTTTGCTTCGGGCTTCAGACAGAGCCGTCCGAGTTCGGCGAGTGCATCGGGTACTCGTTGCCGCGGCTCCAAAGTCTCTGGGAACGCAGCAAGAATGCGCGCCGCGAGCGAGATGTCCGCGACATCCACTCGGATGCCGGCTGCGTCGGTCACCGCGCGAATGATCGGCAGCAGTGAGTGGGTGGCGAGTGCAGGTGCTTCATCCGTCAGTGTGTAGATGATCGTTGTCTGGGACATGAAAGCCTCAAGGGAAGAGAGTGCAGCGGCCAAGCACGAGAGTGTAGAGGAGCAGCGGCCACGACCACGAGAGATGTCGCGGTGTACCCTCCCTTTGAATGCGGCTTTCCCAAGTCTCGCTTCGATGGGTCCGAAATCGAACCACGCCGCTGCTGCTCACCCTGATCGCATTGTTCGCGGTGCATCCGATCTTCGTATCGGACGATGGCGGCGAGTTGCCACTGTTCCCGCTGCTGCTCGACCTTACCCCGCTGCTCGGCATCCTGTGTGTTGGATCGCGGCGGCAGGGTTTGGTGCTTGTCGCGTGGGCCGTTGTACTCATTGCCGCAGCATGGTTGCTTTACCGCGTCGATGAGCTCGCGATCGTGCGAAGCCCCTTGATGTTTGGGTTCATGGCTTACTACGCCACGGCAATTGGCATGCTTGTGTTCCAACTGGCGCGTGGGAAGACGCTTCTCGACGATCGGGTGATCGGCGGACTCGCGATTTACTTGCTGACGATTGTGCTGTTTGCGACTGCGCACCATCATGTCTCTGCCATCGACACTCGCAGCTACCTCGTCAACGGCGTGTCCGCACCAATGCGGTGGAATGATTCCCTTTACTTCTCGACCGTCACGATGACGACCATCGGCTTCGGTGACATCGTCCCGTTGGGCCGATGGGCGCGTGCCATCACCATGGTGGAAGCGATCACCGGCGTCATTGTGCTCGTGCTGTTCATTGGGCGGCTGGCGCTTCTGCCACGGTCGGGATCGACGCAGTCTTCCGGTCATCACTGAAGCGCGCGATCGGCGTTCACGCGCACCCGCCACTGCAGCAGCAAGGATGCAGGAGCGTGCACAATGATCACGGATCCAAGCCACGCGAGCACAACAGAGAGCGCCAACTCCAGCCGCGGAAAGAGTGCAGCCGCGAGCCACGCAAAGACTGCGACGCTTGTCGATCCAAGCATCATGGGTGCAGCGGCGCCGCGCGGCACGGACGCGCCTTGTGAGAGCCATGTGCCCACCATCACGGTCGTAAAGATGACGGGGAACACACTGACGAGCCCGCTGGCGATCGGCACATCAAGTCGAGCAAGAATCACTGCGGCACCGATCGCACCCGCAGCAGCGATTCCGCGCGCCAACAGCGTCCGCGGCAGGACTCTTCGCGTGCCGCGAGGCGCTTCGGTGGGAGACCAATTCGCAACGATGCCGAGCGTGCCGCACAGAAGCATTGCGGCGAGCGCGGCCAATTGCCATTGCGTGGCGTTCGGTCGAACGACTTCCCCAAGCACGATGAGGAGCACCGAGGCGATCATCCAAACGCCAAGTGCGATGATCAGGGTGAACGCGAGTGGCGCGCGTCCACCAATGCGATGGGCACAGATGATCGGCGGCAGCAGCAGCCACAATCCGAGATACCCGGCATTCAACGCAGTCCCAAGAGGGACGAGCGCCATCGCGATGGCAAAATCCTCCGGACTCTCGCAGCGCGAATAGAGTGCCACAGCCGCAGGAACGATGGTCGTCGGCACACTCGACAGCAGGCCGCCGATCCTGCCGCCGAGCCGCTCCACCAGGACAGTCGCCGCGATCGCCACGCCGCCGGCGATGATGGCGGGTATTGCGGCGTCGATGATGAAGGCGTTCAAGTCCTCCATGTTGAGCGGTAGGTTGTACGGGATGTGCGTGAACGCGCCTCGCGATACGATGAGGTCATGGGCGCGGCACTGACTTCGTTGTTTGCACTTCTTCTCTCGGCCTCTTCGGTCGATGAATCGAAGGTCGAATCGAGCCAGTCACCTCGAGATCGATTGCTCGAATGGGCTGAGGTGATCGATGAGAGGCCGGACCCCAATATCGTCGTCTCGGCAGATGTGCGGTCGGCGATCCGCGATACCAAACTTCCGTGGAAAGTTCGCCACAAGGCAAGCGGTATGGAGATGTTGCTGGTTGCTGACGGAACATTTGAGATGGGGCGGAGTCCCGGCGATGAGACGCTCCGTGGAGATGAACTGCCCACGCATCTGGTGAAGATCACCAAGCCCTTTTATCTTGGGCGGTGCGAGGTGACGCAAGAGCAGTGGAAGCGTGTGATGGGCAGTCTGCCAGAGCCGGAACAGAGTGGCGACTCGCCTGAGTTGGTCGACGCGGCGGCACGCCGGAAGGCGCGTCGATCGGGGTACACCGACGAGGAAGCGGAGATCATCGGCAAGGCCGCTGCAAAGCGGGCTGAACAGTTGCGTGCGTTCCCAGTGGGTAATGTGTCGTGGTCTGCCTGTGACGCATTCTGCCGAAGCGCCGGACTCCGCCTGCCGACCGAAGCGGAATGGGAGTACGCGTGCCGAGCAGATGATCGAGAGGTTGTCTACGACACCATGAAGGAACTTGACGCAGTGGCATGGCATGGGTTCAACAGCAAGCAGCAGGCCCACGCGGTGGCTTCGAAAGAGCCAAACAAGTTCGGCTTTCACGACATGTACGGGAACATGCGTGAGTGGGTCGCCGATTGGTACGGTAAGTACTCGTCGGACACGAAGTCTGATCCGCAGGGACCCGATTCTGGCATGGGCAAAGTGCTGCGAGGGGGTAGCTGGAGTTGGATGATGCCGGCGCTGAACGAGCACTCGAGTTACCGACCATCGCAACGGAGTGTCAGCGTTGTGGGCTACGCAGATGACTCCATCGGATTCCGAGCCGCGCGCTCGGTTGATTAGAGCGCCTCGGGCGATCGTCGAACGTGCTTTCCTCGTGCAACTTGGGAGAAAGTGGTTGACAGTCGCTGTGGTGAGGCTAGTGTTCGTGACCGATTCCCTATGTGCACACATTCAAGCAGTGGTCGTTCGGTTCGTCGAAGTGTGCGGCTGTGCTCAGTTGCAGCGCAGGTGGCTTTTCTTCTCGCTGCGGTGAATCCGATCCTCGCGCAGTGCCCAGCCGATGTCAACGGCGACGGCGGTGTTGGTGGTACTGATCTCTCGATCGTCCTCTCTGCATGGTCCTCCAATGGCCAGGGGCAGTACGACGCTGACATCAATAACGACGGCATCGTCGATGGTTCAGATCTGACTTCGCTGCTTTCGGCATGGGGGAACTGTGCGCCAGCGGTTCCTGCATGGGCAACGCTTCTCGAAGCAACCCCAAATCCAA
>JBJTUC010000013.1:0-1469 GCA_046080505.1 Planctomycetota bacterium
TGGCGACCTCGGATGCTGAAATCGGCTAGGTGCGAAATCAATCTCAAATGGAAGAAACACGGGTTGGAGGGCGACGGCGCATCCGCAAGATCCGACCGTGAATCAAGACCGATAACTGACATAACACAATTGCTATTTTGATCACAAAGTAAAATAACTACGCTCGCCTATCAGCCCGACGGGATGTGCGAAGTGAAGTTCGAACTCCCCCACTTCAAGTCAACAATCCACGCAAACCAATTTGTAAAAACCCCCTCTCCAACCGAGATGTCGCCGCTGATCCACAACCACCCAGGGACCACCAACGAGCGAGCGGCGTTAGGCTCGCGCTCATGGCGGTAATGGTCATGCGAATGCTCTTCATGTTTGTTCCCGCGCTCGTCTGCTTCGGCTGCGGGGAAGCATCAATGAAAGTCGGCCTTCATACGCGCTCCGCGGTCTATGCCAACTCGATTCTTGAACGCGATGGCGGCGCGCGTGCGATCGTGACCGCAAAGCCACCCCGAGTCGGAACACTTCAAGGCGTTTCGCCAGGCGCGCCACTCCGCGGACTCGGAACATTCGCATCGGACGCTGTGCGGATCGGGCTCCACCGCACGTGCCCCAATGCCACGGTGCTGACAGGACCGACAACCGCGGCGCTCGCGGCACGCGCGGGTGCGTCGCGCGAACTGCACAAACTGCTCGACAACGCGAACAACACTGGCATTCTTGCTGCCGAGGACTTGGCGGCACTTGGCAAGGCCACCGGACTGGACTATTTCTTCCTCGGCACGATCGCCTGGATCAACATCAGCAACTCGACGCGCTTCAATCCGCTTGGGTTGACCATCGTCCGTTCCGACTGGACGAACATGAACATGGTTCTGCAGCTCTATCACGCACCCAGCGGCGCGATTGTCTGGCAATCGGTCGGGGATTGCACGGGCTACACCGAGTCGGCAGCAGCGGTTCCCATCTCAGTGCATGTGGTCACAAGCGATCTTGGCGAAGCGATGCTGAGTGATCTGCTCCAGGGTCGGTCGCGTTCCACCATGTTTGGAACGGGCAACGAACGGCTGCACACAGTGGCGGAGCCGCCCGCCACCAGTACTGATGCGCAGGGCAACAAGCGCAGTCAGGATGCGGACGCATACACCCCTGCCGACACGCCGGAGATCGAGCCCGAAGCGCCTCCAGCGCCGAGTCCGTGAGCATTCGCCCTCGCGGCGCTGGCCCGCGGATCAGTTGCCGACACCGCGCGCATTGACTTCACCGAATGGAAGCGACTGCTCACCAAGTGCCTCGAGCAACAGCGTCAACATGCGGGTGTCACTGAACGCGCTTCGCTCACTGTTGAGCGGAGCGAAGCGCACTGCGACCATGCGTACCGATGGCACCACATAGAGGCGCTGCTTGCCAAGCCCCGCTGCCATACAGATCGCGGGCAAATCTTTCGGCGCACCGCGCGGTCCGAGCCACCAGGTGAG
>JBJTUC010000014.1:0-3440 GCA_046080505.1 Planctomycetota bacterium
GTCGTGTCGTCGTACTGCGTGACGGTTGCAGCGAGCGCCGATGTCAACACCACGGGCGTCTCCTCCCCAACCACACGGCGAACCTCGTAGCCGCTCACCGCAGGCGTTCCTGCCGCAGCCAGCGTCCATGTCACACGCACATGCGCAGGAATGTTCTCCGATGCCTGAACACTCGTTGCACCTGCTCGGTTGCGGTGACCAAAGTCGCCAACACTTGCGGCGCTCACCGCTGCCGTGAAAGACCCAAGCGCCTTCACCGTGTAGGTGAACCGCGTGCCGACCGTCGCAGCCGTGTCGAGGAACGATGTGCTCGGTGCAGTCACCGTCCCAACCGCAGCCGTCGTACCGCTTCGGAATACCTGATAGCTCAAGGCGCCTGCAGCCTCCTGCCACGACACGGACACGCCCGTCTCGAGCGCGCCATCGCCAGCCAACACCGCTTCGGGCGCCGCCAACTGTCTGAAGCCAGCGTTCACCGGGCTCAGCAGCCCGACCACTTCGGGCGCAGTGCCGGTCGCGCGCACTCGGTAGTTGTAGGACACTCCGGGAGCTGCCGTGGTGTCGACAAAGGTGAGCCCCGCACCGACCGACTCGAACTCGACCGCTGTCTCACTCCCCTCGGCACGCAGCACGCGATATCCGACTGCGTTCGCAACCGTCGACCAAGTCACTGTCACACCGGCAGCGGACGAGCCATCCGACGCGTTGCAGGTCACAGGCGCGGCAAGAGGTCGATGACCCGAATCGGGCAGCGCGGGCAGTGACACGCCTGCGGCCGTTGTTGCTGCAATCGAGTATTGATAGAGGACGCCTGTTACTGCGGACGAATCGTTGTAACTGCTCACTGGGCCAACCGTCGCAAGATCCGTCATCTGCGATTGACTCAGTCCGCGTCGCACACGGTAACCCGATGCGCCCGGCACAGGGGTCCACGAGATTTGAACGACAGCCGCGAGCGTTCCGTCGGTGGCAGTGACCTGCGCACTCTGCGGCAAGCTGCGGAATCCGCTGTTCCCCGTGCTTACCGCGCTCTGTGCAACCTCGGTGCGTGCGCGCACCGTGTAGGTGTAGGCAGTCCCCGCCACGGGAACGCCAGCCGCCACGACATCATCAAACGATTCGCCGACGACCTGCGCAATGGCGGCACTCGTGCCGCTTCGGAACACGTCGTATGCCGTGGCACCGAGCACGGGGTTCCAACGCACTTCGATTCGGTCGAGGGCTGTGCCGTCGCTCGCAAGAACGCCCGTGGGCGCAGCGAGTTGACGGAACCCATCGTTCGGCGCGCTCGCCGCGGAAGGCCCAGCCGAACCCACTGCACGCACCGTGTAGGTAAATCTTGCGCCGGGCAGCGCCGTGGTGTCGTTGTAAGTGGTTCCCGCAACGGCGGCGGCAAGCGGTGCCTCGGAATCGCTTCGGAAGATCTGGTAACTCGCCGCCCCGGTGCTTGCCGTCCACGACAGTGCGACGCGATCGATGAACTGTCCATCGGACGCGTTCACATTTGTGGGTGCCCCGAGTAGACGGAAGCCCGCATCGCTCACGCTGATCGCACTCAGGCTCCCCGATGGTGCTCCCGTCGCCCGCAAGCTGTAGAGGTACGCAGTCCCGGGAATCGCGGTCGAATCGAGATAGGTGGTGACTGCACCCACCACTGCGATCTGCGCGGGCGTTCCAGTGGATCCTGTGGATGCCAGCGACCGGAACAGCCGATAGCCCGTCGCGCCACTGGAAGCCTCCCACGCGATGGTGACACCCGTTCCAAGCGTGCCATCGGTTGCGGCAACGCTTGTAGGCGGTGACAACTGGCGGAATCCAGTGTTGGACGCACTTGTCGCAGATGGTCCAGCCGCCCCGATCCCACGCACCGAATACGAGTACGTCACTCCTGGCGCAGCACTCGTGTCACTGAACGATGTGACGCTGCCGACCGACGCAAGCGGCTGCGGCGTTGCGCTCCCGACGGCGCGGAAGAGCTCGTAGCTCTCGGCACCAGCGAGGGCGTTCCAAGTGATCTGCACATGCTCGGTGAACGAACCATCGGTGGCCTCCACATTGATGGGCGCTGAGAGTTGGCGGTGACCGCTCTCAGGCTCGCTCACGATCGACACGCCCGCACTTGTGGATGCAGCGACCGCATACTGGAAGACAACGCCCGGTGCAGCGCTTGTATCGTTGTAGGTCGTGACGGCGCTCAGCGTGGCGATATCGCTGAACGCACCACCAACCGCTGCGCGGCGAACGCGGTATCCCGTTGCACTCGGCACTGCGTTCCATGTCACTTGCACATGCGCCGTGCTTGTGCCGTCCGACGCAGCAACGCCGAGCGGCGCCGGCAAACTGCGGTAACCAGCGTTTCCGACGCTCGCCGTACTCACTCCGACTTGTCCACGCGCCTTGACTGAAAAGGTGTAGGCAACACCCGCAACGGGCGCTGCGCCTGCGGGCACATCATCGAAAGATGTGCCGGTCACCGATGCGATCGCGGCCGTCGTTCCACTGCGGAACACCTGATACTCGACCGCACCTGTCACTGCGTTCCACGACACAGATATGCGGTCCGTGAATACACCATCGCTTGCTTGCGTGCTCGATGGCGCGAGCACATTGCGATACCCGACATCCTCCAGACTCGCAGCGGATCCGCCGCTCGAGGCAACTGCTTGCACTCGGTAGCGGTGCGCAATGCCCGGCAAAGATGTGGTATCGGTGTAGGTGGTTCCATTGATGCCCGACTGAATCGGAACGCTGGCATCATCGCGGAGGACTCGATACGAAGTCGCGCCAGTGACGGCGCTCCAAGTCACAACGACCTTGTCCGTGTGCGTCCCATCAGTTGCCTGCACCGAAGTGACTCCAGCAAGCGATCGGAACCCGGTGTCAGCACCGCTCGGAGCACTAATGCTCCCAGCAGGTGCGCCCGCTGCGCGCACCGTGTACTGACAGAGCATGCCAGGGGCAGCTGTCGTGTCGGTCATCGTGAGCACCGCTCCAACCGATGCGATCTGGGTCGGCTGCCCGAAAGTCGATCCCACAGATGTAGCTCGGAAGACGCGGTATCCGACCGCGCCATCAACGCTGTTCCATGTCACCGTCACGCCAGTGCTCGATGCGCCATCTGTTGCCTGCACATTCACTGGTGCAGCAACCTCACGGTATCCGCTGTTTGGCGCGCTCAGCGGTGATGTCGCCGCTGTACTCGCAGCGCGAACGAAGTAGTTGAACGCCACTCCCGCGGCAGCCGTGGAATCCGTGAACGGCGGTGCTGTCAACCCTTGAGCCACAGTCTGAGGCGTGGCCGCTCCAACAGCGCGCAGCACTTCATAAGAAGTCGCACCATTGACAGTCGTCCATGTCACCTGAACCGACTCAGCCGAGGTTCCATCCGAAGCCTGCACACCCAGCGGTGCGGTCAACGGGCGGTATCCAGTATCGGAGGT
>JBJTUC010000015.1:0-5205 GCA_046080505.1 Planctomycetota bacterium
AGGAATAGAGCGTCAGCACCTTGATCCCTATATCTGCCGCGCACTCAAGCACGGGGCGAATGGCGAGCGCGCCCGCACGGTGTCCCGCCACGCGTGGCAACCCCCGCGCCTGCGCCCAGCGGCCATTGCCATCCATGATGATGGCAACATGCTGTGGAACGCTCGGATCGTCAGCGTTCAATCCACGATCCTCTCGAACATCAGAATGCGTGGCTCATCAGATGCACGGTTGACATTCGATCGGTCCACCACCATTAGATAGCGTGACTCATCGATCAGGGTGGTCGGATCGGTGGCGTCCCACTTGCCTGTCTGCTGGTTCTGCGCAACCGAACGAACCTTCAGATACACCGTGAACACATCACTGCGTGTTGTGGCAATGTTGGCGATGCCCTTGAGCAGTGCATTGCGTTCCACCTGATCGCCCGTCACTTGTGCTAGTGCAATCGCCGGATCGAACACTGGGGTCGTCGTGTTGTCGCCCGCAAGCACGCTCGTGGCGAGTCGCTCGGTCGCCAACTGAGCAGAAAATCGACCGTTAACAAGTGCAATCGGCGGCTGAACGGGTGACGGGGTGCCACTGAGCGGCGCACGCCACCCGACACCTGGGTGGTTCGGCGGTGGGTTGACCGGAGGCGGCGTGTGCCCACCTGTCGGTGGCTGCACGATGGGCGGATCTTCGCCCGTTCGGTAGGGATCTCGCCCTGCGAAGTTCACGCTCCAAGACTTGTTGGCTTGCCACGAAGTGTTCGCAGCAGCAGCCTCAGGATCATTCTGAAGATTCGACGGTCTGAACTCGCGGTCGAGTACCGCAAGTTCTCCCACTGAAACAAAACCGCGCTCTCCACGCATCCCGGGGTGGAACGGGAATGGATCTGTTGCTGGCGGTACTGGGACGAATCCGCGGTCGTCGTACTTCGGTCCCGCGAGGAAACCACTCGCTGCGGGATAACGATCTCTGTAGTTGATGATCGTCTCTGGGAAGTTGACCTTGACCACGGACGTTGGGAACAATGCGACCGGGGCGAAGGCAGCACGGTTGTAACTGAGGTACTGCATGTTGGGCAGTGCTCGAAGCACCTCAAGCGGAGCCGTGTTCACGTTGATGAGCCCAGGAGTCAACGCGCCGGCGAATCCTCGCGCAAGCCGAAGGCGGCGCTGCTCGAACGCCATCATCTCGGCGGTTTCGCTGATGGCGCCATCATTGTCGAGATCCTTTCGAGTGAATCCAGCACGGTCGAGCGTGAAGCCGTCGAGAATCGACGCGCCCGCCGGCATCGCTGGCACAAAGCCAACGATGCTGCGTATCGCAGTCCTGCCACGCTGAAACTGGAAGCGAGTCGTATCCCGTTGATCTTGGGAATCTGCGCCGAAGGAGGGAAACCCTGCATCCCCGCTCTGCCCCCCGCCTGCTCGCGTTGCAGATGTCGACAGATCAGTCCCACCGCCAGCCTGACCAGCGTTCGCGACCGCATCGCCAACAAGCATCTCGCCGAAGGTTGCTCGGACATTCCATGTCGCCCCCTGCTGCTGCAATACCGGTCCCCAGACAGGCACGTCATAAATCTCCGCGACCTGTTCAAATGGACCATCTCTTTGCGCCAGGCGCAAAGGATGACGATAGAAGTCGAGATTGCGGTTGGGGACCCCGGCACCCGTGTCACCGCAGATGTACTCGATGTTCGGGTTTGAGAAACTGCTGTCAAACGGCAGATACAAACGCGTGCGTCCATCATTGTCGACATAGGTGCATAGCGTGAAATTCGTTGGCTTTCCCATGAGCGGTCTGTTGAAAGGGGAACGCGCACTGCTGACAACAATCGAGTCCGCCTTCGTTTGCAGGTCATTCAGTCGGAACACCTCGCCAGCGAACGGCTGCGGCGGTCCGACTCGAGCAAACAGCCGCGCAGTGTTCTGTCCACCGCTCGACAATTGGACGCTCCGCGGTCCAAGATCATGTGCGAAGACGTAGCGCGGCGAGCGCTCGTTCTCGGTGATCTCGGAGTTTCCATCGATGTCGAGCACCCACGGTCGGCTGATGCGCGTCCATGACATCAGAAAGTCATTCAATCCAATATCGATGTGTGGGAACTGCTGCGTTGCACTGCCCGGGTCGGGCGGCAGGTAAGCGGGCGGTACGAACTGATTGTCCTCCTGCCCTGCAGCCGGCGGCTGCAACATTCGGCGCAACTGATCACGCCACACGGTTGTCTGCGCAGGATTGAGCTGGTTCTCGAGCCGGTCAACGACGAGGGTATAGGAGTTGCCTGCAGCCAAGGGATCGGCAACGAGCCTGACGAGCGAGATGTCGCGCCCTTCCTGCGATCCATCGATGCGGTTGAGGTAGTAGTTGGGCTTCACGCTCCACTTGTTTGATCCGGCCGCTGTCGTGGGCTCCACTTCCGTCGGTTGCGAAGCGTTGAAAACCAAAGAATCTGCGTAGGTTGTTGCAGGATCTTCAAAGAGGTCCGCGACATTGCCGCCGCCGACTGGAAAAACTTCCGCTGACGGCACCGCAGCAAGTTCAGCCTGCAGCAGATTTGGGAATGTTCCAGTCGCTCCTCCGGCTCGGAGCCACGGATGCGTGAGATCCAAGAAGTTCATCATGTGCGCACGGAAGTTCAGATCGCGTCCCGCGCCAGTACCCAAGGTCTTTGGAATCGCAAAGACGGTTGCGGTCCGCGGACCATGTTCCGTGGTCGGACCGAGTACTGGTGTGACCCCATACCCCCAGTTGCCGTTCGATGCCCCCGCAGGTGGCTGCAGGAACTGGAACTCCTGACCAAACACCCGGAGCCGATAGGACCACAGATCGATCGGGGTGTTGTATGGATTCGCGATTTGAACCGCGAGCACGACCCGAGCGCCACTGCCATCCGTCGCGCCCGCAGCTTGCGCCGCGTCGTAGCAGACATACGAGTTGCCCGCACCAGTGACGCCCTGAGGAACCACGCCAGTCTTTGGATACACAACACCAAAGAAGACCTGCGTGATGAACGGATGCTTCTCCTGACCGATGAAACTCAGTCGCTCACCCCCCTCTTCCGTGATAAGACCGCGCTCTGGATGAAGCGGAGCATCAGTCGGCAGGATCATGCCGGGCCACTGTCGTGGTCCGTCGAGCGCAGCGATGATGTTCGCTGTCCAACTGAGCACTGCGCGTCGCGCCTCGCGCAGGGCGTTCCGATTGAAGTTTGGCTGTTGCTGCGAAAACTCCTGCCCGAAAATCGAAATCCGCGAGTCCACGTCGAGGAGTGAGCGCTGGAGTACACGAACAATGTCACGCGCAAGATTGTGCTGATGCGCGAGGTACACGGCCGGTCCCGCATTGTCGCCTATGACCGGCGGCGTGACGTTCAAGTTGTCCGACACTTCCCGATTCAGATCGGTCTTGGTATTCCAAATGTTGAACTGCGCGCGCGCGAGTTGCACGTCGTTCTCGTCAAGAACGCCATCGCAGTTGCCGTCACCCATACTGGCGCCCGGCTCGTCTGGGAACTGAATCGTTGGATCGAATCCGCCGCGCGCGGGGACGCTTTGGAACGCGCTGTAGTCGCCCCATCCATAGTTTGTCTGATGCAAGTCCTTCCAACCGCGAAGCGTGCCCGCTGGCCAGGTCGATGGTTGTCCGAGTTGCTGTCCGAGGCGCGACGGCGGCGGCATCGTCCACAGCCACGGCGGCATCATCTCGTTTCGTGCACCGCTCACCGTCGTCAGTTTGCGGCGGTTGTCAAACAGCAGTTGCCTTGCATCGAGTTGGTCGTTGAACTCACTTGTCTCCTCGCGCACAAGCGCTGAGCGAAGGAACTGTGTACCGAGCAAAGTGGCCTGCGACTCAGGATTCGCACCCGTGTTGAACTCCGACTCAACGGCCCTCTCAAGCCGCGAACGCAGCGACGGGCTGTTGTTTCCGTGGTAGGCGCGGAGTTCGTACTCATCGTCCATCGTGAACGGATCGAGTTGGACAGGCGTGATCGGACTGGTTGCGGAGCGCAGTGTCGCAGTCGCGCCGCCAGCGGCAAGGAACCGCAGCAGGTCACCGTGGCTCGCAGCTTGCTCAAAGGCAAAGTTCGTTGTGGTTGGATTCAAGGTGAAATAGTTGTCGACCTCACCGTCTCGCGACATCGCCTTGAAGTAGGTGGTGCGTTCAAGATCCGACTGCAGCAGGTTTCGGAATGGTCCGATTGCCTCGGGCCCCTGCGTGCCGCTGCTGCGCCATGCCACAACTCCAAGTTCTGAGAGGATGGTTGGATTGGCGCGGAAATCGGCAAGATTGGTCTGGGCCCCCAGTAGCCCACCAAAGCGGGCGCGGTCGAACTGCACCAGGAACTGCGGAACACCAACCTCCTAGGCGTTTGCCCCTGCACAGTTGTAGTCCGTGTCGAGATATCCGACCCGCGAATTCGGCGGCGTTGACGGTCCGTTGGCAAACGTATCGGAGTTGGGCTGTATCGCGTTCCCAACGAGCGCCAGATCGGAAGGCGTCTTGCCTCCCGTATTCGCGGGGTTGAAGCGTGTCGCCACATTCACATTCAGGAGCGCGCTGTTGTCCACGACCGAAACACCGACAACATGCCGCACTGAGCGGTCGATCGACGTGGGTGCAAGGAACCAGAAACTGTCGGTGAACCCATCGCCGTCCGTATCACAGAGCGTGCGCGTGATGATGTTGCGAGGGCTGTCGAAGACAAACTCGTCTGACCGCGGACCGAACCACTTCAACCGAAGGAAGTTGGGGAGACAGAGCTCCGAGTCGCCCAGTGCGAGCGGATGCTGCGAACTGAACCAACCGCCAACGGGATTGGTCGGCGGTGCAGCGCCAAGTGCAAGTTGTCGGAACAGGAGTGCCGCCTCCCCCTGCGGCGTCGACGGATTCGGATATGGTGGAGTCGGGGCCGCCGGTACTGCACCAAAAGTTGTCGGTATCCAGAGGACTGGATCAGGCGGCACCGATGGCAGCCACTGCTCATAGGGAATCTCAAGACCCCAGCGGCGCGATGGACTTGGAAAGAACGCTGCCGCGTTCGCAGATGGCGCAACATCAGTGAGCGTGTTCGAGCCGACATCGGAAATGTCGGTGACGAGACGCCAGCCGTTGTTCGCAGTTGGAATCCACGAGAGGTGCGCCCAGTGCGAGAATGCGAACTGCCCCTGATAGATCACACGAACGGGCTCCGTTGATCGCAGCCACCTGCTGTCCCCGAA
>JBJTUC010000016.1:0-3795 GCA_046080505.1 Planctomycetota bacterium
CGACGCGATCGGCGTCCCACCGACCCGGAGGAGCGGTCGGTGTTCGCAGTGAATGGTCGAGCGGTCAAGGATCTCATTCCACTGATCGTGTCGTGGACTGGGAAGCCTGTCATTCCAAAGGCGGACACGCTTGAGACCAAGAAGGTCACCATACTCAATGACAGACCCGTCACACGAGTCGAAGCACTCGAACTGATCTACCAAGCCCTACGGCTCAACGGCGTTGGCATTGTGGAGACCGACTCTCTCATCATGATCGATGATCTTGCGCAAGTGAACAAACTGCTTCCGAGCGTTGTGCTTGGACCGAATGTCAATGTGCTCGAACTTCTCGAGAACGGCCAGTACGTCATCAAGATCTTCCAACTGAAGCATGCCCGCGCATCGTCGGTGGAACAGTTGATTTCCACATCGAAACCCGATTACGCGCAGGTCTCCACCGATGCCAGTTCCAACCAGCTCGTTGTGGAGAGCGACGTTGGATACGCAAAGCGTGTTCAAGAAGTCGTCAATCTTGTTGATGTGCCCCCTTATGAAGACACGATTACCGAGACATTTCGCCTGAGGTTCGCCGATGCGACGATCATTGCCGACGCCATCAATGTGGTGTTCGTCCCGAACGGCGCAGGCGGTGCGGGGGGCCGTGCCGCACAGCCGCGACAGGGGAATCGGGCAGGGCAAAATCCGCAGCCAATCAATCCGGGAGGAGCGGCGGGTGGCGGTGATGCGCCCACACTGACCACGCAGGTTCTTGCTGCAACCAACTCGATCACCGTTCGCACCACACGCGAAGTCATGGAGAACATCCGATCGATGGTGCTTGAGTGGTGGGATGTGCCACCCGACCGCGATGGCAGCATCTTCAAGTCCTATGACTTGAAGTACACCGATCCTTTGAAGGTCAAGGAACTTCTCGATGCGCTGCTCGGAGCGGGCGGCGGCACAACCCGCACGGGCGGGCAGAGGAACAACGCCCGAAACCTCGCTGTCCCCGGCGGTGGCGGAGGTGGCGACGGTGGCAGCGCGACTGCCGCGACGCAGGGAGTGTTCACGATCGAGGCGTACCCCGACTCCAACAGACTCGTGGTTGTCTCGAAAGCCCCTGACAACTTCGTGTGGCTTGACGCGCTCCTTTCGAAGATCGACACGCCGCTCGAAGCGGGAATGCCAGAATCCATCCCTCTGAAGTATGCGAGTGCCGTGGATGTCGCACAACTCGTCAACATTCTTCTTGCCGAGAGCGGGACGGGTGGCTCTCTTGAAGCGCCGGCAGAGGGCTTGAACGCGGACTTCACCTCGACGCAGGGCGGCGATGTCGGAACGACCCCAGGCGTCACGGGCACGACCGGTGGCGCTTCCACGGGTGGCGGTGGCACACCGCGCGAGATTGAGTTCCCGTGGCAAGGCGGTGGTGGAGCCCGCGGCGGGAACCAAGACCAGCAAGCGGAAGTCAGCGCACTCATCGGCAAGAGCCGCGTAGTGCCAGTCGCCGAGCAGAACTCGCTTCTTGTGCTGGCACCGCCAGAAATCAAAGGGCAGATCAAGGACTTGATTGCGAATCTCGACACGCCCGGGCGCCAAGTCATGATTGCCGCGATTCTGGCCGAGGTGGAACTCGGCGATCAGTTTGCCATGGGAATCCAGTTTGGCCCCGCTGGCACGGTCGCACCTTTGAACCCAAACAACGCAGTGGTCATCGGGGCTCAGGCAGAGGGTGATCGGCTGCGTTTCACCGGCAGCAAAGACAACATCTTCCCCTCGGTGTTGAATGTGTCAAACTTCACCTTCGGTGTCAATGCCACCGTCATCCTTCAGGCGCTGCAGCGCGATACATCCGTACGCATTCTTCAGCAGCCGCGCGTGTTCACCACGGAGAACGAAGAGGCTGTCTTCTTTGCAGGGGCGGATGTCCCCTTCCTGACTGGAACCACGACGGGTGGAGGGACGGGTGGCGGTACCACGAGCAGCTTCGATCAGATCTCGGTTGGAATCGGCGTGAATGTGCGTCCGCGCATCACGCAGGATCGAAACGTCGCCATGGAGGTGAACATTCTGCTGTCCAACATCAATACGACGAGTTCCCTGAATGTCGGAGGCAGCAACAATCCAACGATTGACCGAAGGCAGACAGAGACTCGCGTCACTGTCAAGGACAAGCAGACCATCGTGCTCAGCGGTGTTCGGCGAGAATCGGAGAACTTTGAAAAGAATGGATTCCCTGTCTTGGGACAGATTCCCATTCTCGACCTTTTCTTCAGCAACAAGGATGAGAATAAGTCCGTCGCTGAGCTGCTCGTCTTCATCACACCGACGGTGGTCATCAATCCAGACGAGAATGACAGCAACTACAACGCCGACGATCGGGAGCGGCTCGAGATCTTCAGCAAGCCACTGAATGCGACAAGCCAAGGGCTGGTCGAGCGAAACAACCTGAATCTTCCTGAGAGGAGCGGCGAGCAGCCGGTTGATCCGATCGCGCCAATCGATCCTGCAAAGGGACCGTGAGCGGTGTGTCGCAAGTCGGTACCCAATCCACGTCGAGCGATCGGATCTCTTGGATTTGCTCTTGTGCCTGCCGTGCTCCTGATTGATGCTTGCGGGGGCATCGCTGGAGGCGGCAGGCCGCCAGTCGCTACGGATGGATCGGGCCGTTTGCCGCGTGAGGTTGGCGGAAGTGAGCCCGCGCAACTCGTGATGGCGCGGCAATCTGTCGTGCGCTTTCGCCTTGTGCCGCTACGAACCTGTCCGAGCAACGGGTTCACACTGCCGATCATGAGCCCCGACGGATTGCACGCAGCAGTGCAGTCATCTGGCGCCGCACGCTGGCAGACTTTGCTCGCCGCATCGGGCGAGCACGGAGTCGATTCTGACCGTGTCACCATCTATGACCTCGCAACGGGAGGTTCCGCCCTGGTGCCTGGCGGCGAGATACTGCTTGGTCGTTCCGCCAATCTACAGGGATGCTTGGTCGAGTCACCGCGCCCTGACGGCTCCCGCTGGATCGGTCTCGCGCCGTGGGATGGTTCGCAGCCGCAGTGGTTGGCGCAGGACGACCGAGTGAACGCCTTTGCATCGATCGGTCCGAAGGATCGCTTGGTGTGGTGCCGCCGAGCGCGCGAAGGCACACAGTTTGATTTGGTGGTTCGGCACGACGATGGCGAACAGATCATCCCAGCGCCAGAAGATGGCAGTTGGCTTGCCCCACAGTTCACGGGCGATGGGCGCTCGCTTGTAGCCCTTCGGCTTCGCGACGGAACCATGAGCGCATGTTCCTTCGCCATGGGTGATCGCGCCGCGAATCAAGCCGAACGGGTACTCGATCTGTCATGGCGCGCAACGGCACCCATGGCGTATCAGACGGTCGTTCCCCAGCGGATGCAGTTGCTCGATGGAGCAATGTGGGCATTCTTTCACCCGCGCTTTCGGCGTGTAGGGCTTTGGGATGCACGCAGCGGTCAATCGATGTTGTTTGGCATCGGCAGTTCGTCGATTATCCAACTTGACGCGGAGCGGTTCCTTGTTGCCACCACCGATGGGCTCGATATCGATTCTCTCGCAGTGGGCGACGCTCGCAGCAATGCGTCGCGACTACTCGATAGCGTCTGGGTTCCGCTCCTGCGCCTTGCAGACGACCGCGCAGTCATCGCTCGGATGCGTGAAACGCAAGTCGACATTGTGCGGATCGAGCTGCTACCGCCAGACTGAAGTCAAACAGCTCTGTCAGCGCTTGCGAGGTTTGCCGCCGCCATTTGGCTTGTCGCTTGGCTTGCCGCTGGGCTTGTCGCTTGGTTTGCC
>JBJTUC010000017.1:0-32257 GCA_046080505.1 Planctomycetota bacterium
GAATGGACATGCGTTGGTATCCGTCGAAAGTTGATTGGTGGATTGGTGCTGTGCTGTGTGTGGGGCCCGTCGCTGCACTGGTGGTCATCGGTGCGGCAGTGCCCAACGGCACATCGACAGATGTGCTGATGGCAGTTGGGATGCTTCTGTTTGTTGCTGCGCTCTACGTGGGATTGGTGCTGCCTGTGCGGTACGGGCTCGATGATTCGCACCTGATCGTTCGAGTTGGTCTGTGCAGGCAACGGATCTCGCTGGCGGACATCCTCGAAGTACGGCGAACATAGAATCCCCTCAGTTCTCCCGCGTTGTCGCTCGATCGGCTTGGGGTGCAGTTTGGTGCCGGCGTGTTCAAGTCGGTGATGATTTCACCGAAGGCGCGCGAGGCGTTCTTGGATGATGTCGCGCGTTGTGCTGGACTGCAGCGAGATGGCGATCGGCTCGTTCGCCCGCGTGGGACCGCGGCATGATTCCTGCCGGGCGAGTTCTCGAGCCTGCGAACGCGGACCGCAGGTCCGTGGAGCAGGCGAGAGCTGTCTGAGCCCCGGCAGGTCCATGCCGCGGGTCCACGCGGACACAAGACGCGTTCAGCGGAAGTTCATTCAGCGTTTGGCGAGTGCCGCTGCGTCGTAGGGCAGCGGGGGACCTGCGAATATCTCGCGCTGCTCGCGGATCGCCTGCGCTGCCGCTCGCATGGCGTCCGCGTCGGCTGGCTTGCCGCGCGCAGCCGCAACGGCGGCCGCACTTTCGGTGCAGGCGAGATGGTGCTTGTCGAACTGCATGCCGAGTTGGAAGCTTCGCGCGGCGTTCTCCAGATCGCCCGAAAACGCGAGCGCCGTGCCGAGGATCCAGTGCGCATCCGGGATCGCGGGGGAGATGTCCATGGCGTCGAGCGCCAACTGTGCTGCGTTCTCCCAGTTGCATTTGCCAAGATTCGCTTCGGCGTGCAGCAGCAGCGATGCGGGTGCCTTGCCCGATGTGCTGATCATGCGTGTCGCGGTGGCGATCGCGTCGTCGTACATGCCCGCGTGGAGCTGCACGAGCCCGAGCAGTGGCAGCAGCGCTCCGTCGCTGCGTGCGGCAGGTTCTGCCGCTTTGAGGATGCGTGCAGCCTCGGCTGTGTTGCCGCAGTCGGCGTGCGCGCGTGCGAGCAGGAGTTGGAGTTCCGTGTCGGTGGGGTGTGCGGTGCAGGCGCGTTCAAGAAGTTGGATGGCCTCGTCGAATGTGCCCGACGCGATGAGCGCCGATGCGAGGCAACTGATGTAACGACGCTCGTCGGGGCGCGTGTCGACGAGCGTGCGCAGGTGTGGCAGTGCGCTGCGCGGCTTGCCGCGCGAGAGAAGGTTCACGCCGAGATTGAATGCGCTCTCTCGGCGGACGAGTTCGATTTGATCCTTGGCGGAGGTGGGCAGCGCTGCCATGTAGCCGAGGTCGACGAGGTGTTGCACGGCGTCCGCCGCTTCGAAAGGATCCTGTCGTGCGTCGGGGGGATGAAGTCCCGCATCGCCTTCCTGCTGTTCCCACGATGGGATTCGCTCGGGGATGGGGCAGGTGAGGATCTCCGAGATCGTGCGGCCGCCGAAGTCTGCTGCGGTCGGGAGGTTCAGCAGCGTGAGTGCTGTGGGTGCGATGTCGAGGATCGATGCTGCGACGGTGGTTGCCTTTGGCTTGATGCCAGGGCCTGACGCGACGAGGATGCCCAGAGGCCGATGCCAACTCGCTTCCTTCTCCATGCGCCGCTCGGGGGGGAGGTCGGCGAGGAACGGTCGCTGCGCGCCGCTGTGGAAGCCGTGATCGCTGCACAGGAGCACCGTGGTGTCGGCACCTGCGGTCTCGAGCAGTCGGCCGAGCGCTCGGTCATGCCATCGGTAGACGGCGTTCATGACCTGACCGAACTGGCGAAGGTCCTGATCGCTGACATGCTTCATGCGGGGTGGTCGGTACTGCATGAAGAGGTGTCCGACCGTGTCAATCGTCTCGAAGAACACCATCGCCACATCCCACGGCTGCGCAGTCATCGCCGCGCGTGCAGCGGCGTCAACGCTCGCCGCGACCGCCATCAGTTTGGCGAGCGACTGCACACGCTCCTCTCCATGCTGCGTGGGCTGCGCCTTCGGCAGGATTTCCCTCAGGTGTGATGCGAGGAAATCCGCGCGTCCCACACGCGCCGCAGCGATGGTGTCTGCAAGCGTTGGTGGGTGAACGCAATCGTTGGGCAGCGGCCACGCGGCACCGCGTTCGCCGGGATCACCCTCGAGCAGCAGATTGCTCGTGATGGATCCGCGGATCGGTTCGGCCGGATGGCTCGCGTACCAGCCGGTGACCTGCGTGCGCAGTCCCGACTGTGAAGCGATGTTCCAGAGCGCCTTCACCCGCCGGCTTGTGCTCGATGCGACACGGAGCCCGCTGCCATCTGGCTTGGGTTCGACGAAGTTGAGGATGCCGTGCAGGTCTGGGGTGCGCCCAGTGGCGATGGATGTCCACAAGAGTGGACTGAGCTTCGGTTCGAGTGTTGCAAGGTCGCTTCGAATGCCCTCGTCGATCAGTCGCTTGAGATTCGGCATTTCGCCCGCCGCAATGAGCGGATCGATGACATGCCAATCCGCGGCGTCCCAGCCGACGATCAGCAGGCGCTTTGCGGCGCGTTCCGACATGGATTCGAGTGTAAGCCGTGCGGTACGGCGGTGCGCTGCGCGTATTCTGTCTGTGGATGCTGCTGCAAGTGCTGATCACGGTCGCCACGATCACCGCGTGGCAAGGAGCGCCGAGCGCCGCAACCGAGGGCGATGTGCCCGCATGCTTGCAGTCGATCGACCGCGACTGGATCAAGCAGTGCCCGCGAACGCTGCGCGAGTTCGCGCGGACGCGTTCGTGGCTGCCGAGCGAGAGCGCGATCGCCGAACTGCAGCGTGTGCAGCCGACGGTCGAGGCGCTCTGCCGATCGTTGCGCGAGCCCTGTCCATGGACGGGCGATCCGCTGTCGATGGTGCTCGACGGCAAGACGATCGATGACTGGGCGACAATCCTGGATGCGGACAGCAGACGGCTTGAGCGATTCAATGAACGCGCTGCTGCGTTCGACCGCATCGTTGCGATGATCGATCTTGCCGGCGTTGTTGGGTCGGTGCCGCGCGCCGACTTCCAGCGCGCTGCAGTACGGTTGCAATCGGCTGCAGGTCGCCGAGTGGAGGCGTTTCTGCCGCTCTTTGGCGATGCGGCGATGGCTGCGCGTGCGCGCGACGCACTCCTGTCGTGCAAGAAGTTGCAGGATCAGGCGCTGTCATCGTGCATCGCGACCGAGCGTGCGCGGTGGATCGCGCGCCCCACGGAACGCGTTCGGGCTGGTGCCACAGGGGCGGAGCTGCTCGCCGCAGCGCGGCTGGAGCCGAGTGCCGCGATCCTGAAATCGAATGAGTATCCGCTGGCTCGGCTGAAGGGGGATGAGCTGTTGGTCGAGCTGCGAACGGGCGACGCCTATTTTGATGCGGTCGAGTCCGCATGGCGCGCGCCGAACGCCGCAGCGCTGATCAGCGACCTGCAACGGCGCGGCGACCGCGGCGAGTTCGGCGCCTGGATTGCGGCCGCTCGCCCTGAGTTTCTCGTTGTGCGGAGCGACCTCGATCGCGCGCGAACGCCATTCAACGCTTTGGTGGATCTTGCGCGCGTTCAGGCAGCGGGAGGTTCATCGCCGCCGACGAAGAGCACGGAGGATGAGCCGCCACCGAACGAAGACCGGCAGCGCAGGGTGCCGCGCAAGGTGAAGCGCTGACGCAGAGGGTTCAGCCGCGTACCACCCAACCGTATGGGACATAGCGGTGCGCGAAGGTGCCGTCCTCGAAGAGGTCGATCAGTCCGTAGCCCTCTGGCACGCCCTGATGAACGCCCTTCCACCACGCGCCACTGACGGCCCCATCGCAGATGTAGGTGACGCCATCAGTCGTGCAGTGGTCGAGCAGATGCTGGTGTCCTGAGAGGCACAACTTCACGCCTTCAGTCGCGAAGAGTTCGTGCAGCGTGTCGCCATCGGTGTGCATGGATGCGGCCTTGATGGTGGTGTCTTCGCCGCGCCTCTCGAGCGCGCGCGGCTTGCCGTAGGTGATCGCGGTCAGGCTGAGGATCGGAATGTGCGACAGCACCAACACAGGCGATCCCTTGGGGCGGTTGCGAAGATCGGTGCGCATCCAATCGAGTTGCTCATCATCGATGAACGCACAGTAGGAGTCCCCCTTCGGCTGCACACCATCGAGTACCACGAAGTGCCATCCCGCCTGATCGAATGAGTAGTAGCGCCCCGGCAGCGCGAAGAGTTCCGTGGCGTACTTCTTCCCCCAGTCTGGTTCCTGTCCCGTGGTGCCGCTCTTCGATCGGTGCCATCCGAAGATGTCATGGTTCCCGATCGCATGTCGCACAGGAATTCCGCAGTGGGCGCTCCATGTATCGCTGAACAGGCGCCGCAACTCCGCGGCGCGGCTTGCCTTCGCCTCGAAGACATCCATCACCGTGTCGCCACCCACGAGCAGCAGGTCAGGCGCTGGCTGCTGCTGCGCGATGTGCTTGAGGCACTGCACGAGCCCCGCGTCTGCGCCGCGCTCTGGTTGGACATGGATATCCGTGAGGTGTGCGCAGCGGAGCACGCGGCGTCGCGCCGCGGGCTGCGTGGGCAAGGCGGATGTCGAACCTTGCAGCGGGAGAATGAGTCTCGGCGAGCCGTGCGCGAATGCGAACGGTGCAGCGAGCAGCGAAGTGGCGGCGGCGAGAAATGCACGGCGGTGGAGTGGTGTCATGCGTCGGTCTCGAGTGGACTCGGACTTGTCGGTGTCGATTGCGGTGGTGGGTGGGTCGACTGCTGCACGATGAGTTGCGCGAGCCGTTCCGCCGAGAGAGGTGCGGATCCTTCCGCCTTGTTGTTGATGATCACGAATGCGCTCCGCATTTGGCCCGCCGCATCGGCGCACAGCCGAGCGAACTGCGCGCGGCTCGTCGGATCCTCGTCCACGATGGCGCCAAAGGGCGCGTAGCGATCGACCGCGCCTTCGTAGGTGTGATCGGAGTGAAGCATCCACCGCGCCACGAGCGCGCGCTGCGATGCGGGTTCCACCAAGCGGGCCTGGTGCAGCGGCTGGTGCTGTGACGGATGCGCGTTGAAGCAGTGGACGGCACCCGTATCGCGCAGCATCGCCGCCCACGAGGCACGCATGAGCGCGCGGTCGCGCGCCTCGACCGCATAGAGCGGTCCCGCAGGCAACTGCGAGAGGAACGCGCCCAACTTGCGAATGAAGGACTCCGCCTCTGCTGCGCCGCGCAGCCCCATCGGCGATAGTTGGAAGAGCAGCGGTCCAAGCCGATCGCCGAGGCCTGTCGCTGCGGGTGCGATCACTTGCTCGCTCGTGTACGCAGCGTCAAAGAGCAGCGATGGACCTCCACCAAACACGGCACTCGCCGCAGCGGGGCGGGTGATCGCCTCGTGCGCCTTCACAAGAAAACGAAAGTGAGGCGGCACTTGCGCTGCCATGCGCTCGAAAGTCTCGGCACTGACGGGGCGGTAGTAGGTGCGGTCCACGCCAACGCACCGCAGCAGCGGATGTTGTGCGTACGCGTGAAGTCCCGCGCGTGCGAGGGTCGACTCCTCCTCGCGGTCGCGCCAGACGATGCCACGCCAACCGGGAAAGCTCCACGAACTCGTTCCAAGATGGATGCAGGTGGACAGGGCGCGTGCGAGTTCGGTGCGCTGCGGCGGGTGGACGGCGGGCGCGGGATTTGAGCGCGCCCGCGCACTGCGCACGAGCGACTCGTCGGCTTCAGGGCCGAAGAGGCTTGGCTGCTCTGGATCGCCGCGCTTTGGCGCCATGAACTTCAGTCTAGGAAGAACAGCAGTGGATCTTTGTTCAGGCGGGCGTACCCACCCCGCGGAACATGAAGAACGCAGCTGCAGCGAGGCAGACGCTGGCGTACAGAAAGTCCATGGTCAGGCGTTCCTTCATGTACCAGGTGGCGAACACGGCGAACACGACCATCGTGATGATCTCCTGCGCCACCTTCAGTTGCGCGAGTGACATCGCAGCAAAGCCGATGCGATTGGCCGGCACCTGCAGGCAGTACTCCAGCAGCGCCACTCCCCACGAAGCGAGGATGGCAATCCAGAGCGGCCTTCCCTTCAGATCGCGCAAATGCCCATACCACGCGTAGGTCATGAACACATTCGAGCCTGCGAGAAGGACGAGAGTGATCAGTAGTGTCACCGTGGTTTCTCCGTGAAATGTGCAAGGGGGGCGTTCTTTAGCCGCGTAACCCGACAGCCGTTAACCTCTCCTGCCATGCTTCGCATCAACGACCTCGTCAAGATCTACCCAGGTCCCGTTGCCGCCCTGAAGAGCGTTTCACTTGATGTTCCCGAAGGTCTCTTTGGCCTACTCGGCCCCAATGGTGCGGGGAAGAGCACCCTGATGAACATTCTCGCAGGGCTTCTCGAGCCAACGGGCGGCAGCGTGACGCTTGATGGTGTGGACATCGTGCAGGACCCGCGAGCCGTGTGGAGCCGTCTGGGCTATTTGCCCCAAGACTTTGGTTTCTATCCATCATTGTCGGGTGCGCAGATGCTGGACTTCCTTCTTCAACTCAAGGGGATCGAGGCACCGCAAGGGCGCAAGACTCTCGTGGGCGAGTTGCTCGAGCGAGTGAATCTTGCCGACGCCGCCAAACGCAAGGTGCGCACGTATTCGGGCGGCATGCGCCAGCGACTCGGTATTGCGCAGGCCATTGCGGGAAATCCGCGGTTGGTGATCGTGGATGAACCCACCGCAGGACTGGACCCCGAGGAACGACAGCGCTTCTACCGGATTCTGGCGGAACTCGGTCGCGATCGCATCGTGTTGCTCTCGACGCACATCGTCGAGGACATCGCCACGCTTTGTCCGCGCTTTGCAGTGATTCGGGGTGGCCGCTGTGTGACGAGCGGCGGGACATCAGATGCGCGGCGCCGCCTTGAAGGGCGCGTTTTCGAAGGAATCGTTGCTCCTGAAGCGCTTGAGCGCATCCGAGGCTCGCATCGTGTGACGCAAGCAGTGCTGGTGGAGGGTTCCATGTTCCGCACGCGTGTGCAGTCGGCCGCTGGTGCGCAGCCGAGTGGATTCGTGCAAGTGCCGCCCACGCTCGAGGACGTCTACTTTGGCGTGATGGACGAGAGTCGGGCTGCGGATCGCGCTCACGGATCGAACTCGCCAGTCGCCGCCTAAACGCACGAAGGGAACCGCTGTGATGCCACGCGCCCTCACACTCGCGATCCTCGAAGTCCGCACGGCCTGGCGGCGCCCGTCCCTCTGGGTGTTCATCTTGATTCTGCTCGCCCTGAACTGGGGCCTCTCGTCTGGGCAGGTGAGGATCGGCGGTGGCAGCGAGGTTGCGGGTGGCGAACGAGCGTTCCTCAACAGCGAATTCAACCTCGCCTTTGGCGACATGCTGATCTTCACAATGTTTTACGTGTTTTTCGTGTGCACGGTGTTCGGCAACGCCCCGAATGAGGATGATGGTCTTCGTGTGATGCCGATTGTGCGCAGCACAGGTCTGACGGCGGGACAATATGTGGGGGGTCGGTGGTTGGGGCTCGCGATCGTCTACGCAATGATTGTTGTGGTGCATCTTGCACTTCAGGTCGGCTTCTATCAGCTGTATCCCGTCCCGGAGCCGGAGAAGTTGCGCGGCCCATTCGCGTTCATCAACTATGCGCGGCCCATGCTGCTCTTCGTCCTGCTTCCGACGCTGTCGCTCGGCGCATTCAGTTTCGCGGTCGGTTCGATGACGCGGCAGACCGCGTTGGTGTTCACGCTGCCTGTTGCGATCTTGCTGTCGAACATCTTCTTCATCTGGAACTTCTCGCCAGAGTGGCTGCCGCAGTGGGGCGATCGGCTGCTGCAGGCGATCGACATCAGTGGATTCCGCTGGCTGAATGAGACGCTCGTGAAAGTTGATCGTGGTGCCGCGTTCTACAACACGAACGCCATTCCATTCGATGCGCTCATCGTGACGCAGCGGATCGTGATGCCTGCGTTCGCTGCGATGGCACTCGCGACTGCCGCGTGGCGTGAGCGGACGCGGATGCGGGCGCCCTTCGCGGTAAACTTGATGATGCGACCCGAGATCATCGCCGCATCCGACGCTGCGCAGCGGGAAGCATCGCAGCGCCCTCGAACAGAGCTTTCGCTCCTTGCGCTTGGTATGTCGCAGGGTTCCGTCGGCATCGTTGCTGCCATGGTCGATGCCTTCCGCGCCGAGGCGCGGGAGCTGCGTCGCTCGCCGGGACTTTGGGTGTTCATTCCTCTCATCGTGATTCAGTGCGTCGGCGCACTGTTCACACCGGGTGCCTTCGATACGCCGAACCTGACATCGGCTGGCGCATTCGCGGGCGAGACCTACAACACGATCACGCTTCTCTCCGTGCTGATGGTCCTCTACTACTTCACTGAGAGTCTTGCGCGCGACGATCGATCCCGAATTGCTGCGATGGTGAACGCAAGCCCTGCGTCGCTGGCACCACTTGTCTTCGGACGAATGCTGGCCTGCGCCGCGACCGTGGTCCTCGCGCTGCTTGGCGCCGTGTGGATCGCGCTTGCAGTGGCACTGGTCGTGCAGGGCGATGAGTCGGGAATCTTTCTCCCGCCATCGCTGACGCCGTTCATCATCGGTTGGGGAGGGTTGCTGTCGGCAACGCTGTTCGCGTGGATGTCCTTCCTTGCTCTTGTGTGGAGTCTCTTTCGAAATCGCGCTGTGGTCTACGGGATCGGCCTCGGCGCGCTCATTCTGACTGGGTGTTGCGTTCAGATGGGATGGATGAATTGGGTTTTCAACTGGCACCTGTGGGGCGGATTGATCTGGACGGATTTCGGTGCGCTCGAACTCGACCGTCGCGCCCTTCTCTTGAACCGTGTGCTGTGGGTTCTTGTGGGACTGACGATGCTGCACGCCTCGATCGAGTGGTGGCGCCGCCGCGTGCCCGATGCGCAGGGCATCACCACGCGTCTGCAGTTTGCGCGCGCGTGGCGGCGTGGCCTGGGCATGCTCGTCTTCGGCGGGCCCGCGATCGCGTGCGCTGTCGTGCTTGCGGTGATGGTGCGCCAGGGACCGAACGGGAGCCCCGAGCGCGAGCTCGAGAAGCAGTACTACGTGGGCAACGCCAACACGTGGAAGGACGCGCCGACGCTGACCATCATGCGCATGGACCTCGACCTCGACCTCGAGCCGGCGGCAGGCAACCTGCGCGTGAAGGGAACCTACGGCCTGCGCAACGAGACCGACGCGCCGCTTCGGCAGTTCTCGGTGACGCCGAACACGACGTTCCGCGACATCGCCTTCACGTTCGAGGGCGAGGAGTGGACGCGCGAGTCGGCCGCCGAGGCACGCCGGAAGAACCCGTGCGGCACGAAGGTGGTGGACAACGCCGGACTGTGGGTGTTCACGCCAACGACCCCGATCGCGCCGGGCGCTGACATCGAGCTTGGGTTCCGCCACGAGGTGCGCGTGCCCGATGGCCTACGCAGCAACCCCGCGGGCGCCGGTGAGTTCATCCTCCCATCTGGCACCGTGCTAGCCGGGTTCGGCCCCACCTTCCTGCCCGGGATGGGCTACATCGATGGCGTCGGCCTCGACCCGGAGCGCACGCCGGAACCGAAGCGCGTTGGTCCCGACGACTGGAAGAAGGTCACCAAGACCGCATTCGGTACGGGCGGCAAGACGATGCTGGCCGCGACCATCCGAGTGCCTGAGGAGTATCGGGTGAACATGCCGGGGGTGTGCGTTTCCGACACCGTTGCCAACGGCATCCGCACGATGCGCTGGGAAACGGACTATCCGATCATGGCGGCGAACATTGTGGCAGGTCGTTGGGAAGAGTCGCGTGGTGCCGCATCGGTGATCTGGCACTTGCCGGAGCACGGCTTCAATGTGCCCGTGATGCTTGAGGCGCTCGACGGGGCGCATGAGTGGTATTCGAAGTGGTTTTGGCCCTATCCGTGGAAGGAACTTCGGCTGAGCGAGTTCCCCGGGCTTGCCGGGTATGCGCAGGGATTCCCGACGAACATCACTTTTAGCGAGAACATCGGCTTCATGTCAAAGCCGACCGCCGAACAGGACACGCCGTTCATGGTCACGGCGCACGAAGCAGCGCACCAGTGGTTCGGCAACCTGCTGCGGCCCGGGATTGACCCTGGGGGAAACATCCTGAGTGAGGGGATGGCGCACTATGCGTCTGCGCGACTGATTCGGCAGATTCGCGGCGAGCGAATGCGAATGGGCTTCATGCGCGGAATCGAGTTTCGCTACGGCGCTTCACGCAGTGTCGATGATGAACGACCGATGGTTGAGATCGATGGTTCGCGCAGCGGCGACACGACCGTCACCTACGACAAGGGCGGCTGGGTGTTCTGGATGCTGATGGAGCACATGGGTGAGGAGCGCATGGATGCGGCGATGCGCGAGTTCATCGGAAAGTTCATGGCCGGGCCAGACCATCCGCTGCTCCAGGATCTGGTCGAGTCGCTGCGCCCGTACGCACCCGATGCGGCGGCGTACGACGCATTCACGAAGCAGTGGTTCTTTGATGTCGTAGTCCCTGAGCTCAAGATTGAGTCGGCGGAGTCACAGGCGCCCGCATCGCCAGGAGCGCGATGGCGAACGCGAGTTCGTTTCCAGAACGCGGGAACGGGCAGCGTTCGAGTTGAGGTGGCGGTGACGAACGGTGAGGAGCGTTGGCCGAAGGCGAAGGTGCTTCGCACGCAGCAGGAGCGTGCCGAAGCGGCTGCGCAGCGATCCGAGTATCGCGATGCACGGGTGATGCAGGTTGTGGCTGCGGGGGAGACCAGCGAGGTGGAGATTGAGAGCGACTTCGAACCCAAGGAGGTCATCATCGACCCCGATGTTCGCGTCTTGATGCTCAATCGAAAGGCAGCGCGCGCGGATGTGCAGCCAAAGCCTGCTCAGATCGCTGGGCAATAGCCGTTCGGATTGGTCCTCGAATCGGTTATCGCTCTATTCCCAAGAAGCGCGCATCGGCATTGATCATGCCGCACAATCTGCTACCCTAATGTCATCGGGGTTGGATTGTCCAACCCCTTCAAGGTTTGCGCCTGCGCTTCGAAGTCGGCTGCGTCATTTTCCGTAACGGTTTTCGCTGAGCTCGCGCCTGTCAAGAAAGTGACGTATCTCTATGAAGCTGTATGTTGGAAACTTGCCGTTCAAGACGACTCAGGAGGCGCTTGCTGCGCACTTCGGTCAGTACGGTCCCGTGACCGAGGTGTTCATCGCCACCGACCGTGAAACTGGTCGTTCGCGCGGATTCGCCTTCGTCACCATGGGTGATGATGATGGTGCCAAGAAGGCCATCGAAGATTCGAATGGTAAGGCGTTCGAAGGTCGCAACCTCACTGTGAACGAAGCTCGTCCGCCCGCATCGGGTGGTTCGCGCGGCGGATTCGGTGGCGGCGGCGGCGGTGGTCGCGGCGGCTACGGTGGCGGCGGCGGCGGTGGCCGCGGTGGCTACGGTGGCGGCGGTGGCCGCGATCGTTATTGATTCGGTTCCTTCGGAACCAGTCCATCGACGAAATGTCGAAGACCCGCTGCGAACGCAGCGGGTCTTTTCTTTTTTATGCGGAGGTTTGTGCGCAGGTTTGTGCGCAGTCGTCAAACCTGCCTTTGAACCAGTCGCTGCGTCGATCGCTCAATCGATCTCTCGACTCGCGCCGAAAGTCAGCGCGGCGTGTTTGGCGTGCGTGGTGCGCGTCCCGTGGAACGCGACCTTCCGCTGCCTGACCCTGAGTTGCCGCTGCCTTTCCCTGCATCGTCCGCGCCGATGGCGCGTCGCGTGCTATCAGTCGGCTGCAGCGTGGTCGTTTGCGAAGTGCCCTGTTTTCGCTGCCCTGGCGGCAGATAGCGCTGTCGATTCTCGAGCGCTTGCTCGGGCGAGACCTTCAGCAGACGAAGCGAGAGATCCTGCGCCTTCGCGATGTCTTCCTTGGTCATCTTGCCGCGAAGTTGGTTGCGTTCATGCGCAGCGGATGGATTGCCCGCACTTGCCGAGAGATTGAGCCACGCGTACGCCGCGATCGTGTCAAAGGGAACGCCGGCGCCACGCCGATACATCTGCCCAAGAAAGAACTGCGCCCAGTCCAGACCCTGCTCGGACGCGTCGAGATACAACTGCGCCGCCAACGCATCATTCTGCGGTAAACCATCGCCGCGCTCGTAGAGCACCCCAAGTTGCAACTTTGCGTGCGGGACACCCTGATCCGCAGCGGCGCGGTACCACGCTGCAGCCTCGAGATCGCTCTCGGGAAGTCCCTGCCCATGGTCGTAACGCCAGCCGAGCACATAGCACGCGTCCGGCAGTCCCTGCTCCGCCGCCGCACGGTAGAGCGAATTGCACTGGGCACTGTCGGCTGTCACGCCACTGCCGAACTCGTACATGCGCGCAAGTTCGTACTGCGCATCCGCGAGCCCTGCGGTCGCAGCCTTGCTGAACCACGCAGCCGCTTCGCGCGGATTTTGCTGAACGCCCTCGCCAGCAAGCAGCAGTCGACCGAGCATCAACTGGGCATCCGAATCGCCTCGCTCCGCTGCGCCGAGAAAGAGTCTTGCTGCCGCCTGAGGATCGCGAGCGACTCCGTCGCCAGAGGACTGCAGCATGCCGAGCGAAACGCTCGCCACCACCGAACCCTGCGCAGATGCCAGCGCGTACAGCGCGGCGGCGCGCGAAGGGTTGCGTTCCACCAGAACACCATCGTCGTACATGCGTGCGGCCAACAGTTGTGCCACGGGCGATCCCTTGGCGGCGGCGCGTTCCAGCCACTCGATCGCTTCGACCGCATCGGACTTCATCCCAACTCCATCGCGCAGCGCGAGCGCCAGCGACACCTGCGCGTCGATCAGGTCTGCTTCCGCAGCGAGGCGATACCAGACCACGGCTTCGCCTGCGTCGGGCGCACAGCCGCGCCCCTCCGCAAGAAACTGTCCGAGGCGGTGCTGCGCGATGATGTCGCCGCGCTCCGCAGCCATGCGCATCCACCGGGCAGCTGCACCGTCATCGGTGGAACCGTTGGCGCCATCCGAGAGAAGAAATCCAAGCCGCCGAGCTGCAAGCGCGGGATCTGCGTTCTGCCCCTTCTCGAGCCAGCCGCGAGCGGCAACTGCATCCTTCGCGGTACCGATGCCATCCGCAAGACGAATGCCATATCGCAGAGCGCCTTCGATGCTTCCAGCCTCGGCGGCGAGTCGGTACCAGCGAGTGGCATCCGCTTCATCCGTTGAAACGCCATTGCCTCGGGCAATGAGGCCGGCGAGTTCGAGCGCGCAGTCGGCGTCACCGAGTTGCGCTGCCGCGCTGAGCCACCGCTGCAGAGCGACTCGGTTGGGCGGCTTGCCGTTCCAACCGCTTCGGTGAAGTGCAACGAGTCGCTGCATCGCACCGAGACTGCCACCCTCCGCCGCGCGCTCGTACAGAATCACTGCCGCATCGACATTGGCGGGACCGTTGGTGCCCTCCTCCTGCGCCTGCGCCTGTGCGAACAAGTCCGAGGGGGCAGGGGGTGCGGCCTTCGAGCAGGCGTGCAGCGCAAGGTAGGCGATGACGGCTAGCGTCGTCGTCAGCGCGGCAGTAGTCAGGCGCGCGCGGAGCGGGGAAATGTTAGGCATTCCACCCATGCTCTCCATGGTAATCGCGTCTGCATGCGCGTCCAACCGCGGTCGCGCTCTTAGATGTCCACTTGAACGCCGAGTTCAATCATGCGGCCTGGCGGAATCGAGAAGTAGAGCGGATTGTTCGAACTGATTTGAGCGAGCGTGCAGAACAGCCGCTTCTGGAAGCCTGGCATCGTGGATCGACCGCGCGGCGACAGGATGGTCCTGCCGAGGAAGTAGGTCGTGCTGCCCTCGTGTGTTTCGAGCCCTTGTTCGCCTGCGAGTCGCATGAGCCGCGGAACATCTGCGGACTGGAGGAATCCATTGGTGGCGGAAACCGTCCAGAATCCGTCGGACTGTTCCGTGACCTTGACCTGATCATCTGGATCGACGAAGGGCACGGCCACCGTCTGCACCGTCATGATCACGACTTTCTCATGCAACACCTTGTTGTGCTTGATGTGATGCAGGAGCGTCGGAGGAACGCCTGTTTGCTGCTGCGTGAGGAAGACGGCCGTGCCCGAGACACGAGGCAGCGGGTGGGTCTGGAGACTGTTGAAGAGGTGAGGGAAGTCGAGCGTCTGGCGTGCATAGCGTTCCACCATGACCTTCCGCCCGCGGATCCATGTGAAGATGATGTAACAGGTGGTGGCGGCAATGAGCAGCGTGAGCCAGCCACCCTTGGGGATCTTGAAGGTGTTGGCGATGATGAAGATGAGATCGAGCGTGAAGAAGACGCCGAGGAAGGCGGTGAGTCGCACGGTGCCCCATCCACGGTGGCGGGCCATCAGCACGGCAAACAGGACGGCCACGAGTCCCATGTCGAGCGCGACGGCAAGACCGTAGGCGTGCGAGAGACGCTCGGAAGTTTGGAACACGAGCACAACAAGGCACACGAGAACCACGGCGATGGCGTTCATCAGCGGCACATAGACCTGCGAGCCGTGCTCGGATGTGTGGACGACCCGAAGGCGCGGCATCAGTCCAAGTTGAATCGCTGCGTGCGTGAGCGAGAACATGCCCGTGATGATCGCTTGGCTCGCAATAATCGCGGCGGCAGTCGCAAGAATCACCATGGGGCCGATGCCCCAGTCCGGCACGAGTTGAAAGAACGGATTCACGATTGCCTCAGGGGTTCGCAAGAGCAGCGCACCCTGACCGAGATAGTTCAGGAAGAGCCCCGGCATCACGATGAAGTACCACGCAGCGCCGATTGACTTTCGCCCAAAGTGACCGAGGTCTGCGTAGAGTGCTTCGCCGCCCGTGATGCACAGCATGACGGCGCTGACAACCGTGATGGCGGCGGTGAACGATCCGCGGAAGACATCCAAAATATGGATTGGGTTGAGTGCATGAAGAATCTGGGGCGTCTTCCAGACGCTGATCGCGCCAAGCACCCCAAGTGTGAGGAACCACAGCAGCATGATTGGCCCAAAGAGGAAGCCGATGAACGCCGTGCCTTTGCGCTGAATGAGAAAGAGCCCGAACAGCACCACCAGAGCCATCAGCATGATCAAGTCCGTCGAGAAGAGCTGCTCAGACCGATGCTCAGAGGACTGCAACTCTTTCAGCCCTTCGAGCGCAGACAGAACGCTGATGGCGGGGGTGATCAGGCCATCTGCGTACAGCAGCGATGCGCCCACGATGCCAAGGATGAACCAACACTTGGGAAGTCCGAAGACGCTGCCTTCCTTGGGAGTCGGCAGCAGCGAGAGGAGTGCAAAGATGCCGCCTTCGCCGCGGTTGTCCGCACGGAGGATGAACAACACATACTTGACGCTGATGACGAGCATGAGCGTCCAGAAAAAGACGCTGATGAGTCCGTAGACCAACGGCTGCGAGACTGCATCTGCACTCACCGTTCCCTCGCCTGACATCAGAAAGCCTGCGCGCAGCGCATACAGCGGGCTGGTGCCGATGTCCCCAAAGACGATGCCTATGGCGGCAAGCACAACGCCAGCCTTCAACTTTGCGGCAGCGCTTGTGTGCCCTTCCGTGGGCGATACTGGGGAATCGACTGCACTCATGCTGCGGGGCAGAACTTTGGCTGACTGCCCGCCATCAGCTTGCCCACAGAGGCAGTGTAGTCACCGGCAAAGGCCTCGCATCGGTGCGAACTTTCGTGTTCACTACACATATGACCATTTCAAGACGCGACTTCGTGCTTGCTTCGGTTGCAGCGCCGATCTCGTTCAAGGCAGTTGCGCGGCTCTCGCGGCAGCGGCCGTCCATCAACAGCAAACTGCGCGTGGCCAAGATCGGCTGCGGCGGCATGGGCAATGACGATCTCCGTGCAGTCGCGTCTCACCCGATGGTGGAGATCGTGGCGCTCTGCGATGTGGATCGTCGTGCGATCGATGGGTGGCGACTTGGCACGAAGGACAAGGACGGGAAGGCGGTTCCGCCGAAGTTCCCCCGTGTGAAGGCGTTCGCTGATTGGCGGGAATTGCTCTCGTCGATGGACAAGGACATCGATGCGGTCGTTGTCAGCACCCCCGACCACATGCATGCGGCAATCTCGATGTCCGCGATGAACATGGGCAAGCATGTGTATTGCCAAAAGCCGCTCGCACATGGCGCGTGGGAGAATCGACGACTTGCCGAAGTTGCCGCGTCAAAGCCGAGCATCGTGACGCAGATGGGAACGCAGCGGATCGCGACCAAGTGGCGGCGGTACGGCGCGAAACTTCTGCGAGACGGTGTCGTCGGTCGTATCAGCGATCTCTATGCCTGGACGAATCGCCCGGCAGGATGGTGGCCACAGGGCGGCGACCGTCCACAGGGCAGCGATCCGATTCCCGAGTGGCTGTCTTGGGATCTCTTTCTTGGTGTTTCGCCCGAACGCCCCTACAAGGATGGCTACACCCCGTTCAACTGGCGCGGCACGATCGATTGGGGAACGGGCGCGTTCGGCGACATGGGCTGCCACATGCTCGATGTGCCCTTCTACGAGTTGGAACTGGGAATGCCTCGCTCCGTGCGCTGCGATCCTGAGAAGGCAACGAGCGATCAATACCCGGAGCGCGAGACGGTGGTGGTGACCTACGCGCCCGGGCCCAAGACGGCAGCGGAGGGGTTGAAGTTGCACTGGTTCGATGGCGGGCGTTTCCCTGATTTCCGTGCACTCGGTTTGCCCGAGGGTTGGGAGGGCGGCAAGACCGCGGAGGAAGTCGTGAAAGGTGATGGCGGTGTGATCGCTGTCGGCGACAAGGGCGTGCTCTGGTTCCCGATTGAGCATGCATGGTCGCGTGTGTTTGTCGATGGCAAGCCAGTCGATATGAAGACAGAAGATCTCGGCGCATCGAATCACTGGCATGACTGGGTCGATGCGTGTCTCGCCGGAAAGAAGGATGCGTGTGTCTCGCGCTTCGAGAAGGGGGGGAGACTGTGTGAGAGCCTCTCCATCGGCGCGGTCAGCGCGCTCGATCCCGGCAAGGAACTGATGTTCGATTCGGCCCACTGCGCGTTCACGAACAGCCCGGTCGCGAGCCAAATGCTGCGGCGTCCGCCGCGCAGCGGCTGGGGAGTCGCGAACCTTTAGCGTGCTTCGCCGCCGTAGTTGATCGCGCACAGGACCGTGAGCGTCTGCGCGATGCTGCTGCCGCGATTGAGGCGCAGGACCGCGATCGGCGCGAGTGATGCGAAACGCGGTGCGAGTTCGCGCATGGCGCCATCCACCTGATCGCTCGACACGAAGAGCAGCGCATCGCGGCCCACAAGATCACGGTCGCGGTGCAGCCATCCGAACTGTCGTGCATCGCTGCTCAGACACGCCACATCGATGTTGGTGCCGTGCAGTGCCGTGGCCAACTTGCCCGCATCACGCCAGTTGATCGCAGCCGCGAAGAATCTGTCGTGTGCCACTCCCTCGTCTCCGCAGCGCACAAGGATGTCCGCATCCAACTCGGGCAGCGGCGGCTGCGGATCGGGAGCGCGCGGCGGACGCGTCACCTTCGGCGGCTTGCGTTCCCATGTGGATGGAGTGGGTGGCGGCGGCGCGAGCACATCGCGGACGGGCGGCAGGACCGCCAACGCCGTCGGCACCTCGTCGCTGCAGGGGACGCCCGCGGCATCAACCTCATCCGACCCGAGCGTGTACACCGCGGGCGGCGGCACGAACGGTGGCTGATTCGCTGCAAATGCTGCGCGTTCACTCGCTCGCCGAGTGACGAACCTGCGGACGGCGTTCCACGGCAGCGCCTCAAGCGTCGGGTCCTTCACCACAGTGGCAGCGGCCGCTGGAATGGCGCGCAGCAGCCATCCGTTCGCCGCCTGCGAGACACCGATGGGTACGACCACAAGAAGCACGATGACGGAGAACGCCAGCCATCCGCGAACCAACGCACGCTTGCCATGCGCGAGTTCGTGCGCCGTGGCGAGACCGAGCAGCGGGAACGCAAACAGGTATCCGATCGCGGGCCAGTGTGGGAGCCCCTTGGGACTCCACGCAGCAATCAGGAGAAAGGTCGTGACGGGCACAAGAGTCATGCACGCGAAGAACCATGTCGATCGTGCCATGGCGTTCACGCGTGGCCCGCGCCGCAGCGCCTTCACCATCTCGAACAGAAGGGGTGCCCAAATCCAAGGGAGAATGATGCCCGCCTGCGCACCGAGCGACTCAAGGACGCGAAGCGGGTGGAAGCCGCCGTCCGTCGCCGCGCGCGCTCCTTGGAAACGGAAGGACGCCCAGTCGTTCATGGCGTTCCAGATCAGCACGGGACTGATGACCGCGAGCGCAGTCGCGGCGCCGACCCACGGCGCAGGATGGCGGAGGACTTGGCGTCCCTCGCGAGTGGTCAGCAAGAACAGCAGCACGCCGATGCCTGCAAGTGCAGCCTGATACTTGGCCAGCCCCGCCGCACCGAGTGCAGCACCCGCGACGATCCATGTCGTCCACGCGCTCCACGGTTGGGCATGCTCGACCTGCAGTGCGCCGAGCACGCCGCCGCGAGCGAGCGCCCACGCCATCACCATCAGCGCTGCGAGCAGCGGTCCATCGGGCAGCGCCCACCCACCGAGCGCCACCGCGAAGAGTGCGGAAACGTTCAGCAGCACAGCACTCCATGCGCCAGCCTGCGGCGAAAACAGCAGGCGCGCCGTGCGCCATGCCATCCATGTGGTGAACGCGAACAGCAGGATGAAGGGCAGGCGAATCCAGATCGCTTCCACGGGACCGCTGCCGCAAAGCGCGAGCCCAGCGCGCGCGAGCAGATACACGAGCGGCGGATGATCGAACCCCGACAGCGTGACGGACCGGCACGCGCCGACTTCATACGCCTCGTCGATTCCAAGCGGCAGCCACACGCCCACCAGCACGCGCAGCAGCGTTCCCGCACCGATTGCCGTCCAAGCAATGGCGGTTGGCGATCGCGGCCAGCCGATATCCATCGCGCGCGGCACCGACAGCGGATGAACTTTCCACCAGATCCACAGCGCAGCCATCACGCAGCTTGCACCAAGCAGCCAGCCCGCGATCACATCGGTCAGGTAATGCGCCTCGAGCACGATGCGAGTCGCTGCGATCGCCACGCCGAGCATCATGATTGGCCAGCGCAGCCTTGGGAACCAGATTGCGAGCACCAGCGATGCAGCCGCGGCTGTCGTCGCGTGTCCACTGGGGAACGATGCCCGCACCCATCCCTTCTCAAACCACTCGAATCCGCTGAGATCACCCGAGATGAACGCCGCGGGCCGCCAACGGCCGAAAACGATCTTCAGTGCATTCGCAAGTCCGCCAGAAACGGCGACCGTCACGCCAAGCAAGAACGCCCAGCGCGCGAGATTGTCGCGGCTGGTTCGCCAGCCGTACACGAAGAGCACGACGGATGGCACAATGATCCACTGTCCCTCGCCGAACTCGGTCAGGATCAGCGCAACATCATGGAAGGCCCATGGCAGACTCGCGCCAAAGAGAGCAATCTCGTGGTCGATGAAGAAGAAGAGCGCGAGTATGCCGAGCCCGATCAGTGATGCGCGCGCCACTCGGCGTAGCGATGGCATCTGTGGAGGCACACCGATCATCGTTTCCTCCAGATCGGCAGCCACGCGATGGCCGACAGCAGCATCGCCGCGGGGATGAGCGCCATCGCCCATTCCCATCCCCACGATGAGTCGGCGATACGCCCGACGATCACCGGGCTCGGCACATCGCCGAAGGCATGGATCGCGAGCACATTCGCGCCCATGGCGAATGCGCGAAGATCCGCGGGAACGGCGTTCAGCAGCACAGCATTCACGGGACCCTGCGATGCGAAGGCGAATGTCGCCGCGAGGAACAGGACAGTCATCACGAGCACCGTATCCGTACAGTACAGAGCCGCAGCGGTGAGCGGTGTTGCCGCGAGCATGCAGAGGCCGCACAGCAGCAGGCACGCGCGCGAGCCGCCGCCAAATGCGCGAGCCGCCGCGCCACCGCCGAGTGTTCCGAGCAGCCCCGCGGTCACGATGATGATGCCGAACGATGCGGATGCGTCGATGGCACTCCAGCCGCGGACGGTCGTCAGGTAGTGCGGCATCCAGACGGCGAGCGCACCGAAAGCAAACGTGAACGCCGTCAGTCCGATCGTGGCGGACCGAAAGTCAGCGCTGCCGAACACCGCGCCCAGTGCCGCCGCGCGCTGCCTCAACGGTGCGTGGACGGTCTGTGCCGGTTCGTCTGCGCTCGGTGGGGGCTCGCGCAGTCGCAGGCAGAGGAACGCAAGCAACAGCCCTGGCACGCCACCTGCGATGAACACCGAGCGCCAGCCCCAGTGATCGGACAGCATGCCCGATGCGATGTAACTGAGGGCCGTGCCGATTGGGATCGCCGCGTAAAAGATGCTGAGTGCGGGCGCGCGGCGCTCCGGCTTGAAGTGTCCGGCGAGCAGGGCAGGGCCGAGCGTGGAGTACGCCGCTTCGCCGATGCCAACGAGTGCGCGCAGCAGCAGCAGCTGCAGCAGTGTGTGCACGAATCCACTCGCGAGCGTAGCCGCACTCCAGATGAAGATGCCGACCGCGAGCAGCCGAGGTCTGCTTGCGCGTCGCGAGGCGAGTCCGAACACGGGGGCGGCGAACATGTAAACCAGCAAGAACGCGCTTGTGAGAAGTCCGATCTCCGTCTGCGTGGCGCCGAGCGACTGTTGGAGCGGCGCGACGATGCTTGCGAGGAGGTAGCGATCGAGATAGTTGAGAAGATTGAGCGCGGTCAGCAGCGTGAGCGTGCCCGTCGCCCCATGCAGAAACCTGCTCGTTGGCGCTGCCATCTGTGAGGCGTGGTACCCCAACTTGTCGCACTGCACAAGCGTCCCGCTGCCGCTCGCCGCCGCGGTAGGATTCAGCGAGATTTTTCCCATCAACCGTTCGCACTTCAGGAGCCACTATCGATGAAACGATTCGCCGTCCTCGCCGCACTTTCACTCGCCCTCATTGGCTGCGCCACAGGTCCAAAGACCGAGGAGCAGAAGAAGGACCTAGGCACGGAAGTGCGTGCTGCGATCGAGCGGCTGAAGGTGCGCGATCCGAGCATTGACAAGTTCTTTGCGAACTCGTCTGGATATGTGGTTCTGCCCTCCGTGGGCAAGGGTGGGTTCGTGTTTGGGGGCGCTGCGGGCGATGGCGAAGTCTTCGCCAACGGGCGTTCCATCGGCTACTGCTCGATGAATCAGGGATCATTTGGTGCAACGATCGGCGGGCAGGTGTTCGACGAGTTCATCTTCTTCAAGGATGAGTCCTCTTTGAAGCAGTTCACTTCGGGGACATTCCAGTTTGCCGCGCAGGCCTCTGCCGTGATGGCCACTTCAGGCGCTGGCGCAGCGAACGACTATCGAGACGGTGTCGCGATCTTCGTTGGCAGCAGCACGGGTGCGATGCTCGACGCATCCATCGGCGGCCAGCGATTCGACTATCACGCGGGGTCATCCAAGTGACAATCGGACGCCTCGCCAAACACGCATGGCACCGTCGGAGCGTCGCTGTTGCCGCGCTGCTTGCGCTCGGCTGTGCTGCGCTCGCAGGTGGATGGATGCAGTCGCAGCAGCGATCGTTCCGTTGGGATGTGCACGACATGAAGCGCCCCCAGCCGCCTGTCGTGCAGACGGGAGCCGCGTGCGCGACGACGCCGCCGAGTGATGCCATCGTGCTCTTTGGCGGCGGCGACACATCGAAATGGGTCAAGGCGGGTTCGGAGTCACCCATCGGATGGAAGGCGGATGGCGGAGTACTCACCATCGTGCCGCGCACCGGCGACATCGCGACGCGCGACAACTTCGGCGACTGTCAGTTCCACATTGAGTGGATGGTTCCTGCAGATCTGAAGTGCGAAGGTCAGAAGGGCTGCAACAGCGGCATCTTCTTCATGTCGCGCTATGAGTTGCAGATTCTGAACTCGTCGGGCAATGTCACCTATGTGGATGGCATGGCGGGTTCGATGTACGGGCAGCATCCGCCGCTGGTGAACGCCTGCCGTGCGCAAGGACAGTGGAACGCCTACGACGTGATCTTTCGCGGCCCGCGCTTCGATGCGGCAGCCGGCATCGTTCGCACAGCGTCGATGACGGTGCTGCTGAACGGCGTGCTTGTTCAGGAGAACGCCGAGGTGCTTGGCGAGACCGCGCACATGCGGCGTGCTTCTTATGCGCCGCATGCGGAGAGCGCGCCGATCAAGTTGCAGGATCACGGCGATGCTCTGCAGTTTCGGAACATCTGGGTTCGTCCGCTCGCTTCGCCCGCAGTCGCGGAGTGACCGCCTGCGCCCGGGCGCGTGTTCGCTGGCGCCACGCATCGGCCTCACGGATCGACGGCGGCGCCGTCAGGTCATCGTGTTGTTGAGCAGATTGTTGTGGGCGTTGTACGCCGCCACCTTGTAGCACTCGGCGTAGGTGGGATAGTTGAAGACGTTGGTCAGGAAAAAGTCGAGACCACCCTTCAGGCGGATCACCGCCTGCCCGATGTGCACGAGTTCGGTGGCATTCGATCCGATGATGTGCACGCCAAGCAGTTGGCGTGTCTCGCGGTGGAAGATCAGTTTCAGAAATCCATCCGCCGTCTCCGCGATCTTTCCCCGTGCGATCTCGTTGTACCGCGCCACGCCAATCTCATAGGGAACCTTCTCCTTGGTGAGTGTCTGTTCCGTCGCACCAACGCTGCTCATCTCGGGGATGCTGTAGATGCCGAGCGGGTATTCATTGCCCATGGGCGCTGTTGAGGTGCCGAACATATGACATGCGGCGATGCGCCCTTGCGCTGAACTTGTCGCAGCGAGCGCGGGGAAGCCGATCAGATCGCCTGCCGCGTACACGCCTTGCACGGTGGTTTCATACTTGTCGTTCACGCTGATGCGCCCGCGCGAGTCCGCCACAAGACCGATCGCATCAAGATGAAGCCCCTCCGTACATCCTTGTCGCCCGGCAGAGATGAGGGCGGCATCGGCGGTCATGCGTTTGCCACTTTCAAGTTCCACCACCACGCGCCGCGGCTGCTCGTCAATGCATGCGATGCGGACGACCGCCTCACCACAGCGGAAGATCACATCCTGCAGCCGCATGTCATGGATCATCTCGTCGATCGTCTCGGTGTCCATGAACGAAATCGGGCGTTCTGACCTTTCGATGAGCGTGACCTTCGTACCGAGGGTTGCGAAGAATGATGCATACTCGACGCCGATCACGCCGCCACCCACCACGATCATCGTTCGCGGGATCTCGCGCAGCGCGAGCACGCGATCGCTCGTCAGCACGATGGGACTTTCATCGCTCGAATGATCAGGGCACGCGGCTGGGATGACTGGGCGCGTCCCAGTCGCAAGCAGCGTGAACGCGGTCGTCACGCGGCGATCCCCTTCAGGACTATCGACCGCAAGGGTGTGCGCATCGATGAAGGAGGCGAAGCCCGAGAGGATCTTCACATCGTTGCGAAGGAGATTCTGGCGAATGAGCTGCTGCTCTTCGTTGATGACGCCGCTGACTCGGTCGATCAGCATCGGCATCGTCAGGCGAATGGGATCGGCGCCCGCCGCTTCCAGCGACTTGCGTACCGTGCCGCGCTGGAGACTCACGACCGCCTCGCGGAAGGTCTTGGAAGGCAACGTCCCAAGGTGCACTGAAACGCCACCAACGCCGCGGCGCCGCTCGATCATCGCCACACGCTTGCCGAGCTTTGCCGCTTGGATTGCGGCGGCCTGTCCTGCAGGTCCACTCCCCACGACAGTGAGATCGAATTCATACGCCTCGGTCATGGGCGCAGCATAGGAGCGGCTCGGCGATACCGTGTTCGCGATGCACTTCACGCCCACCCAGGAGTCGATCGCCGCCTGCTATCGCTTGCTGATCGGCGTGATCGTGCCGCGCCCGATCGCCGTGGTTGGCACTATGTCGTTGGATGGACGGCCGAACCTCGCGCCATTTTCGTTCTTCACGGGAATCGGCTCGCGACCGATGTCGCTGCTCTTCTGTCCCGTGAACAATCGGGACGGCAGCGAAAAGGATTCGCTGCGGAACGCAAAGCCGCCAGCGGAAGGGGGGCAAGGAGAGTTCACCGTCAGTGTTTGCACCGAGTCGATCGTGCGGCGGGTCGCCGCCGCCGCAGAGGTGCTGCCGTTTGGCGAGAGCGAGTTCACTCTCGCAGGGCTGAACGAGCGCCGAAGCACCGTCATCATGCCGCCAGCGGTGGCGGAGAGTCCCGCGACCTTCGAGTGTCGCACGCTGCAGGTGGTTCGGCTTGCGGCAGGGCAGGCAGGCGGCGGCAACATCGTGGTCGGCGAGATCGTTCATGTTTGGATCGATGATGCGCTGATTGCGGATGGCGCCGTGGATCCGCAGCGGCTGCGTGCGGTGGCGCGTATGGGCGGCGAGTCCTGGGCAACCACCCGTGAACGCTTCGACCTTGCGATGGGGCGCGAGGCGTTGCAGGCGTGTCCACCACTCGACTTTCGAGGGGTGTGATCGTTACCCTATTTGGATATGCCGCACCGCTCGAGTCGACGAAGTTCGAAGAACGGTCGTGCGCGAACCCCCAAGGAGAAAGACATGCCAACTACCAAGTCTGCGCCGAACAAGCGCACCACAACAGCGAAGTCGTCCGAGACAGGCAGCGCACGCAACAACAAGTCGCGCACGAGCGTGAAGCCGGTGAGCAAGACGCGCGCGTCGGTCGCGGCAAAGGCGACCACCAAGAAGCCCGCGCGCTCGAAAGTGCGCAAGACCAAGGCGACGACGCGGAACACTTCGACGAAGTCGCAGGCCGTGACCATCGTCGAGACATCGCCGCTGACATGGTCATCGAGCACGGTTGGGCCAACCTTCGGACAGATCCAACTGGCCGCCTACCACAACTGGCTGCAGAACGGCGGCACGGAGTTCGACAACTGGGTCGCCGCTGAGACGGAACTCAAGCGCAAGCCATCGGGTGGCTCCAAAGGAAACTGAGTCATGCGTTCTGTGACAGTGCTCGCGGCGATCTGCTTCTGCGGCGCTGCATGGATGCTGCTTTCATGCCAAGCGCCACAGAACATTCCACCGAGCGAGCGGCGGCGCATCGAACTCTTCAACGGCGCGGATCTGACGAACTGGAAGGTGTTTCCCGCGGATGCACCTGCGGAGACATGGACGGTGCGCGATGGCGTTCTCGTGTGCGCGGGTCAGCCCGTCGGATATCTACGCACGGAACGCAAGTACACGAGTTTCGAGCTTGATCTGGAGTGGCGCTTCGATCCCTCCAAGGGTGCTGGAAACTCAGGCGTACTCATGCGTGTGCAGTATCCCGACAAGGTGTGGCCAAAGTCGATCGAGGCGCAACTGCAGAGCGGTAGTGCCGGAGACATTTGGAACATCGATGCGTTCCCGATGAGTACCAACCGCGACCGCACGAACGGGCGCCACACGGCGAAGGCCCAGCCGTCCAGCGAAAAGCCCATCGGCGAGTGGAATCAGTACTCCATTCGGTTGGTCGACCAGAACCTGCAGCTGAAGGTGAACGGCGTGGTGCAGAACACGGCGACGCGCTGCGAAGTGATCGAAGGATGGATCGCCCTGCAGTCCGAGGGGGCTCACATCGAGTTCCGAAACATCAGGCTGCGGCCGCTGCCTTGATCAGCCTTTCGTGCGCTTGAACTCGCGCATAAACGCGACGAGCGCTTCCACGGCGGGCAGGGGGCATGAGTTGTACATCGATGCGCGTATGCCACCCGCCTCGCGGTGGCCTGCGAGCCCATCGATGCCATCTCGCGCCGCATCCTTCCAGAAGCATTCGTCGAGCTGTGCAGTCGGCAGCCGGAATGATGCGTTGATCACCGAGCGGCACGATGCATGACCGAGCTGCGTATAGAACCCGCCTGAGGCATCGATCGCGTCCTGCACCAGACGCGCGCGCGCATGCGTGCGGCGTTCCATCTCCGCAACACCGCCCTCGCGGAGCATCCACTGACACATGCGCCAGAGCGCATGGATGGCGAACGTCGGCGGCGTGTTGATGCGGCTGCCCGCCTTCGCGTGGGCGGCGTAAGAGAACATAGACGGCAACTTCCGCGGCGCGCGCTGCAGTAAATCACGGCGAACGATGATGACCGACATCCCCGCAACGCCCAAGTTCTTCTGCCCTGACGCATACACCATGCCATGCGCGGACCAGTCCACGGGTCGAGAGAAGATCTCGCTGCTGGCATCGTTGATCAGCACGGCACCGTCAGCACAGCGGGGAGGTTTGGTGTACTGCGTTCCATGCACAGTGTTGTTGGAGCAGTAGTGCATGTATGCGGCGCCCGTGCTTGCGGGACACTCCGCGTCACTCGGCACATGGTCGTAGGCGCAGCGCTTGCCTTCAAAGGGAACGACGATCTTGGCGGTTGGCACTGCATCACGCGCTTCCACAATTGCCTTCGCCGTCCAGATGTCCGTATCGGGGTAGTCGGCGACGCCGCCATCGGGCAGCAGGTTTAGTGGGATCAGCGCGAACTGCAATGTTGCGCCACCTGGAACGAAGAGGATCTCATGTGTGGCGGGGATTTCTCCGAGACGGCGGCAGCAGTCGAGCGCACCCGCGAGCACGCGGTCGAACGGCGGTTGCCGATGGGAGTGCTCCAAGATGCCGATGCCCGTGCCTTCGAGGTCGAGCAAGTCGCCGCCGAGTTCGCGCAGCACATCCTCCGGCATCGCGGCGGGACCTGCGGAAAAGTTCCAGATGCGTCCCATCGTCAAGGCTCTTTTAGTCGTGTGCGTCGCGCCGAATCGACTGCACATGCACACCGAGCACATGCGGTGCCTCACGAATCTGTCGCATGGTGCGTTCCGTCGGCAACTCGTTCAGATGGATGCGCGCGATCGCAGCGTGGCTGCCTTCGCAGATGACATTCTCCATCTCTTCGACATTGATGCTCGCCTGTCCAAGCACATCGAAAATGCCCACGAGTACCCCAGGGCGGTTGAGATGGCGGACATGGATCAGTGTCTTTGCGCTGCTGACCGATGCGCGGTTCATGCACGAGGCGACCGTTCCCTGTTCGAGCCACTGGCGCACGATGCGAACGACATCGTGGTCGATCGATTCGCGCGCTTGCACGGTGTGCGCACCCGCGTCGAGCGTCGCGATGACGCTGGGCTCCGCTCGCAGTTCCGAAGTCGGCGACCCGGGGTGAGAGAGACCATCGGTGGAGTGCAGGTCGAGTCCCGCGCGAATGCCCTTGGTGCGGCAGGCGTTCAGCAGCGCACGCTCGTTCACCACACTGCCGAGGCTGGTGTTGACAATGGTCGATCCAGTACGCAGCGCCTGAAAAAACTTGTCGCCAAGCAGACCCTCGGACTCCTCGTTGCCTGTCACGCTGACGCTCACCACATCAGAGAGCTTCGCAAGATTCACGAGATTCGCGCAGTAATCGATGCCGAGCGCGTTACACCGAGCTTCGGTGATGTGCTGGCTCCACGCAACCACATGCATGCCGAAAGCGATGCCACGCCGCGCCACTTCCTGCCCGACTTGGCCGAGGCCGACCACGCCAAGCGTTCGGCCCGAAAGCCCATGCGCCTCGCGTCCGCCCTCGCTCTGCTGTCCGACGCGTGCGCGCTGCGCCGCATTCACCAGATCGCGGTCGCATGCCAAGATCATTGCCCACACGAGTTCCGCCACAGCGGATGCTGTGCGCCCTGGGCAGTGCGCCACAAAAATGCCGCGGTTGCTCGCCGCCTCGAGGTCGATGCTCTCGATGGTCGGTCCTGTTCCGATGACGAGCCCGAGCCGCTCCGTGGCGCCGAGCACCTGGTCATCCACGCGAGTATCACGCGTGACAAGAATGTCGGGCTCGATGTCGCGCATCGCATCGGGCAGCGTGCTGCCCTCAAGCATCGGATTTTGGATGGCATCGCAACCGGCGGCGCGCAGCCCTTCGAGCGCGTGTGCACCAAGACGGTCGACCACCAAAACACGCGAGGCCATCGCCAGCGGCGTGGCGAACACGGTCGGCTCCTGCTCGCTCATGCCTGCAATGCTAGCGATGCATCGAGTGCGGGCGAGAACGAGTGCAGGAACAGACCGCTACGGATCTTCGGATGGAACCATGTCGACTTCGGCGGCATGATGAGCCCGGCGCCCGCAACGGCCAGCAGTTCCTCGATCGATGTCGGATGCATGGCGAACGCGATGTCCGCTTTGCCGCTTTCCACATGAGCCGCAAGCTCCTGTGGCGAACAACCACCGAGGAACGACAGCCGCGGATCGGTGCGCTCGTCCGTGATCCCAAGAATGGGTGCGAGAACGGTGCGCGAAAGTCGAACCACATCCAGAAGATCCGTGGGCGATTCGCCGTGTGCGCGCGGGAGTCGCAGTCGCCACCAGGACTTATTGAGGTAGATCGAAACTTCTCCCTTGGCACGGGGCGCCGGTCCGTCGCTTTCGTCGACCGCATCAAGGATTCCCACTTCGCTGAGCGCGTGTTCCACTTGCTCTGTCCTTTGCCCTCGCGCGAGCCGCGCCAACCGGTGATAGGGGAGGATGAGCAGTTCTTCCGCTGGGTAGATCACCGCAGGGAAACGCCCAAGTGCTGTGCGGTCGATGCCCTCAGGTGAACCGGCAAGTGCTGCCGATGCGCGCACCGCCGCTGCGCTTCGATGATGACCGTCCGCAATGAAGATTCGTGGCACATCAGCAAACAGTTCGCAGTACGCGTCGATGGAAGTCGCAGCCCACAGCGTGTGGATGACTTTGTCCGGCGCACTGAAGTGAAAGATCGGACGATGATTCATGTCGCGCGCAAGTTGCGCCACAAATCCATCGAGCCCTGCCACCGTCAAGAAGACCGGCTCGCAGTGCGCACCAAGCGCCACCATGTGATCGGTGCGGTCCTGCTCCTTGTCGGGGCGGGTCAGTTCATGCCGTGCGATCACGCCGCTGACATAGTCCGCCACATCCACACAGCACACCAATCCGCTCTGCGTTCGTCCTTGTGCAGCTTGCCGATAGACGAAGAAGTTCTCCGTTGGCTCGCGCACCATGCAGCGGCGTTCAAGAAGCCCGCGCAGATTGTCGAGCCCTTTCGCGTACACGCTTGGCGAGTGCGGATCCTGATCGGGTCCGAAGTCCACCTCGGGTCGCACCACACGCATGAAACTGTTGGGGTTGGCCGCGCAGGCGGCGGCACCCGCGAAATCGATCACGTCATAGGGAGGGCACGCCACCTGTGAAACGCGGTTTGCAGCCGCCCGGATGGCAAAAAACGGGTGAACGCGCATGCGGGGCGTGAGTGTATCGGACCATGAGCGGCATCTTTCCTGAAGTCCGCTGAAGGAGGTCGTTTCGACCGCCGAAAGGGGGAGCCATGGAACGAAAGAACTGCATCCAAGTGCTTGTTCGCCTCATCGAGGCGAAAGAGGGCGAGGGTCCTGGGCACTGTCATCGGGTGTCGTCACTCGCAGGATCGCTTGCCGCGCATCTTGGACTCGATCAGGGCCAGATCGAGGATGTACACACCACGGCGATGATTCATGATCTTGGGAAGTTGACCGTTCCAGATGAGATCCTCTTCAAGCCCAGCCGACTGACCGATGAGGAGTTCGCCGTCATTCGTCGTCATCCCGAAACGGGAGCCCGCCTGATTGGCGCATTCGAGGAGTTGCGCTTTGCGCAGTCGGGCGTTCGAAGCCATCACGAGCGGTGGGATGGTCAGGGTTATCCCGATCGGCTGCAACGGGATGCGATCCCGTTGGCATCACGCATCATCGCGATCGCTGACTCCTTTGATGCCATCTGTTCTGATCGTCCCTATGCGCCACGGCGTTCGCCGCGACGAGCCGTGGATGAAGTCTTGCGCTGTGCGGGTTCGCAGTTTGACCCTGAACTAGCGGTGCACTTCGCCGATCTTTGGCAGTCCGATTGCGCGCTTCAGCAGTGGGGCGACATCAACAGTGAGAGAATTGTCGTTGCAAGTGGACAGTGTGAGGATTTGTGCTATTCTCCCTCGCGTAGTGGCGACGGAATGCCATGGGGGCATCCGAGAGCGCAAGCGTGCAAGGAGACCGCACATGCTCGAAAAATCAGCGCAAATTGTGTCACTTTTGGCGCATAGTTTGAGCGGTTTTGAGCGTCTTGTGGTGGAACTGCATTACATCGACGGAATGCCGGCGAATGAGATTTCTGATGTCCTCGAGGTGGATGAGGATGAAGTGAAGTCTGCGCTCGACGGCATTCGCAGTCGCGTCCGCGAAGTGCGAAAGGCCTTCGTGAATGCGCTGTGCATGTCGGAGGCTGAAACCGGCGAATTGGTGGGCGCCGGCGGGACCGAGTGAGTCAACTGCTCGATCGGTTTGACTTTGTTGAAATGGTTGGCCTGGTTGAACTGATTTGGTTGGTTGCACTGGTTGGGTTGAGTCTGTCCTGAGTGAAATCGGCCTGTGTGCAGTCCGCAGGGACGCAAAGGAAGTACCCAGCGCCCGTTGTGCCGCAGCTGGTTGCAGTGGATGTTGAACCGACCGTGAAGTCTTGGTCAGAGGCGGAGAGAGACTCGCTCGCTTTTCCTTTGTGGAGCAGAGTGGGCTGTCCTTGTGCCTCGGACCACGACAGCACAGGCGGAGGCCATGGGATGGGTGCGAGGGAATAGTCGGGAAAAGGGGGTCGGGAGCGGGGGTTGGGCGAAGGCACTGACCGCTCCCACGCGAGCGGTCCGCGTGACGGCTTCGGCCGAGTCCGCTGCGCAGTACGCGCAGTTGTGCGGACTCGGTCGGAGGCCGCTCGCCGCTGTCGGTCGGTGAGGCGCAGACCAGTTACGTTTCGTGCTCGCGGCGTTCGAGCGTGCGACAGCGTGCTTCGTTCGCTTGCTTTGTTCGCGTGCTTCGTTCGCGTGTTTCGTTCGCGTGCTTCGTACGCGCGCTTGGTTCGCGTGTTCAGTTCGCCCAAGCACTCAGCAGCGCGGTCAGGTCGGTGCCGTTCACCGAACCGTCGCCATTGATGTCTCCGCTGCCGTTTGTACCCCAGCTCGAAAGAAGAATGGTGAGATCCGTGCCGTTCACCGTTCCATCACAGTTGATGTCCGCGGTGGCGCAGTTCGGCCCTGTCTCCACCGACAGCACGAGCGATGCGGGGCGCGCCTGACCGACTGCGATGAGGGGGCTTTCCTTCGAGTAGAAGCTGGGGAAGTTTCCTCCCTGCTGCTGGACAAAGGTCAGACTGCTGATGACCAAGAACACGCGCCCGCGGTTGAGCCCCTGACGGAGATACGCCTGGATGTCTGGCTGTGAAACTGAGACATCGAAGGTCATTTTTGCTCGCAGCGGAATCAGCTCTCCTGGAGCGAGGTCGCTGATCTGCCCAGTCGCAAATCGCAGGGGATCGAAGCCGAGCCGCGGATTGTTCGACACATCGACTGGTGCACCAGAGCCATCGAAGCTGAGTGCGAAGGCGTTTCGTACTCCCGAAGCAAGCGGGTTCGGTGGCGTCGCATACGGCGAGTTTTCCACGAAGTTCGTCGCACTGAAGCCGTTTCGAAATCCACAGCCAAAGAGCTCGATCGGCTGACCTGCGTCGGCATCGCCCGCATATGCCGAGTTGTTCGGCGCCAGAAAGGTCTGCCAAGCATCTGGTGTCGGGTCGTAGGCAACAATGCGGTCATTCGAGAACTCAACAGTCAGCACGGCGCTCGTCACCGTGTAGTTCTCCGCGCCGAGTCCTCCCGGAACGATTGGTGCGGTATCGAAAGCCACGATGAACTGTCCATCGCGGCTGTCGAACTGCGGGGACGCTGGATCCGATCCAAAGGTCGAAATCGTCGGTCGTGTTCCAGGCGTGGCGTTGAACGGGTACATCCAGCGGTCGAGCGCTGGTGTCTGCCACGAGCCTTGGATGGAGTCTGCGTGGGTTGCGGCGGCGCAAGAGAGTGCGGAAAGGACGGAAGCGGCTGCGAAAGAAAGTTGGTTTGAGCGCATGTGAAGATCCGATCGGTCTAGCATTTCAGGTCGATTCGCAAACCCAACATTAGGCCCCGAGGCAGTGCAAAAGCAAGATCGAAGTTCCATTTATCTACCGCGCGTACGGCAGGGTGCCACTCCATTTCGCGCACGGCAGATTCGATACGGAACGCCAGCTCGTGCGTTCACACTGGTCGAGTTGCTTGCCGTCGTGGGAGTACTTGCGCTGCTCGTGGCGATTTCAG
>JBJTUC010000018.1:0-19051 GCA_046080505.1 Planctomycetota bacterium
GCTCAGGGCGCACGACCCGTTCGAGGCTCTGACCGACCGCAGTCGGCAGCACCTCTCTTGCCAAGCCGCGGAATCAACCGCGACGACGGCGAGCCGTCAGACCAGCGAGGCCGAGCAGCGCCAACGCGCCAGGAGCTGGCACGCCGATGGTGATGACCTGACCTGTGCCCGCAAAGAGAGCGGTCGTGGTGTTTGCAAGCTTCCAACCAACGGTCATTCCGAAAGTTGCGATTGGGTCACTTCCAGATCCACTACGAACGATTTGCACCAAGAGCATTCGGTAACCGCCCTGAGTTCCGCCAGCCAGAACCGCATTTGGAGAGCCGGGGGTCGCGTCGAACCAACCTGCGTTATTCGGGATGAAAGAGCGGTCAAAGCTGCCAGCTGGATAGCTAAAGCTCGGATCGAGCGACGTATCGTTGCCACCCGAGGTGCCGCTGCCGCTGACAGTAACCCATGAGTCATTGTTGCGTGCGGCCGTGCCCAAGATATTGACATTCGCGCTCCATGAGCCGAGTGGGTTGCCATCTGCATCTTCGCCAGCGTCCTGATGGCGGGCGAAAAGGTTTCCGGAAATCTGAACGAAATTGAACGCGTTGAGCATGACGGCATTGCTCTGATCCCAGTTGGCATAGACCTTGTACTGGGTGTTGCCTTCTGCAGTGACCGCGCGATCCACCGAGAAACCGGTGAACGCAGCGGACGCAGATGATGCCACGAGGGCTACCGCACCAAAAATTGCGAGGGACTTCATGAGAGAGGCCTTTCGAAAAAAGGGAAGGGACTAAACCGACACAGGACCGACACACCCTTTTCCGACCTCTCCTAGACAGCGGGATAATGCTCCAAGATCACGAATGAGCAAATTTTGTTGACAAAAAATGCAGTAAAAAACTCGCTTGGATCTCGTTCAGAGATTGGCTGTAAGGGCATTTAGCCGCAGCAAAAGTGGGCTTGATGCAATAATTCGCATCTTTTCAATCCGCCCAACCATCCTTATTGCAGAATCCTGGTCCTTTACGAATGCCGAGCAGATCAAGTCGCCGCTTGTTCGGCCCACCGCTTGCCAGCATTTGGAGCCCGAATCCACAGTTTCGGTGTACGGAGTGTGCAGCGCCGCCGCACCAATCTTGCCCCCCGCGGAGAACTGCGGCAGTTCCATGACGCTTGCGGGCTTTACCGCGGTAGCAAGCGGAGCGCTCGATGCGCCGCGATTGCCGTGATCGCGGGGCGCACGCACATCGCTGAAGAACACTTCCACGGTGCGTCCGATCCACGCGGCGTGCACGCGGCGAGATGTTTCGTTCTGAATCGCGAGCAGCTGATTGTTGCGTAGGCGTTTTACGGCATCTGGCACATCATCCGTGAATCGATCGATGGCTACGGTGCCTGGTCGCGGCGAGTACTTGAAGATGAAGTTGTTCTTGAAGGGAAGTTCACGAACAAGCGAGCAGGTCTGCTCGAAGTCCTCATCTGTTTCCGTGGGGAATCCAACGATGATGTCGCCAGCGATGCAGACATCGGGCACGAGCGCGAGTGCGCGCTGCACAAAGTCCACATACTCGCCCCGCGAGTATCCGCGGTTCATGAGCTTCAGGATCCGATCCGAACCGCTTTGCGCGGGAACATGCAGATACTTGCACACGCGCGGACAGTCGCGCATGACGGCGAGCACATCGGCGCCGAAATCCCGCGGGTAGCTCGTCACAAAGCGCAGACGCAGGATCTGCGGTACTTCTTCGTGGATTCGCCGCAGCAGCTGCGCAAAGGTGGTGACACGCGCACTGGCGGGCGGCGCGCCGCGAAATGCGGTGAGCCCCGGGCCAACTTGCGCAGCCTGTCGCCCATCGACAGTGAGCGCAAGCCCATGTTCGTAGCGGTAATGATTTACCGTCTGCCCGAGCAGCGTGACTTCGAGCGCTCCCGCCTCGGCGAGCCTGCGGCACTCTTCCACGATGTGATCGGGCGGACGATGGATCTCCGCACCGCGCGTCGCGGGCACCACGCAGTAGGTGCAGAACTTGTTGCATCCTCGCGTAATCCGCACCTGCCCGCTACGGCGCGCGCCACCAATGGACTCATCGTCGAACGCCCGCGAAAGGTCAAGCGTCTCGAGGTTGTCCTCCGCGGCCGCGAGCGTGGTCGAACGCCTGCTGCGGTTCCCCGCGAGTGCGGTGCGTTCCTCTTGCGAAAGCACCATGGAGTTTTCCGCGGTTTGCGTGCGCAGTGCGTTGTCGATCAGCTGCGGCAGCCGATCGAGTTCCGCGGGACCGCACATGAGGTCGACTTGCGGGTGGCGGCGCAGCAGGTCGACCCCGTCGCGCTCCGCCATGCAGCCGATGACTCCCAGAACGATCGTCTCACCCGCTGCCTTGCGTTTCCCCACGATCCCGATCCGGCTGTACGCCTTCTGCTCAGCCTGTTCGCGCACGGAGCATGTGTTGAACAGGACCACCCGCGCCTCCGCTGGGTCGTTCACGAAGCGGTAGCCGAGCGTGGTCAGTTGCCCCCGCACGAGCTCGCTGTCGAGTTCGTTCATCTGGCAGCCGAAGGTCTCGAGAAAGACGGGGTGCATGGGGTGGGGCAGGATAGGTTGCCGCAGGGCGCTTTCTCGCGTGCGCCCGTGCGTTTGGACGATAGAGGTTCCGTGTTGAGGGCCCGTCACGGCATCGCGCTGTCTTGTCTTTGCCTCGTGGTACTCGGGGTGGTGTTCGTCACTTCGGCCAGCCTCGATGTTGCGCGCGGAGGTCAGACGACGCTCGACGAGCTGCTCTTTGGTCGCGCGACGCTCTTCGCGGTGATTTCAATGGGCTGTCTCTGGATCGGCTCGCTCGTGCCTGTGGAGCGGCTGCAGCATTTGCGCGGTATCTGGAATCCTGTGTGGTGGATCCTCCTTGCGAGCGTGGCGGCAATCGTTCTGGTGCATGTGCCGGGCATCGGGCGTGAGGTGAACGGAGCGAGCCGTTGGATCGCGATCGGACCGATCATCTTTCAACCGAGTGAGATCGCCAAGTGGGGAATGCCACTCGTGCTCGCGTGGTGGTGCTGTTTCCGTGGGGCGGATGGGCTCGCGCGCTTTTGGAGCGGCTTTGTGCCGCCGGTGCTGTGCGTGGGGGCTATTGCGCTTGGGATTGCAGTCGAGGATCTCGGAACAGCAACCCTGGTGATGCTTGTGGCACTGATCGTGCTCGTTGCGGCGGGGTGCCGCTGGTGGCATGCGGCGCTGCTGATGCCGGCAGCTGCGGTTGGTTTCGTGACGCTCATCGTGACGAGCCCGTACCGCGTGAACCGAATCCTCGCGTACCTCGATCCGTACGAAGATGCGCGGGGCATTGGCTACCACATCATTCAGTCGATGGGCGCGATCTCTGGCGGCGGGCTCACGGGTCGCGGGCTCGGCAACAGCATTCAGAAGTTCGGCTATCTGCCTGAGGGAACCACCGACTTCATCTACGCGATCATCTGCGAAGAGATGGGATTGATCGGCGCGCTGCTCGTGGTGCTGTTGTTCGCCGGGCTGTTGTGGTCTGGTTGGTGCATCGTGGGTGCGGTCTGGGGTGCGGGCGATGGATCGACCGAGGACGCCGCGCGTGAGGGCCGGTCGCGGTTGAGTCCCTACTGCCAGATCGTCGGGCTCGGCGTGCTTGCCACGATCGGGTTTCAGGCGCTCATCAACATGTTGGTCGTGACGGGGCTGGCTCCGACGAAGGGGATCGCGTTGCCGCTGGTATCGCGCGGCGGAACCGGATGGATGCTGACATGCTTCTCGCTCGGACTGCTCATGGCAATGGACCGCGCCATGCAGCATGAGGATGCACGCAAGGCAGGCGCGGTGAACGCATCCGCGACGCGAGCGTCGAGCGCATGAGTGGTGCCGCGTTCCAGTTTGCTTCCTCAATGCGCGCTGCGCCGGAGGCGAGCGGTCGTGGCGGTCTGCCGCGTCCGCGGTCGATCGTGCTTGCGGGGGGTGGCACGGGCGGGCATATCTCGCCGGGGCTGGCAATCGCCGAGCGCATTGGCGCTGCGGACCCGTCGGCGCGCGTCGTTTTCGCGTGTTCGACGCGCGCGGTCGATGCGAGCATGCTCCGCGATGCGGCGGCACGCTTCGTTCCCATTCGCGCGGAGCCGTTCAGCTTGGACCCGCGTCGACTGCTGCGCTGTGTGCTTGGTTTAGTGCGCGCGCGCCGCGATGCGGATCGTCTGCTTCAAGAGTGCCGCCCCGACTGGGTGGTGTCGCTTGGTGGCTTTGTGACGCCGCCCGTGGTCGCTGCGGCGCGCCGAGCGGGCGTTCCCGTTCTTCTGGTGAATTTGGATGCGACGCCAGGCAAGGCGAATCGTCTTGTGGCTCGGCGCGCGACGAAAGTTGTGTCGGCGGTTCCGGTGCCATCGCTGCCAGGGTTCGCAAGTGCCGTGATCGGCATGCCGCTCCGCCGGATCGCACTGGCGCCCGCGTCGACGGAACTGTGTCGCGCTGAACTTGGGCTTGACTTGCAGGGGCCCGTGCTGCTCATCACGGGTGCGTCGCAGGGCGCGCAGTCGCTGAACGAGTTGGCGTGCGAGTTGGCGCGTGCGAATCCGTCGGCCTTCGCGGATTGGCAGGTGCTGCATCTGTGCGGTCCTTCGCCTGCGGGTGGTGTCAGCCGATACGAGCGCGCCTGGCGTGAGGCTGGCATCCGTGCAGCAGTGATCCCGTTCCTGCACCGGATGGGTGTCGCGTGGGGCGCTGCAGAACTCGCGGTGAGCCGCGCGGGCGCGAGCAGCGTGGCGGAGGCGCAGTGCAATCAAGTGCCCACCATCTTCGCGCCCTACCCGTATCACAAGGATCAGCATCAGAGGGAGAACGCACTGCCCCTGGTGGAGGCGGGTGGTGCGCTGCTCGAGACGGACCGAGTCGATCCGCAGCAGAATCTCGGCGGACTTGGTGCGCGCATTCTGGAACTCATGAACGCGCCCGAGCGGCGCGCGCAGATGCGGCGCGCGCTTGCCGAACTGCCGCCGCCATCGAGCGCCGAGCAGATCGCCGACTTCGTGCTGCGCGGCAGCGAGTTTCGCGGCAGTGCTGCCGGCGGCGATGAATCTCGCAGTACGGCCTTGGCGGGCTGAGCGCGCTGCGTAGTCTGACGGGGCGTGCGCGGCGAGCGTTCCATCGTTCATGTTGATCTCGATGCCTTCTTCGCGAGCGCCGAGCAACTCGATGACGCGTCCTGTCGTGATCGTCCAGTGCTTGTCGGCGGACTCGGTGCGCGCAGCGTGGTGGCTGCGGCGAGTTACGAGGCGCGTGCACATGGCTGCCGCTCGGCGATGTCGATGGCGGAGGCGCGACGACGCTGTCCGAGTGCGATCGTTCGGCCCGTACGCATGCATCGGTATGTCGAACTGTCTCGGCAGTTCATGGCGACCTTGCGATCGTTCTCGCCCGCCGTGGAGGCGCTTTCGCTCGATGAGGCGTTCGTCGATTTGACGGGCACGGAGCGGTTGCACGGTGATGCCACACAGACGGTTCGTCGGATGGTGGACCGCGTGTATTCGTCAACGGGGTTGCACTGTTCGGCGGGGCTTGCGCAGAGCAAGTTCGTGGCCAAGATCGCTTCGGATCTTCGCAAGCCGCGTGGACTGGTGCTGGTGCCTGCCGCAGGGCTCATGGAGTTTCTCGCGCCGCTTGAGATCAGTTGCCTGTGGGGCGTTGGTCCCGTGGCCGCCGAGCGCTTTCGGCGGCTTGGGTATCTGAGGTTTGGTGACCTGCAGTCCGCGACGCGCGAGCGTGTGCTGGGGGATCTTGGAACAGCTGGCGAGCGAGCGTGGCTGCTTGCGCAGGGCATCGATGATCGCCCCGTGGAGAGCGATCATGAACGCAAGAGCATCGGTCATGAGGAGACCTTTGGCGAGGACATCACTGATCCGCGGCAGTTGCGAGAGATTCTGCTTCGGCAGGTGGAGAGTGTGAGTGGTCAGTTGCGCTCGCGCGGTCTCTCCGCGCGCACAGTCACGCTGAAGATTCGGCGTCCTGATTTCACAACGATGACTCGGCAGGCATCCGCCTCTGCGGCAACGGACTCGACCGCGCAAGTGTGGCGAACCGCGAGTGTTCTGCTTGATTCGTGGCGCGCAGCAGAGTGGTCGCCAGTGCGATTGCTTGGTGTGTCGCTTTCGGGGTTCGCAGGCGCGGCGGAATTGGAGGGGCTGTTTCCAGATCCTGATGCTGCACGCGAGCGGCGGCTTGATGCGGCCACCGACGCGCTGCGGCGCCGATTCGGCGAGTCGGTCATTCGGCGCGCCGGCGGTGCGTAGCGCGGGGTTCGCAGGGTTATCCTTGCCGCAGTGATTGTTCTTGCGGATCAAGTCATGGATGCGTGGGCTTTCTTCGCGGGCACGCTGCATCCCGCAGTGCTGCACTTTCCGCTCGCGCTCGCCGTGCTTGCCGCCGCTGCGGAGGTGTGGGGCGCGCTGCGTGGGCATGCGGCGCCGTCGCCGTTCGCGTTCGCGTGCATCTGGATTGCTGCGCTGAGCGGCGTGATCGCGTGTTTCACTGGATGGATGAACGCAGAGTCCTACGGCGAGAGTGACTCGAATCTGTTCTTGCACCGCTGGACTGCGATCGGTTGTACGGCAGCGCTGTTTGTGCTGTGGACAACAGGCGGCATGCTGCGCTCGAAGGCAAGTGGTTCGTCAGCATCGTTCGTGGCAGGGTGGCGACTGGGGCTGATTGCGGTGGCGCTCGCCATGGGCGGGGCAGGGCACCTCGGTGGCGAGATGGTGCACGGTGATGGAGCGGTACCAGAGGCGTTCATGCGTGCGCTTGAAGCGACTGAGCAGGCAAAGCGTGAACGCGCCGCGGCGGATGCTCGCGAGGCGCTTGGAATTGTGCCGCCGATGCCTGCGCCTGCACCTGCGCCTGCACCTGCGCCAGAACCTGCGCCGGCACCCGCGCCGGCACCCGCGCCGGCACCTGCGCCGGAACCCGCCCCGGTACCCGCGCCGGCACCCGCGCCAGAACCAGCGCCAGAACCCTGACCGCGGTCCCACTCGGCAAAGGTGGCAGAGATTTCTCTTGCGCAGGCCCCAGCCTGGAAGCCATCGATCGTGCTCGGCGGCGGAAAACCAACCGATCGCGTCCGCCCTGATTGATACTCGCGAGCAGCAATCCAGGAACCCATCGCAATGACCGCGGGGTCGCCTCCCGACGCAGTCGATTGCAGAGGCGCGAGACGCCAGGGCAACAGTTGATCACGGATACGCCGCCATAGTTCGCGTTCGACCGTGGTCAAGTCGCTGCAGAGCGCAGCCTGAGCGATGTGCTCCGCCTGCCAGAACCGCCCGGAGGCGGTCGCACGCAGACACGCGGTGCGCCGATCCCAAGATGGAAGTGAGGCGGCTTCATTTCTGTGCAGCGTTTCCAACAGCAAGAGAATCGAATCCGATGCACCCGTCACGGCCATCGACTCTGCGAAACAGCAGATTTCATCCATCACCAAAGCCGCCGTTTCTTCGTGCCTCACGGAGCGCTCGAGTGCAGCGCGCACCTGATGGAGCGCCTGCGACAGGAGTGGGCAGTCGGCTTGCATGCCCGCGTACCAGGCGCGCGCGCTGCACTGCGCCAGCAGCGTCGAAATGTCAGACTCCACGAGTGATGCATCGATTTCAGGGAGCGGTAGCGACGACAAGTCCCACACCGTCTGTATCCGCTGCAGTGCATCCACCGCGGTGAACCACGGCGCACTCCGCCCTCTTGAACCTGCCGAAGTGGCGCCGACTTGGATGATGTCGCACCGCCACGACTCGTCTCCACCTTGCAAGCAGCGGATTCGCGTTGGCAGCAGCAGGCATTGGGGCATCTCGCTCACGAACACGGTTGAAACTGAAGCAAAGTCAACCTCCAACACGCTGCCATCCTCTACAAGCGGCACATCTGTGGAGGGGCGCAGCGAGAGTCGGTGCAGTGCCGCGTCGCGTGGAGTGAGCGTGAAACCTGCCGTTCGATTCGCCGCGCACGAGCGCAGCGCAATGCGCAGTCGCCAGCGTGTTTCTTCTCTGGGGGCTCCGTGGGCGTTTACGCCGATTGGTTCGTCCACCGCTGTGGACCGCGGGGATACCCAACAGACCTTGCGAGCACTTGGCGAACCAGACCGTTGTTCGGTTGCCCGAGTCCACCACGCAGCACGAAGCGTGTCGAGCGGGTCGTAGACATCACCAAGATGAACGAACTGCGCCGCTTCAGTCGGCCAAGACTCGCTCAACCGCGCCGAGCTGCCTTCCACGCGGACACTCATCGATTCTGCGCTGCACGCAACGACGGTGCGGTCCGCTGGCAGCGGATAGTTGCCGCCGCGCTGCCCAAGACACGGGCTGCACCACTCGCTTCGGACATCAAAGCCATCTGATGCAACCTGCCCAGTCCATTCGATCGTCATTCCGCACTCGCTGCCTCCGCCACTCATCGCACGCGATCGCCAACGGATTCCCAGTGGTTGGTCAACGCGCACGAGCGCGTCCAGTGAGCGCACAACCTCAGCCGGGGCAGGTTCCTCCTGCGCCGCAGCAGTCGCAGCGCCGTAGCAATCGTCGAGCATCGCGAGCCACTGCCGCGGTGGATCGCCGCGGAGGATTTGCTGCATCAGCAGTGGTGCAGCGAGCGAGAGATCGACCGACTGCTTGCGCCGTACAAGCAGCATGTGATCTGACCCAGCAAAGGCATCCTGAAGACTCCCCGCAGTCGCTCGGAATGAGTCGATGAGTCGAGGATCGATCACATCGACCGAGTCGCTGCCGCGCGCCGAGGAAACGCCATGCTCGGGCGAAAGGGCGAGTGCCTGTCCCACCATCACCGCGAAGATCAGCAAGCATGCGTGCGCTACGGGCAGGGCCAGCCCCCTCGTCAACCGTGACAGGGGCCAGCCCGCCCGAGCCAATCCAGTCATTCGCACCACCGATCCTGGCGGGCGACGACTGCATGTGTCCGTGTGCATCTTCTGGTGCCTGGAGAAGCGTTTCGATTCGTCGATGCCTTCAGTTGTGGCCGCATCAATGTTCACTGGATCGAGAGCGAGACCGATGCGGACGCTGATGCACTCGCTGCTCCATTGCCATCCACGCCAGCAGCGATCGCGACTGCTGCCGCTCCCGACCACTGTGCGTTGACAGGCAGGTTCGTCAGCGCGCAGTAGGTACGGTCAGGCTTCACTGAGAATGCGAGCACGCCGACGGCGCTTCCCTCCCCGTGGACTTGCCAACTGCCCTCTGCCGAGAGGCTGCCCTCGATCGAGGCGGTCGAGATCGGCAGTGGCACGCCGGCAGTGCCGTGAATGAGCGTGGTGCTCTCACTTGAGTTGTACTGCGCAGAAGCTTGTATCGCGGTTGAATCGAGCGTCGCCTTCGCATCCCCTCGGCTCGATGCGCTGCCCGTGCATGAGCCGCCAGCGGTTGATGAACAGCCTCGCCTGGCCGAGCACGAGACGCCGATCATGACGCTGCCGCCACCCGATGCGCCGAGCAAACAAAGCCTCGGACAGGCGGGCATGGTTCCGAGCCAGCGTTCATTGAAGCCGCCGGCGAAGTTTGCGAACGCCGTGTCTGATCGTGTGCCCGCGTGCCAGAAGGTGCTTTGCCCGTGCAGCGCGAGCGAAGCAGTTGCCTCAGACGGCGCGGCCGATCGGCAGCGCGTCCAACGCCAAGTGACGAACTGCTCGTTTGACCGCCCGAACGACTCCTGCACGGCGGGGGGGTTCATCATGGGTGCGCGTGGGTGTCGAACCCACTCGCCTGGACCACACTGGCAGAGTTGCGAGATGGGATCCTCTGTTTCGCTCGGCGGCTTGTCGCATAGCCACTCGAGGCTTGGGCAGGGGGGAGTGGGCGGCCCACCCTGCTGTGGCACCGCCTCGGTGGGCAACGAAAGGACTGCAGATGCAAGTACCGCAGCCACGCGAGCGGTTGGCGCGCCCCACGCCAGATTCGATTGAACCCAACCCGCCCTCAGGGCGCACTGAAAGAAATCCGTGGATCGACGAAGCAACATGGTGAAACCCCCCTCCGAAGGCGACTCGGTCGCCAAAGGCCGAACATGGCGCTTGGTGGAAGCCCCCGTTTGATGACTGCCATCACGCCAGAGGCACCATAGGCGGACGCACTACACCCTCGCCGAAATCGGCCCAAAATTCTCCCGCTCCGCCCTGCCCCCAGGAATTGCCCCCAGAAGATGCCCCCAGAAAACCCGACTCGACCCAGTCAGTTCTTTGGATGCTGCAGCGGATCCTTCGCGCCGACACTACCTGAGCGATCACCCGATGGCAGTGAAGATGGCGGCGATGCGGTCGACGACGAGTTGGCGGAGTTGTTGACCTCAGACTCGATGCCAGCAAGGCCCTTCTTGAACTCCACGATCGTCTTGCCAACGGAACGGCCAAGCTCTGGAAGGCGCCGACCGAAGATCAGCAGCCCGATGACCAGAATGATGGCAAGTTCCCATCCCGAGAATCCCCAGGCAAGCAAGAATGGCTGAGCAGTGATCATGGCGTTTACCTCCATCTGCCGATGATAGCGCAGTCGGGACGAAATCACGCACCACGTTCCCGTACCATCTGACCCCATGCACGGACGCATACACCACACATCCATTCTCGCCACCCTCACGCTCGCCCTGCTTGCAGGCTGCGAGACGCCGCCGCCGCCCGCTCCCACCGCTGACTTTGCGCGTCCGCTCGGCCCAGGCGAATGCGCGCTGCGCAAACTCGGACCAGAGGAACCGTGGCCTGACCTCACGAAGGCTTGGGAGGGACGCGATGCGTATCTCACCGAGGCGCTCATGCAGAGCCAGAAGTGGTTCGAGGTGCCATCCAGCCGAACACGATTCCCGCAGATGTTCCCGTTCCCCGAAGTGGCCACATGGGATCAGGCATCTGCGAGCATCATGGCGTTCCAGCAGGTTCTGGCCGACAGCGCGAACGCGGACGCGTTCACGGCGGCGCTGAAGCAGATGTTCGACTGCTATCAGACCAAAGGATGGAACGGCAAAGGTGGTGTGCTGTTCACGGGCTACTTCGCGCCTGAGTTCCGAGCGAGCCTGACACGACAGCCTGGCTTTGACTTCCCGGTCTACCGACGACCCACGGAACTTGAGACCGATCCAGTCACGGGCAAGGCGCTCGGTCGGCGGGTGTCCGAGAGTTCGGTCGTGCCCTGGCCAAACCGCGCGGAGATTGAATCGAGCGGCATGCTGAAGGGACTTGAACTCGCATGGTTCCCGACCGCGCTCGACGCGTACATCGTTCAGATCAACGGCAGTGCGAAGCTGACGCTGACCGACGGACGCATCCTCTTCATCGGCTATGCGGGCGCGACCGACGGCGAGTATGTCGGTCTCGGCACGAGCCTGATGAAAGCGGGACTGATCCCCGCAGATCAGCTGAGTCTCACGGCGGTGCGCCGTCTGTATGAAAAGGATCCGACAACAGTCGAGCGCTACATCAACATGAACAACCGCTTCGTGTTCTTCCAGGAATACGACGGCAAAACATGGCCCGCAGGCAGCCTCGGTGTCAAGGTCACCGATCAAGCGTCGCTCGCAACCGACAAGAGCGTGTATCCGCCAGGTGGTGTCACATTCGTGGACACGCTCGGTGCCACCTACGGCTCATCCAAGACGGTGTTCAAGCGCTTCATGCTCGATCAGGACACGGGCGGCGCGATCCGCGCACCTGGGCGTGCGGACATCTTCATGGGCATCGGCCCGAGCGCGGAGATCCTCGCGGGCGGTCAGTATGCGGAGGGAACGCTCTACTACTTCTTCCTGAAGCCTGACTATGTCTCGCAGTATCCGCTGCCGGCGAAGTCAGCTCCGAAAGCCCCAGCGACAGGCAAGAAGCCTGCGCGCCGCGCTCAGTAATCGCGCCGCACGAAGACAACCGTCGCGAGAAGCAGGATCCCTGCTTCGAACGCGGCACTCGTTCCAAGCACCCACGCGATCGAGCGTGAACGCTCCTCATCCTTGAGGGCGCGCTCATACTCGCCGCGCTTCACGCGGCGCGGACCGAACGCGCGCTGCGGACCGCGCTCTGAATCGGGATCGCGCGTGGGCATCGAGGCGGATGCGAGCAGCCAACGATCGAGCAGTTCGAGCGTGTCGCCTGTCTTGGGCACGAACGACTTGATGCCGTGGAACCAGAAGTACGCACGGTCCCAGTCGGTCCGATTGTCCTTCGCCTTCTGCAAGTCGGTGCGCAACGCTTCCAGATCATCCTCCGCCAACGGCTCGGATCCATCCTGCGTCACGCCCGCGGCAAGTTCCTTCTCGATCGCTGCGGTCTCGAGCGAGTTGGCGATGCGGCCCGCCACCACAATCGACTCCGAGAGGTTCACCGAGAAGATGACCGTCCACGCCAGCAGCGTGAGGATCAGTGATGCGACCGACGACTTCGTCAGCATCCCCACAAGCGCGCAGATGCAGTAGAGCAGACTGTAAAAGAACGTGACGATCGGCACAGCGAGGAAAAGTCCCCATTCCCACACGCCGCCGCGCAGGCCGATCGCCGCAAAACTCGCGAGCGAGAACACGCACACTTGCAGCGCCGCGAACAGCAGTCCTGTCGCATACTTCGTGAGAAAAAGGCGCGCGCGTCCGATCGGCTTGGCGAGCAGCAGATCGATCGAACCTGGCGCCACCAGATCGGGGATGATCCCGCATGTCGTCACGAGCGCGAGCAGCGTGGCGATCAGACCGAGCCACCAGTCCACGCCAAGCGCGACAAAGAGTGACTTGTAAAAGGTCTCGGGCGACGTGGTGGTGCTGTTGTAAAAGGGACTGTCGAACGTCCATCCGAAGAAACTGATGCCTTGCTCGTTGATGCCAAGCGAGGCGAAGAGCGCGACCACGAGCACATTGATGACGAGCGCGAGCCAGAAGAGGCGCCGCGCACTGAGTTCGCGGTAGGCGCTGAGGAAAATCGCCATCGTCTGCGTCATCTCGCGGCACCTGGCTTGAGTATGAGGCCCGTGGAAGGATCAGTGACGGCGCGCAGGAAGAGATCCTCGAGTGACTCGCGCACGGTCTGCACCGAGACCACTGTTCGCCCTTCGGTGCGGAGTCGATCAAGCAGCGGCTGCGCGCCATGTGCATCGAGCCCCAGAAACATCAGCCGTGTGGCAGCACCTGCAATGCCAACGCTCTGGAGCGTGCCAACGGGAACGCTCTCGATACGGGTCTCTGCATCGCACCACGCTGGCGCCTCGCCCGCGATGACGATCTCGTAGCGGCGGCTCGATGCGGTCAGTTCGTCGATCGTGCCTTGCGCGGCGAGCCGACCCTGCACCAGAATGCCGACGCGGTCGCAGACACCTTCGACCTCCGACAGCAAGTGGGAATTCAGCAGCACCGTTCGCCCCTCCGCGCGCATCTCCACAAGAAGATCTCGGATCTCACGGCGGCCGACGGGATCGACGCCGTCGGTCGGTTCGTCGAGCACCACCAGACGCGGATCGTTCACCAGCGCCGCCGCGAGCCCCGCGCGCTGCTTCATGCCTTTCGAGTACGAGCCGAGTTTGCGGTCCAGCCACGCGCCCAGACCGACTCGCTCCAGAAGTTCGGCGGCACGGCGCCTGCGCGTCGGACGGTCCACCTTCGACATCGCGCCGCTGAACTCGACCGCTTGCCGACCCGTGAGAAACGCAGGGAAACGGTGGTGTTCCGGCAGGTAGCCGATGCCTTCAAGCGCTGCAGACGAACCCACCGGATGACCCAGCACGGAACCGCGAGCTTCATCCGCGCGCACGAGGGTCATCAGCACTTTCACGAGCGTGCTCTTGCCGGCGCCGTTGGGTCCGAGGAGACCGAAGATCTCACCAGGCGCGACATGCAGCGCTACACCCTGCAGCGCTCGGATGCGCCGACCATAGGTCTTGCGAACCCCATCGACATCCACGGCGAGGGCGCCGCCACCAGATCCGATTGTCATGTGCCGCCTGTGACAGCAGGCGGGGGAGCAGACTGCCGTGCAGCCGCCGCCGCGAGATCGCGCCCACGGTCCCGCGCAGCGCGAAGCGCGTTGTGCATCATGGACTGGAACCCATGCGATTCAAACACAGCCATCGCCGCACTGGTCGTGCCACCTTGGCTGGTGACCATGCCGCGCAGTTCTGCGGGGTTCCGGTCGCCGCGCGCAAGCAGCGTGGACGCGCCAAGCAACGATTGGCGAACGAGTCGGTCTGCGGTCGGGCGGTCGAAGCCCAGACGCATCGCGCTCTCGATCATCGACTCGGCGAGCAGGAACAGGTACGCGGGTCCCGATCCGCTCGTGGCAGTTGCCGCATCGAAGAGATGCTCTGGAATCTCCACGGTCGAACCGATCGACCCGAGCACGCGCAGCGCCCGCGCACGGTTCGCATCGGAACACTCGGCAGCGGCCGTATAGGTCGTGACTGCAAGCCCTACCTGTGCTGCCACATTGGGCATGCAGCGCACCGAATGAATACCTGCGCCAAAGGCCTCGATCAGCCGCGTGGTGGAAACACCAGCCATCACGGAGATCACGAGCGTTCCTGGCTTGAGAAGTCCGATGCTCAGCGCCACTTCTGGGAACGACTGCGGCTTCACAGCCAGCACAACCATGTCGGCATCTGCCGCGCACGCAAGATCGGTGGCAGCCTTGCAGCCGATCTGTTCGGCGCGTTCGCGTACCTTTGCATCAGGATCGACGACAGTGACTTGTTTCGCGGTAAGGACCGACGCACGAATGCAGCCCGTCACGAGCGCGCTTCCCATACTGCCGAAACCAACCACCACAACTGTTTCAGCCATGCGTGAACAATAGCATGGCTGGTACCATTCGCGCATGACCCAGAATCCGATTGGGTCGGTCGCGCTGCTCGATTTTGAGCAGCCCGTGGCCGAGGTGGAACAGCAGATTGTGGCACTTGAGGCATCGGGTGCGGCGTCATCCGACGAGATGGCAACGCTGCGCGCCGCGCATACCACCGTGCTGGAGAAGATTTACCGCGAACTCACTCCGTGGCAAACGGTCCGCGTGGCGCGGCATCCCGCGCGACCGCAGACGCTCGACTACGTCGACCTCATCTGCCGCGATTTCTGCACGCTGCACGGCGACCGCCGCTTCGCCGATGATCCCGCGATCGTCACGGGGTTCGCACGACTGGGGGCGTTCAAGGTGCTGCTTGTCGGTCATCAGAAGGGGCGCACGACACCCGAACGAATCGCGTGCAGATTCGGCTGCGCCAACCCAGAGGGCTATCGCAAGGCACTGCTGAAGATGAGGCTGGCTGAGAAGTTTCGACTGCCGATCGTCACGCTTGTTGACACGCCAGGCGCGTACCCAGGCATCGACAGCGAACAGCGCGGGCAGGCAGAGGCAATCGCGGTCAACCTTCGTGAGATGAGCCGCATGCGAACGCCGATCGTGTCGATCATCATCGGCGAGGGTGGGTCGGGCGGAGCGCTCGGCATCGCAGTCTCCGATCGCGTGGCGATGATGGAGAATGCTTGGTACTCAGTGATCTCGCCCGAAGGTTGTGCGGCGATTCTCTGGAAGGAGGCGAACGAACGGACAAACCCGCAGGCCGCGAAGGCGCTGGCACTCACGGCAAAGGACAATCTCGCGAACGGTCTTGTGGACGCGGTGATCCGTGAGCCGGTGGGCGGCGCGCACCGAAACCCGCGCGCGGCATCGCAGGCGGTGCAGGCGTGGATCGTCGAACAGTTGACGCACCTGACGAGAATCGACACCGAGACGCTGCTCGCACAGCGCTACGAGAAGTTCCGCCGCATCGGCGCGCCGCGCTGAGGGACGAGTCGGGAACGCGGGACCCGCGCGGAACCCGCCGATGCGTCGCGTGTTGGCAACCCGTTGACTTTTTGCCGGGATTTCGTTAGGATTGCAAGGCTGCGAACGGAGCCCCGTTTCCGAGGGCTGCCGCAGTCGATTCAGGAGGACCAACCCGTGGCAGCAAAGAAGAAGGCCGCATCCCGTTCCACGGTCCGTGGTGGCAAGCCCAGTGAGAAGGACAAAAAGTCCGCCAAGGAGAAGAGCAAGGCGAAGAGCAAGGCGGGCGGCAAAGCGGCCGGGGCAGCGAAGCCGATGCCCACGCTCATTGCGAAGAAGCAGGCGCCACCCACAGCACCGCAGCTGACCAAACTTCCGCCCCCGAAAAAGGTGTACGAGATGCCCGAGAGCATCGTGGGTCCACCACCTCCGCCGCCGAAGCGTTCCAAGGGCGCTCCGCCGCCAGTCATCGCCAAGCAACGGCCGAAGGTGAAACCAGCGCGCGCAGGCGAGAAGCCAAGGGACCCGCGCAAGAAGATCGACTTCGCCAATGCGCGATCCGTTGCAGAGGCTGCCGTGCAGGCGGCGAGCACGCAGAAGGCACCTGCCGGCTTTGTCATCATCAATGGCCGTCGTGTACGCGTTCTCTCGATGAAGGGGATCAAGGTCGCCAAGCGCAAGGCAGCCCCCAAGGTTGCGCCCGCCGTGGAGCAGGAACCGGCGCCCCTCAAACTGGGGAAGACGAAACTATCCACGCGCGATCTGGACCGCTACCACGGCATTCTGCTGCGACTCCGCGCGGAGCTTGTCGGTCGCGTGGATGACACCGAGCGTGAAGCGCTCAAGAGCAGCGATGGCGGACTCTCCACGATGCCGCTGCATATGGCGGACATCGGTACCGACACCTTTGAGCAGGGATTCGCACTCGAGTTCGCTCAGCACGACCGCGAGATCGTCCGTGAAGTGGATGACGCGCTCGCGCGCATCAAGGACCTCACCTATGGACTCTGCCTCATGACGGGTAAGCCCATTCCCAAAGGGCGACTCGATGCGAAGCCATGGGCGAAGTACACGGTCGAGTCCGAGCGGATCGTGGAGAAGAGCAGGGGTCTCGTGTGAACGCCGACGGCCCTGCGTGGCGCTCGCCGCGCGCGTGGGCCGTGCTGCTCTGCGTGTGGGCGCTCGCGCTCGGCGCGGATCTCTGGAGCAAGCACGCCGCCTTCGCCACGGTCGCAGGCGACCCCATCATCCTTGCGCCGCGAGAAGTCGTCGCGGACCCTGCCTACCGCTTGCCGTGGCACAGTGGCATCTGCGTTCTCTCACCAGACTTGCTTGACTTCCATCTTGTGGTCAACCACGGCGCCGTCTTTGGCATCGGGCAGAACGCACGCGGAATGTTCATTGTTCTCACCGCCGTGGCAGTCTCCGTCGGTCTCTTTCTCTTTGCGTTCTGGACGCGCGCACGCTCGACCGCCGCACACATCGCCCTCGGTCTTGTCCTTGCAGGCGGCATCGGCAACCTCTATGACCGAATCACCTTCGGCGCGGTGCGCGACTTCCTCCACATGCTGCCGCGCCGCGATCTGCCGTTCAACCTTTCGTGGCCGGGCGGATCGCGGGAGATTTTTCCGTGGGTCTTCAACATCGCAGATGTCGTTCTCCTGATCGGCATGGCGATCCTGATTCTGCAGTCCATGCGCGCTGACGCAGCCGCTCGCGCCGCAGCCAAGACCGCGCGGAGCACCGCCGCTCAACCCTGAACGAGCGGCGCCGCCCGCAGGTGCTCCTGCAGCAACCGCTGCGGCAGCGCATCGAGTGGCATCGCATCCTCCACTCGGAACGGCGCGCTCCATGTTCGGCGGATCGATCTGCAGAACCCGCCAGTGCCGAGCGTCTTCCCAAGATCACGCGCGAGGCTGCGCACATAGAAACCCTTGTCGCAGTGGATCCGCACCGTCAGCAGCGGCCACTCCCACGCGACCACATCAATCCCATGCACCCGAACTGCACGCGCCTGCGGCTGCACCGACCCCGCATCGCCACCCGCGCGCACCTCGCGCCTCGCCAAGTCATACGCACGCCGTCCAGCAATCTTCACCGCGCTGAACGCAGGCGGCGCCTGCATGATCTCACCCACGAACGACCCCACCGCACCCTCCACCGCAGCACGCGAGGGCGGCACCGCCACCTCCACAACATCCATCGCCCCCTCACTGTCATCTGTTGCTGTGAACGCCGACAAATCGATCACGCTCTCATACCGCTTGTCACCCGCCATCCACTGACCCAACTGCTTCGTACACGACCCAAGCCCGATCACGAGCAGCCCGCTCGCTAGCGGATCGAGCGTCCCCGCATGCCCACAGCGCACCCTGCCCGCCGCGCGCCGCACGCGCTCGACCGCGCGCATGCTTGTGGGGCCGATCGGCTTGTCCACAAGCAAGATGCCATCGAGTCCACTTGCACTACCTTCAGCAGAACGCTTCACTCGTCCGCTAGACTAAACCCTCCGCAAAGCAGTTGGAACCTGGACAGGTGTCCGAGCGGTTGAAGGAGCAGCATTGGAAATGCTGTATACGGGTAACCGTATCGTGGGTTCGAATCCCACCCTGTCCGCCTGAAACGAACGGGAGACGGCCGGATCGGCCGTCTCCCGTCGTGTTTCGGGGTTGCGAGCGCTGCGCGGTCAGCGGCGGCGGCGCGAGCCGGCGAGTCCGGCGGCGCCGAGGAGCACCAGGGCGCCGGGGGCGGGGACGGCGCCGAAGGTGAAGTTCACAACCGAGGTTGCCGTGCCGCCGTTGTTGAAGCTCGACAGGAAGGTGTAGTTGCCGGCCGCGAGGTTCAGGAACACGCTGCCGAGCGGCGACGTGCCGAAGCTGCCGCCGGTCGACGTATAGGCGCCGTTGGTGAAGCTCAGGGAAGCGACCGTCGCACCGGTGGAGCTCAGGACCTTCCAGCTGCCCGAGCCGCTCACGCTCGACCAGTTCCAGTCCACGACCACTAGCTGCAGGCCATCGATGGCGTACTTGCCGGTGCCCAGGCACTCGCCGAGCAACCCGCTGATGACCGAGGTGCTGCTGTCCACGCGGAAGCTGACTTCCGTGGAGAGCACGGTGGTCGTGGCGCGGCCGACCAAGCCGCTGTCGGCGTCGGCCTGGAGCGTTCCGAGGGAGTTGGTGCCATTCACGGTGGCCGCCACCACATCGCCGCCTTCGGAGATGATCGCGTGGACATTGAAACGCGGCGACTGTGCGGCGGACGTGGAGGCGACGGCGAAGGCGCTCGCG
>JBJTUC010000019.1:0-3938 GCA_046080505.1 Planctomycetota bacterium
AATCGGTGCAGCCAGAGCAGATGCTGCGTTAGGGTACGGTTCAATCGCTCGGGGCAGCCATTGCCTCCGGGCTGGCAAACGCGTGATCGTTTCGCTTGGTGGTCGACGCGCATGACCTGGCGCTTTGGAGCCAGTTTCAAAGTTATCAGCCGTAAATGTGCTCGCAGGCTTTGACCTGCCCCACATTGATTCGTACTGTGGAGCGCAGGGCAGTATTCCATGGCAATGAGCAGTCTCTTTCGTCCGAAAGCTCTTCACGTAGCAGATGGCGTTTGTCACAGGAGTGCCGAATGGATTCTTGTCGCGGCTGCCGCGATCGGCTCTCTTGGGACGATGGCCGCTCAAGCGGATGATGGGCCTGTTCATGAACCTGCTGAACAAGTCGCCCAGAAGCAGGCGTGGCTCGCAGAGCACGGTGGCAGTGGAGATGATGGCGGTATCGCAGCAGCGTGTTCAGGCGACGGGGCCAATCTGTTCTATCCGTTTTCAGCGACAGACGGCACCTGGACCCTTGCGCTGAGCGGAAATGACGACGGGTCGACATCGCTGATCTCCCTCCCCTTCGCTGTCAGTTTCTTCGGCGAGTCGTTCCCAGGGCTCTTCATCAACAACAACGGCAATGTGACATTTGGCGCGGCGAGTGGGACATATTCGTCCACGGGGTTCCCCGCGAACGGTCCGAAGATGATCGCGGCATTCTGGGCAGACGTTGATACGCGGCCCGCTGCAAGCGGCAAGGTCTGGCGCAAGTCGCTCGATTCCAACGGGGATGGAACGCTCGACACCTTTGTTGTGACATGGGACAACGTGGGCTATTACAACAACCAAGTCGACAAACTGAACACCTTTCAGATCATTCTGACCGATGGCACAAATCAGTTTGTCGGCCTTGGTCAGCGCGCAGCGTTCAGCTACGACAACATGTGTTGGACCACGGGCAGCGCCTCCGGCGGCTCGAACGGTTTTGGTGGAACTCCTGCGACCGTCGGCGTGAACCGTGGCAACGGCATCGACTTCTTCCAAATCGGGCGTTTCAACCAGAACAACGCCAACTATGACGGCCCCGGAGGGGCGAATGATGGCATCGACTACCTCGATGGAAAGTTCTTCACGTTCTCGCTTGGGTCTGGTGGCAATGCCCCTAATGTTCCCCCCGTCTGCACGAATTTGCCTTCGGGCAACGCTGTCGCCCTGACGGTGGGGCAGGCCTTCGACACGACTTTGAACTTCATCCCGCCCGAGGCGACCCAGACCACCGAAGTGCAAGTTCTCAATGGGTCGCTTTTGCAGCCGCTCGGATTCACATTCACGCCGTCGACACCTGGCAGTCTCACAACGCTTCGAGTTCAGTGGACCCCAGGCGGCAGCGGGGTTGGCGTTCGATCTCTTCGACTGCGTGCCACGGACAACGCCGCAGCACCTGCTTCCAGCGAGTTCACGGTGTCATTTTCGGTTTCGCCGCTTCCGCCGACAAACGTGCAGGCGTCCGACGGGACGCTGACGGATCGGGTGCGTGTGTCCTGGCAGGCTGCGGAGGGTGCGCTGCTGTACCGCGTTTTCCTCAACAACGAAGTGAATCCGATCGGAGAAGTGAGCGGCCTGTTCTTCGAAGACATGTCGGCGCCGATCGGCGTGAATCGCACTTACCGCGTTCAAGCGGTGGCTGGAAGTGTCGTCAGCGCCATGAGTGCACCTGCGATTGGTTGGCGCGCACCAGAAGCGCCTCTGTCGGTGCAGGCAAGCGATGGCACCAGTTCAGTGCATGTCCTGATTTCGTGGAACGCGGTCGAGTCTGCGACGGGCTACAAGATCTTCCGCGCGCAAGGGGTGCAGGCGCCTGTCGAGATCGGCGAAGTCAGCGGGCAGACCAACTTCCTAGACACACTTGCCACGCCGGGCGTGACTTACGTGTACCGCGTCCGTGCTTCCACGCCGGCGGGGGTGGGTCCCATGAGCGCTGCAGACACTGGTTCGCGTGCATCGAGTGTGGCCACGCCAACAGGTCTCACCGCAACGGATGGGACGCTGACGACCGCTGTGCAGATCAGTTGGACGGGCGTGGTGAACGCGACTGTCTACCGTGTTTACCGCGATGGCAACGAGCCGCCGTTGGCAACGACCTCGCAAGCATCGTTCTTGGATGCGTCTGCGGTTCCTGGACAGCAGTACAGCTACATCGTGCGGGCGGTGGCGGGTGGAACCGCATCAGCGGAGAGCAACAGCGATACGGGCTTCCGAAATCTCCAGCCACCCGCTGGGGTGAGCGCATCCGATGGAACGTTCACGAGTCGGGTTGAGGTGAGCTGGCTCTCCGCCGCAGGTGCGGTTCAGTATGACGTGCTGCGCTCGCAAGCCGGGGCAGGTGCTGCAGTGATTGCCAGCGTGGGCGGGCAAAGTGGCAGCCCGCCTCCTCTGGGATACACGGATGAGTCCGTTGTGCCTGCGGTGCAGTACGCGTACAGCGTTCGTGCGCGCGGCGCTGTTGGCATGAGCGTCGCGAGTTCAGCAGATGCCGGTCATGCCGCCTTGCCACCGCCGACGCAAGTCAGTGCCACCGACGGCACACTTGCCAGTGGAGTTCGTGTGACGTGGCAGTCCTCGGCTGGTGCGACGGGGTACCGCATTTTCCGCAGTTCTGGAGTGGCAATACCGACACAAGTCGGATCGGTCACCGCCCCTGTTGTTTCCTTCGACGACAACACCGCCGTGGTTGGCACGCTTTACACCTACGCAGTGCGCTCGGTGGGTGCGCAGTCAGGGAGTCAGAGCGCGCTGAGTTCTGGCGACGGCGGTCACCGCGCGCTGACCGCGCCCACGAATGTGCAGGCGAGTGATGGAACCAGTGCGGCTCATGTGCTTGTGACGTGGAGTGCGCTGAGTGGCGCGAGCGGCTACCGCGTGCTGCGCAGTGAAGCTAGCGGGACACCGAGCGAGATTGCGTCAGTTTCTGGGACCACCTCGTTCCAGGATGCATCCGCCGTGGCAGGCACGATGTATTCGTACGCGGTCCGCGGACTCTTCCAAGCAGGGGAGTCGTCCTCCAGCCCACCAGACAGTGGTTTCCGCGCGCTTCCGCCACCCACCGTTGTTTCGGCGTCGGATGGATCATCGACCTCGCACGTGGAAGTGGTGTGGGGCGCTGTGCCCGCCGCGACCGAGTACCGAGTGCTCCGAGCTCTTGGCAGCGCTCAGGCGACACAGATCGCGCTAGTCTCAAGTGGAACATCGTTCATCGATGCGAGCGCACTGCCAGGTGTCGCCTACGCCTACTCCGTGCGTGCGGTGATGCTCGGCGCAGTGTCAGCAGCGAGTGTTGCCGATGTGGGTTTCCGTCAGGTGATGCCACCGACTGGATTGGCTGCAACGGATGGAACATTCGCAAGCGGCGTGAAACTGACTTGGATTGCTGCTGCGGGTGCCATGGGTTACTCGATTGAACGGGCTGAGCAGGGATCATCGGGCGAACAGCCCGTGCAGATCGCTCAGGTCGGCAACAGCCTGACATACACCGATGCGACAGCGCTCGGCGGAACCGTGTATGCGTACACGGTTCGCACGCGTGGTAGTGCGTCGGGCAGCGTGAGTGCACCGAGTACCTCCGATACTGGATACCGCCCATTGACCGCACCGCTGGGTGTGCAGGCTTCGGATGGAACCTCGGCTGAGTCGGTTCAGGTGACATGGACGACTGTCAATGGTGCGACTTCTTATGAAGTGCTGCGCTCTGTTGGAGCGGCCACGCCTCAGCCTGTGGCTCAAGGGTTGACAGCACCGCCGTTCACGGATTCCACTGCTGCCGCCGGAGTGGCGTTCAACTACTTCGTTCGCGCTGCGAGTACAGCGGCGACATCACCGCTGAGCGCGCCAAACAGCGGATACCGTGAGGTTGCTGCACCAGTGAATGTGCAGGCAACAGATGGTGCATCGAGCACGGGCGT
>JBJTUC010000020.1:0-3158 GCA_046080505.1 Planctomycetota bacterium
CGAGCACGCGACTGGCGTGCGCTGCATCGATCTGAAAGCCGCGTCGCTGTGCAAGATCAATCATGTTGACCGCGATGACGGTTGGCAGTCCACGACGGAGCGCGCTCGCTGCAAACTGTAGATTTCTCGGCAAGTTGTTCGCATCGACCACGACGAGTGCGGCATCGGGTCTTCCATCACCGATCTTGCCATCGAGACAGTCCGCGCAGACCTTGCTCTCTGGAAGTTCGAGACGCAGGCTGTAGATGCCGGGCAGATCTATGATCGTGAGTTCCCGACCGTCCGGCATGCCGCACGTGCCCACTTGATGCTCGACCGTGCTGCCCGGGAAGTTGGCCGTCTTGGAACGCAGCCCGCAGAGGCGGTTGAAGAGCGAACTTTTCCCGGTGTTTGGATTGCCGAGCAGGGCGATGCGATTGTTCACGGCTGCTCTGGTGGAACGGGAGTGACCATGATCCGCGCTGCGATCTCGTTGGGCAGTCCGAGCCGTGTCTGATCAACCTGAATGATGCATGGTGTGCCCGGCTTGCACACTCGGACTTCGCAGCGTTCACCCATGCCCATTGCCGCAAGCAGGCAGCGCTCGCTTTCGGGGAGCGCGTCGAGCGCGGAACACTCGACGGTCGCTCGCTGACCTCGGGTCAGTTGATTGAGCGGGATTCGGACGGGTGGGCGTTCCACCATCCCATGGTATTGAGACTCAGTCTCAACTGCAATCAGTTCTGCCACCACCCCTGATGATCCGATACTTATGGGTCATGCTGAAGCGGTTTGCAAGCGAGGCGCTCGCGGGTTCCACCACCTTTGTGGCGATGGTCGTGGTCATGGCCGTGCTGCCCGATGTGTTGTGCGGGCAGGCGCTTGGGACGACGACTGGTTTCAGCGCTGATGCGGTCGTGTGGTCGACTGCGATCGCCGTTGCAATCGGATGCGTTCTCATGGGGACGATCGGTCGTCTACCACTCGCTGTCGGACCAACCTATGGGCAGGCGTTCTTTTTGGTTCTCACGCTGATTCCTGCGGCGGCTGCGGCTGGAAGTGTCGAGCCTTGGCGGACGGCACTTGGTGCAACGCTGCTCGCTGGAGTTGCGCTGCTGCTGCTGTCGCTGTTTGGACTTCGCACCTTCGTGCTCCGCGCGGTCGATGCGCAGTTGCAGACCGCCATTGGCTGCGGCATTGGACTTCTGATCGCCGCGATGGGACTTCGAGCCGCCGGCATCATTGCGCCAGGCGCTGGCGCGTTTCGGCTGGTACTCGATCTCCGTTCGCCCGATGTGATTGTGTGCGTCATCGGCATAGTCGTCGCGGGCATGCTGCAGGCGCGTGGATGGCGAACGGCGCTGCTGATCGCGACTGTCGTCGCGTTCGTGAGTGCCTGGCTTCTGCGTTCGTATGTGCCGACGGTGCTGCCCCAGTGGGCAGCGACCGATGCATGGACCGCTTCACAGATTCAGTCTGCCGCCGTGCCGACACATCCGATCGGACTTCCCGCTCGGCGTTTCGACGGGTTCTTCTCCCTCGACATCGCTGGGGCCGTGGCGCCGCAGATGTGGATGCCGACGCTGCTTTTGCTCTTCAGCATGCTGAGCGACTCCACCACTGGACTCCTGGCTCTGATGCATCATGGCGGCTTCATTTCGAGCAACGATGATCCCCCCGTGCGGCGCGCGATGATCGCCGACTCGCTGTCGACGGTCGTATCCTCGCTCCTTGGTGTCAGCGCGTGCGGTGCTTACGCGGAGAGCAACGCAGGAATTGCATCGGGCGGTCGAGGCGGTCTCACGGCTGTGACGGCAGGTTTGCTGATGTTTGCTGCGCTTCTCTGTGCGCCCATTGTGGAAGCTCTCGGCAACTATCCGCCTGCGAGCGCGCCCGTGCTGGTGCTTGTCGGCGCAGCAATGGCCAGCCAACTGCGTCGACTCCAATGGAACGATCCCGCCGCATCCGTGCCGATGCTGCTTGTCATCGTTGGAATCCCTCTCACTTCATCGATCGCAGACAGCATGGCGGCTGCGCTGTTGGCGAGTCCCGTGCTGAAACTTGCTGCAGGTCGCGCGCGAGAGACCAGTCTCTTGGCGTGGGTCTTTGCAGGGGCGATGCTCGGCTACTTCATTTGGCTGCGGTAATCCGCGCGTTGCTCCGCATACTCCTTCGGTTCGACATCGACTGCAACTGGGTCGCCACGATTCCACTGTGCGTGCATCCGCTCCAAGAACGGAACGCACCAGTGACACCCTGTGCCGGCACCCTGGCAAAGCGACAGTTCGCTCGCGACACGGGGGCGTTCACACTCGAGAAAAGTGGTGATTTTCCGCAGGCTGACCCGGAAACACAGGCAGACATGATCGTCCGGCTGCATCGACCTTCACTCGGCCGAGGAGCGCAACTGCAGTCCTTGCACGCGCCAATCAGAAACGCACAGGGGGCCAACAACATGGCCATCGCGATCCCAACGGTCGTCGCGTTCATGCTCGGGCGAGAATGCAAGCCTCGGATCCATGATGCCGACAAGAGTGAAGACGCCTGCACGATCGCCGGAAGGCATTGATGCCAAAGCGTCCGCCGTTAGATCAACCTCAAAGGTGGTCTCTATGCCGGCTTCGGATGGCTTGTCCTCTGCGCACAGCAAGACGCCTCCACCACGATTTGTTTTCGATGCAGTCACGCGGAGGACTCGTACCTTCCACTCAATCGGCTGGCTCAGGATTCTGTTCTGACCAACCGCCCAGCGCTTGATCGCGAGCGAGTGATCGTCGTAGTCAGAGGTCATCCGAGGCTGCGGAGCCGCCGATGCGCCGAAGCGATCGGCATACCTTGCGCGGAGTTCAAGCATGAAGTCGGAAGGAGAGGCAAACGGATCGTGCTCACGCTTGACGGCGGGCGCTGTCACAGGAGCTGGAGTCTTGGACTCCTGCGAGGCATCAATCGCAGGAGCGGTGGCCGCACCTTCTGCGTCCTCTGGATTCGCCTCGTTCATCGGATCGCTCGCATCAGCGTCGCTTGCCGCCTCTGTCGACCCGCTCTCCACTGGCTTGCCTGCCTGAAGGCGTTCAATCTCTTGGTTCTGGCGTTCGATCGTTTGCTCAAGAGCGCGTACCCGCGCATCGATGGCTTGCGACTGAGCGCGGAGCTGCTCGAGGATGCGGCTGAGTTCCTCC